>JBCCZC010000127.1:0-13666 GCA_039188505.1 Pseudomonadota bacterium | reverse complement strand
GAGTCATGGTCTGCTTGGAGCGGATCGGTTCGGGCGACCCCGGCCTTCATTCATAATGATTCTCATTTTGTACAAAAATTCTAAACTGTATAAAATGAGATACATTTTAGAGATCCCATTCATGCCTGGCCGCGTCGAACTAATCGAAACTCAAGCTCTGGGAGCGCGTATCGCGGATCTGGGCGCATGCATCCGCCAGCGGCGTAAGGCACTCGGGGTGAGCGCGACGGCGGCGGCCCAGGCGGCCCGTATGTCACGGGTGACCTGGCACCGGATCGAGGCTGGAACGCCCTCCGTCTCCATTGCGGCGTGGTTCAACGCCCTGGCCGTACTCGGGCTGAACTTTCATCTCGGCGAGCCACTTCAGCCGGCGCACAATCTGCCGGATGTCGTTCCCCTGCGCGTTGAATTGGCCGCTTACCCGCAGCTGATGGCCTTGGCCTGGCAGGTTACGGGCACGGATGCGCTATCACCCCGTGAGGCCCATGACATCTATGACCGGAACGCGCGCCATATCGACTGGGATGCGATCGACCCCGCCGAGCGGACTCTGATCGAGTCGCTGCGGTCGCTCTTCGGCGACGACGCCTGAGGTGTTCGAGCGGCCGCGACATCGTCAGATCGAGCAGGTGCTCCGAGCTCTCGAGAGTTCGACGCTGCGCGAGCACGGCTGCTATTTCGGCGGGGGCACTGCGATCGTGCTGCTGCGTGGTGAGTACCGCGAATCGGTGGGCATCGATTTTCTGACGTCCGACCTAGCGGGCTTCCGGTCCCTGCGCAGGCTGCTCGGGTCCGGGGACGGCGACCTGGCTCCACTCTTCAAGGTACCCGGTCTGGTTGGGCAGATCGGCAGCCTCCGTGCCGACCAGTACGGCATCCGGACGCGCCTCACCGTTGGCGATTCGCCGATCAAGTTCGAGATCATCTTCGAAGCGCGGATTGATCTGGACACGCCCGGGGAGGATGAGCAGCTCTGTACGATTCCGACGCTGACGCTGCGCGACCTTGCAGCGAGCAAGCTGCTGGCGAACACCGATCGGTACGCGGACGACGGGGTCTTCAACCGCGATCTCATCGACCTGGCCATGCTCGAATGTCCGGCGCCGATTCTCAGATCGGCTGTCGCGAAGGCGGAGCGCGCCTATGGAGACGCCATTCGTCGTGACCTGGAGCGGTCGATCGATCGGCTCGGTTCGCGGGACGGATGGCTGGAGCGCTGCGTCGAGGCCTTGTCCTTTCGTTGGCCTGTCGCGCTGCTCTGGGAGCGGATTCGCGGACTGCAACGGAACGCGCACTCGTAGCCGGTTCGCAACGACGGGCTAATGCAGGTGGAGATGATCGGCGCAGAACGGCAGGCGGTCGGGGTCCCAGTCGCCGGCCGAGTTGTCCTTGCGGAACAGCGGCAGCGCTTCGAGCTTCGCCTGGAGATCGTCGGCCGAGAACCAGCGGCCCCGGGACATGACGCCGACGCGCCGGGTGACGTGCTCGATATCGAGCCGGGGATCGGCTTCGAGCAGTAGCAGGTCCGCCACCTTGCCGGTTTCGATCGTGCCGAAGGCGCGATCCGGGGCGAGCGTGTCGTCGATGAAGGCGCCGGCGTTGCGGGTCGCGGCGGCGAAGGCACGGGCTGGCGGAATACCCGCCTTCACGAACAGGCGCAGCTCCTCAATGGCCCCGTAGCCGGACATCACGCCGGGAAAGCCGGGCGCGTCCGTGCCGACGAGCAGGGGCACACCGGCCGCATCGAACTCGCCCGTCATGCGCATGAAGAAGTCGAACTGCCCATCGAGGCTGCCGTTGGCCACGTCCTGGATGAACGGCCGGTCGAAATAGCTGCGCCAGGCATTCCGGATCGAGAGCGGCTGGTAGCGCGAGCCTTCCCGATTGATGAGCGCGTTGAAAGCCTCCGTGTCGCCGCCGAGGATCGAGGTATAGGACTCGAAGACGGCGAGCGTGGGGGTCAGATAGGTGCCGTAGCGGAGCATCAGCTCTGCCGCGGGCCGGATGAGCGTCGGGTCCTCCCGGCGGTTCATCAGCGTGACGTAGGGCTCCTGGATGTGGACCGCCATGACCTGCCCGCCCGCCAGCGACGTCTCCATCGGCTGGAGCAGCGGTAGGTGGCCGATCACGGGCATGTCGAGTCGGTCGCCGTCGGCGACATACTGGCGAAAGGCCAGTACCGGGATGCCCCAATACACCTTCAGGAAGTCGTAGCCGGCGGCCGCCAGGCGCTCGGCATAGGCGGTGGCCTCCCGGCCGTTGCGTACGGTCCGGCCGGCATCGGCGTTGTCGTTCGGACCGTAGGCGACGTTGGCCGTGTAGAGGGTGGGGCCCAGGGTGGCGCCGTCGGCGAACTCCCGGGCGAGGTCCGGCACGTCCAGGGAGAAGGCGTCGCCGACGTTGAAGGCGGTGGTCACCCCATTCGCGATCATGAGTGTGCCTGCGTCACGTGCGGCCTGGGGGCCACCAACGGTGATGTGCAGGTGCATCTCGCTGAGACCGGGCGTCAGGAAATGGTCCCGGGCGTCCACGAGGCGGGCATCCGACGGAATCGCGACCGCCGACCGCGGTCCCAGGTCCTCGATGAGCCCGTCGCGTACGACGATCGTGTGGTCCGCAAGCAGCGTATCATTGTCCGTCATGGGAATGACGGTCGCGCCGAGGAAGGCCACGGGCTCCGCGGCGCTGAGGGTCGCGGGCAGGGCGATCAGACCGCGCTCGGGGTCGGATAGCGCCTGGATGGCGGCGTCGCGACGCCACGGATTGGCGGCGGAATCCTCGATGGCGAGCTCGATGGTCCCGCTGATCGGACCGCGTTCGGCGGCCAGTGCAAAGGTGACGGGGCCGGCGTCCGCCGCCCCCAGTGGCGCGGCGTCGCAGCGTCGACAGTAGCCGCGAAAATCCTGGAGCGGCACCGCGTACGCGCCGCCCCCGCCCTCGCCCGTGCCGAGCGCCCAGCGAGGGGACCCGTCGACGTCGTAGTAGAAGACAACGGCTACAGCGGTCGACTCGCCCGCGAAGTCGAGCGTCATGCCCCAGCCGACATCCGCGGGGTCGCGCGCGAACCACACACCGCCGAAATCCCGCTGCGGTCGGTTGGTTCGATCGATGAGGCGTTCGACACACCACGTGGTTCCCTCGCCAGCCAGTTCCCAGGAGAACGCCAGGGATCCGGGGCACCGCGGGTCGGCGGCGAGCGCGAAGGCGCCTGCGCGGGACTCGAGCTGCTGCGGTGGCGTCGCGGCCACGTCGTAGCGGAAGCGGTCGAGGGGGCCCTGAATGACGCCCGCGCTCTCGGCCGCCACCGAGAGGTACCACTCGGGCACGCCCGCCGCGTCGTAGCTATAGAAGACCAGGACCCAGGCGTCACCGACGCGCTCGAGGGCAAAGCCATGGCCGTTGCGCGCGGGGTCGAAGTAGAGGCCGCGTTCGAAGGCGCCGGGGGCGCCAGCGGCGGCCAACAGCAGGAGAGCGGCCAGGTGTCGCATCGGCTCCACCATACCAGTCCGCGGCGCCGGCTCCGTTGCGCCCCTTGAGCGACCGTCGACGCCCGCTTGGCGCCCGCTTCACTCCGCTCCGCCCATCGTCCGAGCGATGTCCAGGAGATTGGCTCGATGCGGATTCTGATCACCGGCGCCACCGGTTTCGTGGGGACGCCGCTGGCGCGCGCCCTCTACCTCGCCGGTCACGAGCTGGTGCTGCTCAGCCGCGACGCCACCGCCGCCAAGCGTCGTGTCGGCGTGCGAGCGAGCTACGTGACCTGGGATCCGCTCGCAGGGCCGCCGCCTGCCGAGGCCCTCCAGGGGATCCACGCCGTCTTCAACCTCATGGGCGAAAACCTCGGGGCGGGCCGCTGGAGCGCTGCGCGCAAGCAGGCCATCCTCGACAGCCGAATCATCGGCACCCGCCACCTCGTCGCCGGCTTCGCTGCGGCCGACCAGCCGGCGCTGTGGGTGAACTTCTCCGCCATCGGCTTTTATCCGGTGAACCGGCCGGACGCCTTCGACGAGAACGGTCGAGCGGGGGATGGCTTTCCCGCGAGGGTCTGCGCCGAATGGGAGGCGGAAGCCGCGCAGTCGGGGGCCGGCCGCCGGGTGGTGCTGCGGGTCGGGACGGTGCTGGGCGCCAACGGCGGCGCCCTCGAGAAGCTGCTGCCGCCATTCAAGGCCGGCGTGGGCGGGCCCGTCGGCGCCGGGCGTCAGCTGATGAGCTGGATTCACCGCGATGATCTCGTCGCGCTCTGTCTCGCCTGCCTCGACGACGAACGCTATGCGGGCGTCATCAACGCCGTGGCGCCGGAGCCGATCAGCAACCGCGACTTCTCGCGCGCCCTCGGCCGCGCCGTGCGTCGGCCCGCGCTGCTGCCGGCGCCGCCCCTGGCGCTGAAGATCGCCTTCGGGGAAATGGCTCAGCTGGTGCTGGACGGCCAGGGGATCGTGTCCAGCCGCCTGCCGGAGCTCGGCTTCGACTTTCGCTATGGCGATATCCACGCGGCTCTCGAGGAGGCGGCCGGCGTACTGCCGGTCGGACTCGAGGGGGAGATCCACGTCTGCGATCGCTTCGAGGATTTCTGCGTCATCGATCGACCACTCGAAGAGGTCTTCGCGTTCTTCGGCGACCCGTACAACCTCGAGCAGATCACGCCGCCCCTGCTCCGCTTCCGCGTCGCGGCCGTCAGCACCGAGGGCATCCGGGCGGGCACCGAGATCGACTATGCCTTGCGCCTCCGCGGCCTGCCCCTGAAGTGGAGGACGCTCATCCGGGAGTGGGTGCCGGATGAGTATTTCGTCGATTTCCAGCTGCGCGGTCCCTACCAGCTCTGGAACCATACGCACCGCTTCCTACCGGTCGACGGCGGCACGGCGATGCTCGATCGCGTGGACTACGAGCTGCCCCTGGGCCCTGCGGGCGGCCTCGCGAAGCCCCTCGTCGGCGGTGACATCAGGCGCATCTTCGACTACCGGCGGAAGACGATCCTCTCGCACTTCGCCTGAGACCTTGCAGCCGTGGAGCGACCACCAGATACTGGCCCGCGCCGCCCGGGACCGACCATGACTTCACCGCCACCGATCAGCCTCTGCGTCATCGCCCACCGCGAGGAGAAGCGCATCGCGCGCTGCCTCGAGGCGGCGCGGCCTGCCGTCGCCGAGATGGTCGTGGTCGTGCAGGAGCCGGATGATCCGACGATCGCCATTGCCGAGGCGCTCGGCGCGACGGTCCATCGGCATCCCTGGGAGGGCTACGTCGCCCAGAAGAACGTCGCCCTGGCTCAGGCGACGCAGCCGTGGGTCCTGTCGCTGGACGCGGACGAGGTTCTCGACGAGGAGCTCGCGCTGGCGATTGCTGCCATCGACTTCGATCGCAGCGAGGGCGTTCAGGCCTTCGCGGCCCGTCGCGTCGACTACTTCATCGACCGCTGGCTCGAGCACGGCGAGCCCGGTCGGCAGTACCCGACGCGGCTGTTTCGCGCGGGGCAGGCACGGTGGTATGGCGGCTTCGTGCACGAGCAGCTCGAGATCGACGGCGAGGGCGAACGGCCGCGCCTGCCCGGAAGGATCCGGCACTACTCGAATGACAGCGCACACGACTTCGCCCTGAAACTGTCCCGCTACGCACGGCTGTTTGTCGCGCAGCAGGTCGCCAGCGGCCGCAAGTCGCCGTCGCTGGCGGAGATCTGGGTGCGAGCCAACGCGCGGTTCATCAAGAGCTATCTGCTGCGCCGAGGTTTCCGCGACGGCTACGCGGGACTCGTGCATGCGCTCTGGCTGAAGGCCTACACCTACGAGCGCTACGCCGGCCTCCGCGAGTACGCGCGCAACCCCGGCTGGCGCGAGGAGATCGACGCGCTTCTCGCCTCGCACGCCGAGATCGACTCGGTGCTGCTCCACGGGCTGGACCGCCTGAAAACCCCCGGAGGGAAGGGTCGCAAGCAGGTCGGTTGAGCACCGACCGGCATGGAATCGTATTCATCGAGGTGTAACGTTCGGTCGTGGCACCATGGCAGACTTCGCGAACCAGCCCCCCTTGACATGACGGTCGCCATGGACGCTCGAACCACGCAACTCGCCGATGCCCACGTGATCCGTCAGGGCGTCGAGCGACACCTCAAGTACTCCATGGGCAAGGATCCCGAACACGCATCGCGCTACGACTGGCGCGTGGCGCTGTCGCTGACGCTGCGCGACCGGATCGTCGATCCCTGGTTCGAGAGCACACGGCAGACCTACGCCGAGCAGCGCAAGCGGGTCTACTACCTGTCGATGGAGTTCCTGATCGGTCGGTTGATCCAGGACGCCGTGACCAACCTCGGCCTCGAGGACGCGTGTCGCGAGGCGCTCGCCGACCTCGGTCAGGACGCGGATCTCCTCATGAGCGAGGAACCCGACGCGGCACTCGGCAACGGTGGCCTCGGCCGGCTTGCGGCCTGCTTCCTGGATTCGCTGTCGACGCTCGGGATTGCCGCCTATGGCTACGGCGTGCGCTACGAGCACGGCCTGTTCCGGCAGAGCTTCGAGAACGGCCGCCAGGTCGAGGAGGCGGAGGACTGGCTGCAGCAGGAACACCCCTGGGAGTTCGTGCGGCCCGAGGTGTCCTTCTGCATCGGCTTCGGCGGCAGCACGACGACGTCGAGTGACGGCAGGACGACCTGGCAACCGGCCGAGTTCGTCATCGCCCAGGCCTATGACACGCCCATCATCGGCTGGGAGGGGCGCTGGGCCAACACCCTGCGCTTGTGGGCGGCCAAGCCCACCACGATCTTCGACCTGCACCGCTTCAACGCGGGCGAGTACGCCGCGGCGGCGGAACCCGAGGCGTTGGCCCGGACGCTCTCCCGGGTGCTGTACCCGGATGACACCACGGAGCAGGGCAAGGAGCTCCGCCTCAAACAGGAGTACTTCTTCACCGCCGCGTCGATCCAGGACCTGGTGGCCCGCTTCCGCCGTGAGTACGACGATCTGAGACTGCTGCCGGAGCGGGTCGCGATCCAGATGAACGACACGCATCCAGCTATCGCCGCGCCGGAGCTGGTTCGAATCCTAGTCGACGATCAGGGCATGGCCATGGCGGCCGCGATCGAGCTCGCCCACGGATGCCTCGCCTACACCAATCACACGCTGCTGCCCGAGGCGCTCGAGAGCTGGTCGGTGGAGCTGTTCCGACGCGTGCTCCCGCGCCACTTCGAGATCGTCCAGCAGATCGAGGCCTGGGCGCGCGCCCGTGCGGGCGACGTATCGATCATCGAGCACGGCGTAGTGAAGATGGGGGACCTGGCCTTCCTCGCCTCGCACCGCGTCAACGGCGTGTCGGCTCTCCACACGGAGCTGGTCAAGCGGCTGGTTTTCCGGGACCTGCATGAGCGCCACCCGGAGCGCATCGTCAACGTGACCAACGGCGTCACGCCGCGGCGGTGGCTGCACGCCTGCAATCCATCCCTGCGTTCCCTGATCAACGACACCATCGGCACCGAGTGGCCGGATCAGCTCGAGCGGCTCGACGCGCTGGCCGAGCACGCCGACAGCGAAGAGTTTCGCCATCGCTATGGGCTCGCGAAGCGTGCCAACAAGGCGCGTCTTGCCCGGTGGCTCGAGGCCGATGGCGGTCCCCGCATCGACTGCGATGCGATCTTCGATGTCCATATCAAGCGGATCCACGAGTACAAGCGTCAGCTGCTGAATATCCTCGAGACGATCGCGCAGTGGAATGCGATCCGCGCCGAGCCGACGAAGGACTGGGTGCCGCGGGTCAAGATCTTCGGCGGCAAGGCCGCGCCCGGCTACTACATGGCCAAGCAGATCATCCGCCTCATCAATGACGTTGCCGCGGTGGTCAACAACGATCCCGTCGTCGCTGGCCGGCTGATGGTCGTCTACCCGGACAACTACAACGTCTCGATGGCCGAGGTGGTCATTCCCGCATCCGACCTGTCCGAGCAGATCTCGACCGCGGGCAAGGAAGCGTCGGGCACTGGCAATATGAAGTTCGCCCTGAACGGCGCGCCCACGATCGGAACCCTCGACGGCGCCAACATCGAGATTCGCGATCGCGTGCGACCGGAGAATTTTTTCCTGTTCGGGCTGACCACCGACGAGGTTATCGAGCGTCGCCAGCAGCCGGGCTATGCCCGCGCCGCCATCGAGGCTTCCGACCGGCTCGCCCACGCGCTCGATCAGGTGGCCGCCGGCCGCTTCTCGCCCGAAGAGCCCGGGCGCTACCGGGACCTGGTCGGCAACCTCTACGACTATGATTACTTCATGGTGACTGTCGATTTCGATGCCTATTTCGCCACGCAGCGTGAGGTCGACGCGGCCTACCGGGATCAGGAGGGCTGGCTGCGGGCCGCCATCATGAATACCGCCAGGGTGGGCTGGTTCTCGTCGGACCGGGCGATCCGGCAGTACGCGACGGAAGTCTGGGGCGTCTGACGAGTCGAGACCATGGGGGAGTCGCGAACGACAGGTGAGGCGCTGCCGGAGAGGGCGCTCCTGCAGGGCATCGTCGAAGGGACCGTGGATGATCCCTTTGCGGTCCTCGGGCCGCACGTGGTGCCGAGCGGTCTCGCTATACGGGCGTTCGTTCCCGGTGCGGAGAAGGTCGCGGTTCAGCGCCTCGATGCCGACGAACCGCCGATCGAGCTGAGCGATCTCGGCGAGGGTCTGTTCGCAACCACATTGACCGAGGTGAGGGAACGGGTGGCCTATCGGCTGCACTGCGAAGGCGGCGTCGCGCGTTGGGAACTCGACGACCCCTACCGCTTCGGTCCGGTGCTCGGCGAGCTCGACGAACACCTGCTGGCGGAGGGCACGCACCTGCGACTCTGGGACAAGCTCGGTGCTCATCTCATCGAGCATGAGGGTGTCGTCGGCGTTCAGTTAGCGGTCTGGGCCCCGAACGCACGCCGAGTGTCCGTCGTCGGCGACTTCAACCTCTGGGATGCGCGGCGCGCGGTGATGCGGCGCCGCGGGTCGACGGGCGTCTGGGAGATCTTCATCCCGGATGTAACGGCGGGCGATGCCTACAAGTACGCGATCGTCGGGCCCAACGGCAGCGAGCTGCCGCAGAAGGCCGACCCGGTTGGTTTCGGCGCCGAGCATCCGCCACAGACGGCTTCGATCGTTCGCGATCTCGAGCGACACGACTGGCAGGACGGCGCCTGGATGGACCGTCGGGCCGCGGCCCACGCGACCGATGCGCCGATCTCGATCTACGAGGTGCACCTCGGCTCCTGGCAGCGCGTCGATCGAGAGGGCAACCGGCCGCTGTCCTACGCCGAGCTCGCGCGGGATCTCGTGCCCTACGTGGCCAACCTCGGCTTCACGCACATCGAGCTCATGCCGGTCTCGGAGTTTCCCTTTGACGGGTCCTGGGGCTACCAGCCGGTCGGTCTCTTTGCGCCCACGATCCGCCACGGCACGCCCGGCGAGTTCCGTCGCTTCATCGAGGCGTGCCACGCGGCAGGGCTCGGCGTCATCATCGACTGGGTGCCCGGCCACTTCCCGACGGATCCGCACGGGCTCGGTCGCTTCGACGGGACGGCGCTCTACGAGCACGCCGATCCGAAGGAAGGCTACCACCCGGACTGGAACACGCTGGTTTACAACTATGGCCGCAAGGAAGTTGCCAACTTTCTCGTGGCCAACGCCCTCTACTGGCTGCTCGAACACCACGTCGACGGGCTGCGCGTGGACGCGGTGGCGTCGATGCTCTATCGCGACTACTCCCGTGAGGAGGGCGAATGGGTGCCGAATATCCATGGCGGCCGCGAGACCCTCGAGGCGATCGCGTTCCTGCAGCGGATGAACGAGGTGGTCTACGGCGAGTGCCCCGGGATCATGACGCTGGCCGAGGAGTCGACCGCGTTTCCCGCGGTGTCACGGCCCGTCCACGACGGCGGCCTAGGCTTCGGCTTCAAGTGGAACATGGGGTGGATGAACGACACGCTCGACTTCATGGGGCGTGATCCGGTGCACCGCTCCAACCATCACCACCAGATGACCTTCGGGCTCCACTACGCGTTCACCGAGAACTTCGTGCTGCCCCTAAGCCACGACGAGGTCGTTCACGGCAAGGGATCGATCTGGCACCGGATGCCCGGGAGCGAGGCGGAGAAGTTCGCCAACGTGCGTGCCTACTACGGCTTCATGTGGGCCCATCCGGGCAAGAAGCTTTTGTTCATGGGCCAGGAATTCGCGCAGCGCGACGAGTGGAATCACGACGCAACGATCGCCTGGCATCTGCTCGATGACGAGCGTCACGCGGGCGTCCAGCGCCTGGTCCGGGACCTGAATCACGTTTACCGCGAGCTGCCGGCCCTGCACCAGCGGGATGCCCAGGCCGAGGGCTTCGAGTGGATCGAGGCGAACGCAGCCGCCGAGTCGGTCTTTGCCTGGGTGCGCTGGGGCGACGGCGATACCGCGCCCGTGCTGGTCGTCTGCAACTTCACGCCGGTGGCGCGGGAGCGCTGGCGCGTCGGCGTACCGCGACCGGGGCGTTGGGCGGAGCGGCTGAACAGCGACGCGTCGATCTATGGCGGCGGGGATCGCGGCAACCTCGGCGGCGTTGACAGCGAGCCGGCGGCCTGGAACGGACGGGCGGACTCCATCGTGATCAACCTTCCGCCGCTGACCACGCTCATCCTCGCGTGGGATGCGGAATCGAACTGAGGGGAACAACTCATGCAGCCAAGATCTGAGAACTACCGGGTCGCCCAGCGGGCCATGGCCTTCGTCCTGGCCGGGGGGCGCGGTAGCCGACTCCTCGAGCTCACCGACAAGCGGGCGAAACCGGCGGTGTACTTCGGCGGGAAGACGCGCATCATCGACTTCGTTCTGTCGAATGCGGTCAACTCCGGTATTCGCCGCATTGCGGTGGCCACCCAGTACAAGGCCCACAGCCTGATCCGGCACGTGCAGCGCGGCTGGAACTTCTTCCGCGCCGAGCGGAACGAGAATTTCGACATCCTCCCGGCCTCCCAGCGCATGGATACCGCCAACTGGTACCTCGGGACCGCCGACGCGGTGTGGCAGAACGCGGACATCATCCGCAGCTACGAACCCGACTACCTGGTCGTCCTGGCCGGGGATCACATCTACAAGATGGACTACGAGCTGATGCTCATGCAGCACGTCGAGTCCGGCGCCGACGTCACCGTCGGTTGCGTCGAGGTCCCGCGCGACGAGGCGGTCGGCTACGGCGTGATGGCTGTTGACGAGGCGATGAACATCACGGCGTTCGTCGAGAAGCCGGCGGACCCACCGGCCATGCCGGGCCACCCGGACCTCGCCCTGGCCAGCATGGGTATCTACGTCTTCGACACCGAGGCGCTCCTCGAGCTGCTCGCCGAGGACGCCGAGGATCCGGAAAGCTCCCACGATTTCGGCAAGGACCTCATTCCGAAGCTGGTGGCGGGCGGCAAGGCGGTCGCGCATCGCTTCTCCAACTCCTGCGTGACGAGCGGCAGCGAGACCGAGCCATACTGGCGCGATGTCGGGACCGTCGATGCGTTCTGGCAGGCGAACATCGATCTCACGGCCTTCGAGCCGGGCCTCGACATCTATCAGCGCGAGTGGCCGATCTGGACCTACAGCGAACAGGTGCCGCCGGCGAAGTTCGTCCACAACGTGGATGGGCGGCGTGGCGAGGCCGTGTCCTCGCTGGTCTCCGGCGGCTGCATCGTGTCCGGGGCATCGATCGAGGAGAGTCTGCTCTTTACACGCGTCCACGCGAACTCCTACAGCCGCCTGTATCGCAGCGTCGTGCTGCCCCAGGTCTTCGTCGGACGCCACGCGCGACTCACGAACGCGGTCGTGGATCGCGGTGTCGTGATTCCCCAGGGGCTCGTGGTCGGCGAGGATCGCGATGACGACGAGCGGCGTTTCCGCGTGACCGAAGCCGGCACGGTGCTGATCACCCAGCCGATGATCGATCGCCTCGAAGGCTGACCCGTGCGCGTTCTCTTCGTCGCATCCGAGTGCGTGCCGCTGATCAAGACCGGCGGCCTCGCGGACGTCGTCGGCGCGCTGCCGAAGGCGCTGGCGGACCTCGGTATGGACGTTCGCGTCCTGCTTCCGGGCTACCCCGCCGTGCTCGATGGGCTGCGGCGGAGCAAGTTCGTGGGTGATCGGGCCGACCTCTTCGGCGTCAAGGCACAGGTTGTCTCGGGCCGAACCGCCGAAGGCCTCGAGGTCCTGGCGATCGACGCGCCGGGGCTGTTCGATCGGCCGGGCAATCCCTACCTCGATGAAGCGGGCGAGGACCACGCCGACAACTGGCAGCGCTTCGGCGCGCTGTCCTGGCTCGGCGCGAGCATGGCGCGTCGCGGTATCGACGGCTGGCAGCCCGATGTCGTTCACGCGCACGACTGGCAGGCGGGCCTCGTGCCGGTCTACCTCGGCACGGCCGACCAGGCGCCGCCCACCCTTTTCACGATCCATAACATGGCCTTCCAGGGGCTGTTCCCGGCGACTTGCCGGAGTGGTCTCGGACTCCCGGAGTCGGGCTTCGACGCCGACGGCTACGAGTACTGGGGGCAGGTCGGTTTCCTCAAGGCCGGCCTCTTTTACGCCGACCATCTGACGACGGTCAGCCCGACCTACGCGCGGGAGCTCCTCGAAGACGACTTCGGAATGGGTCTCGAGGGTGTGCTGCGGGCCCGCCAGGAGAGCTTGTCCGGCATCGTCAATGGTATCGATACGGACGTCTGGGATCCCGAGTCCGACCCCCTCATCGCCAAGCGCTACAGCCGCCGCGCGCCGGCGGGGAAGCGGCACTGCAAGGCCGCGCTCGTCGAGGAGTTCGGGCTCGAGGCTTCCGATGGCCCCCTCTTTGCGGTCATCAGCCGCCTGACCCTGCAGAAGGGGCTCGATCTCCTGCTCGAGCTCGTGCCGCACATCGTGGCCCGGGGTGGGCGCCTGGCTGTGGTCGGGTCCGGTGATGCGGAGCTCGAGGCCGGCTTCCGCGCCGCGGCGGAGGCTCACCCCGGCGCCGTGGGCGTGTTCATCGGCTACGACGAGGCGCTCGCCCACCGCATCCAGGCCGGCGCCGACGCGATCGTCGTGCCGTCGCGCTTCGAGCCGTGCGGACTGACCCAGCTCTGCGGGCTGCGCTACGGCACGCTGCCGATCGTGTCCCGCACGGGCGGGCTGGCCGACACCGTGATCGACGCGAATCCGGCGGCGCTCGCCAGCGGCTGCGCGACCGGCTTCCAGTTCGCGCCGGTGGATCGGAACGGGTTGCGAACCGCGCTGGACCGGGCCTTCGACGCCCACGCCGAGGGCGCAACCTGGCGCCGCATGGTCCGGAACGCGCTCGGCCAGGCCGTTGGCTGGGAGGCCTCTGCTGCGGCCTATGCCGCCCTCTACCGTGATCTCGTCACCGACCGGATCGCCCCATGAGCATGACGGCGGGACGACCCCACCGGCTCGGCGCCCACTGTCGGGACGACGGGGTCGATTTCGCCGTCTTTTCCGCCCACGCGGAACGCATCGAGGTCTGTCTCTTCGATCCTGAAACCGGCGAGGAAACCGATCGCCTCGGCCTTCCCGAACGGACCGGGGACGTATGGCACGGCTTCCTGCCGGGGCTCGGGGCGGGCGCCCGCTACGGGCTCCGCGCGCATGGCCCCTGGCGGCCGGAGGACGGACACCGCTTCAACGCCCGCAAGCTGCTG
>JBCCZC010000126.1:0-13713 GCA_039188505.1 Pseudomonadota bacterium | reverse complement strand
GCCGCCGCGGGGGGGGGTGGTGCGGGGGGTGCCCCCGCCGCAACACGACTCGACGCCGGACGTGACCATCAACACCAACGAGGCGGGCTCGCTCGCGATCGGCGGCAGCTGCGGCAGCGGCGATGAAGGCGCGAATGCCTCTGGAAACCAGACCAACACGCTGACCCAGCCGGACAACAGCACGCCGTTGGCCGATGGCACCTTTTCCGACTGCACGATCACGGTGACCGACGGCGCTGGCAACAGCAACACGCCGGTCACGTTGACCAGCTTCGAGATTGACCTGACGAGTCCGACCCTGGCCGAGGTCACCCCCGTCGCCGATCCCACAGACGACTCGACGCCGAACGTCACGATTTCCAGCGACGAGGCGGGCACGCTGGCCGTCGGCGGCAGCTGCGGCAGCGGCGACGAAGGTGCGATCGGCTCGGGTAACCAGACCATCACGCTGACTCAGACCGACAACAGCACGCCGCTGGCGGAAGGCACTTACTCCGACTGCACCGTGACGGTCTCGGACGCCGCCGGCAACAGCGATACGCCATTGACGCTAACGGAATTCGAAATCGACCTGACGCCGCCGACGGTACTGTCCATCGTCCGACAGACCCCGATGACAACGCCGACGAACGCCGACACGCTGGTCTTCCGGGTGACCTTCAGCGAGGACGTGCAGAACGTCAGCACCAGTGCGTTCATCGTGAGCGGTGGCTCCACGGCAACGGCCACGAACGTGGCGACGGATACGGCCGATTCGGTCTTCGACGTGACAGTCTCGGGCGGCGACCTCGCCGAGTTTGACGGCACTGTCGGTCTCGACCTTGCGAGGCTTAGGGCGAAGGGCGATCCGACGATCGCCGATCCGGCAGGCAACGCACTGGACACGACCGAACCCCCAACGGACGAGACCTACACCCTCGACAACACGCCGCCGGATCTGCTCTCGATTACGCGCCAGGATCCGATGGCGGCCAGCACGAACGCGGACACCGTCGTTTTCCGGGTCACCTTCGACGGCGATGCGCAGAACGTCGACGCGATGGACTTCGTCGTGAGCGGCGGCTCCACGGCCACGGTCACCGGCTTCGCCGAGGTGACGCCGAATGCGCTCTACGATCTGACGGTCTCGGGCGGGGATATCACCACCTTCACGGGAACGATCGGCATCGACCTCTCGGATCCGCAGGACATCGCCGACACGCTCGGCAATGCCTACGACGGCGCCGAGCCGCCGATCGACGAGGTCTACCAGCTCGTGGTCGTGGAAGCCGAAAACGACATGTATTCGGTCGACGAGGGCAACCTGCTGGGCGTTGCGCTGGGCAGCGGCCTGCACGCGAATGATTCGGCTCTCGACGTCAACGCGCTGATGGTCACGGCTATCGATGGGCTAGCGGTCGTCGGCACGGACTACACGCCGGCCGGCGGCGGGACGCTGAACGTGGCGGCCGACGGGATGCTCACCTTCGATACGGCCGATGAATTCGAGTCCCTCAACGACGGCGAGACCGCGACGGTGACCTTCACCTACACCACCAGCGACGGCGACACCGAGGACACGGCAACGGTGACGATCACCGTCAACGGTGAAGACGATACGCTGGTCGCGCAGGACGACGGGTTCACGACCCTCGAGGACAGCGCGGTTTCCGGGAACGTCATCGACGACAACGGCAATGGGATCGATTTCGGCGGAGAGGCCGACGAAGTTCTGGTCACCACCTCGGGAACCTTTGATGCGGAAGGCATCGGCGGTGAGGTGGTTCTTGGTGCAGATGGGGCGTTCACCTACACGCCGCCGGCGAACACGTCCGGCATGGCCACCTTCGATTACTCCGTCGCCGACAATACGGTTCTGACCGACACGGCCACGGTGACCATCGAGGTCACGCCGGTGAACGACGCCCCGAGCTTCACGGCAGGTCCGGACCAGACCCTGGCCAAGGGCGCGGAACTGATCCAGAGCGTGCCCGGCTGGGCCACGGACATCACGCCCGGCCCCGACGAGGACGACCAGGAGCTTCGGTTCCAGGTCACCATCGTGGAGGATCCCAACGGCGTCCTCGACGGGGACGTCCGGGTGACGAAGCTCGGCGAGCTCCGCTACAGCCTCACGAGCACTGGCGGCACCGCGGTGGTGAGCGTCATCGCCCGCGATAGCGGCGGCGTGAGCAGCGGCGGTGAGAATCGGTCCGACGCGGTGACCTTCGAGATCACGTACCTTGAGACCGTGCCGGCTCAGGTGATCCTCCGCCGGAGCGACACCCAGAAGTGGACGCTGTACCTGCTGGACGGCTACACGCGGCTCTCGAACGGGGCGCGGCCCTTCAGCCCGAACCCGGCCTGGACGACGCGGGCGGTGCGGGATCTGAACGGTGACGGGGTCGAGGACCTGCTGATCCGGAACGATTCGAACGGCGAGTGGCATGTCTACTACCTCAACGGCGCAACGGGCCTGATCAACTCCCGCCGCCACATTGGCGTGAGCCTGGACCTGGCGGACGAGTTCCAGGGTGTGGGTGATCTCAACGGTGACGGCATCGGCGATGTCCTGACGCGGAACGGCGACAGCTGGAAGGCGTGGTATCTCACCTCGACGGGGAACATCGCGTTCAGCCAGGTGCTGGCGATCGACGTGCCCGCCACGACATCGACCCAGGGCATCGGCGACTTCGACGGTGACGGGACGGACGAGCTGCTGGTCCGGGATACGGCGACGGGCGAGTGGACCAGCTACACCTTCGCACCGGGTACCGGTGAGGTGACGGGTACCCGGATGCCCGCAATGACCACGAGTGATCAGTGGACATTCCAGGGCGTGGGCAACTTTGACGGCAACGCGCGCGACGACGTCCTCATGCGCCGCTCGAACGGCCGGTGGCTGATCTACAACTTCGACGCGAGCGGCGCGGTGGCATCCGACCCACGGGTATCGATGACGCCGAACCGGACGTGGGAGGTTCGCTGGCTCGACGACTTCGACGGCGATGGCAACACGGACGTGCTGCTGAGGCGGACGAACACGCTGCTGTGGACGCTATACCGCCTGGACGGCAGCAGCGTGCTGGAGCAGGGGAAGGCGCCGCTGACACCGAAGGCCGTCTGGCAGACGCAACAGCAGTAGCAAGGAGTTCCCCCTGATGCAGCGGGGATTCGAGCGGGGGACGCGAGGTCAACGTCCGAGTCAGACCGGGCAAGACCTCGAGGCCCCCGTTTTAATTGCTAGCCGGCCCCCGGCACAGCGTTCCGTCGCTCGCGGCTGCGGCGTCTACACCGGTAGAGCCGATGGGAAGTTGGCCGAAACGGAGATCCGGCCTTTCGTACCCGGGCCCGGGGCGTGAAACCGGGCCGGCGCGCGTCTTCGATGGAGCTAGGTGGGCTGACAGAAGGGAGTTCCGGCCCCTCGCACGTAGGCTCGGGGCGTGAAACCGGGCCGGCGCGCGTCTTCGATGGAGCCAGGTGGGCTGACGAGAGGGGGTTCCGGCCCCTCGCAGGTAGGCTCGGGGCGTGAGACCGGGCCGGCGCGCGTCTTCGATGGAGCCAGGTGGGCTGACGAGAGGGAGTTCCGGCCCCTCGCATGTAGGCTCGGGGCGTGAAACCGGGCCGGCGCATGCGCCGGCTTTTTCCGGTTTCACCCAATCTGAGACTTTTGTCAACAAATCCAAACGGTCGTTTGATTTAGTGTGCACACTCTAAGGGGCAAAGAGAAAGTGGTGGCCATGGAGACCCTTCAGGAGGTCCAGGATGCATCGGTTCACCCTTCTACTGCTGGCCAGCCTTTCCTTCACGCCTTCTGGCGCCCGTGACTTCCTGATCGAGTCTGGCGACGTTGCCGGGCTGATCGCCGCAATCGAGGCGGCCAACACGACACCCGAGTCCGATCGCGTCTTCCTGCCCGCTCAGAGCGAGTATCGGTTTCGCACGCCGGCACCCGGCGCGGCCACCGCCCTGCCGCTCATCGAGGGACGCCTGCAGATCATCGGCAATGGCGCCGTGCTCCGGCGGTACAGCGCCGAGGCCTTCGCCCACCTCGCGGTCGGCCCCGACGGTGATCTCGCGATGGTGGATGTCGTGCTCGCAGACGGCGGTAACGGCGCGATTCACAACGCCGGTCGCCTCCTGGCATGGGGCGTCACCATCGAAGACTCCAGCGCCCGCGGCGGCGCTTCGGCGCTGCTGAACACGGGAACGGCGCGGCTCCTCGACTGTGACGTGCGCTTCAACAGCCTCGCCGCGGCAGACCCGACCGGTGGCGCGATCGTCAATCGCGGAACGCTCGAGATCGACGACTCCCGCCTCGTCGGCAATACCGCCTTCGGCGGCACGGCGCCGACCGAATTCGGGGCCGCGCTCTCCAACTTCGGTCAGGCCACCGTGTCTCACTCGGTCATCTCCGCCAACGGCGCGGACGCGGCCTTCGGACGCTCAGGTGCAATCGCCAATTTCGGCGAGGCGACCCTCCGGCTGCGCGACAGCGTGATTGAGGGCAATGAGCCGGCCGCGCTGGCGACGGTTCGGCTTCCCGGCGCGATTGAGCTGTCCGGAACGCGCATCGAGCGCTGAGCGCGGGTCAGCGGCGGCTCGGTCGGGCTTGCTGCTTTCTCGCTGGTCCCTATGCGCGCGGCACTGGGTCTCGCGCTCCGTTGGTGCCGTTTCGCCGGTCGGCTATCATCGCGCCGTGAAGACCGCCGTCCGCTTCGTTCTCGTCCGCCCCGAGTACCCGTCCAATATCGGGGCCAGCGCCCGGGCCCTGAAGACCATGGGTTTTCGCGACCTGTGGCTCGTCCGGCCGCGGCGATTCCCCCATCCGGAGGCGACGCGACTGGCAACCGAGGCGGCTGACGTGCTCGACGAGGCGCGCGTCGCGGAAACGCTCGATGAGGCCCTGGCGGATTGCGCGCTGACCATCGCGACCTCCGGACGCCAGCGGGGTGCCGACTGGCCATTGGTCAACGTGGCGGAAGCCGGCGCGCTCGCTGCCCGCGCCGGTGGACCTGTAGCCGTGGTCTTCGGGCCGGAACCGTCCGGGCTGACGAACGACGAGCTCTACCGATGCCGCTACCAGGCCACGATCGACACCTCGGATGACTGCTCGAGCCTGAATCTCGCCCAGGCGGTCCAGATCTTCGCCTATGAGCTGCGCCGATCTCTCGTCGACAGGCACCCCGCGTCAAGCCAGGACGAGCCGGCGACCGATGCCATGCTCGAACATCTCTATGCGGGTCTCGAGGCCACCGTTGAAAGATCGGGCTTCGCCCGCTACGAGCCCAGGCACCTGCTGCTGCGCTTTCGCCGTGCGCTGAATCGTGCCGACCTGACCGCCCGCGAGGCGAGCATGTTCACGGGCCTGTTCGCGAAGATCGCGGAGCGGCTTCGACCGTGACACGATCTTTGGAACCAAATCGTGTTCCATCATTCAAAGCGATCAACTTCCCACTGACACCTGCGACCATGCGCCGCCACCTCGACCTACCTGCGACCGTCCTGACCGCCCTGCTTGCGTTCGCCTGTGTCTGCGCTTCGGCGCAGGAGCAGAAGGAGGAGGTCAGCGAGCGCGAGATGGCGCGCATGATCGAGCTGGCCGAGGAGGCCGACAAGCTCGGAATCACGCCGCAGGAACTCGAGGAGCGCCGTTCCGGCGTTCAGCGCGTCGAAAAGGAGGCCGTCGTCGAGCAGCCGCAGCCCGTGGCCGAACCGAGACCGGTGGCTGCGCCGCCGCGCCCGGCGCGGTCCGGGCCGGCGGTGCAGGTCGTGCAGCCGGACGCGGCGGACGAGACGCCGCGGCAGGTTGAGCGCGGGGCGAGGCGGTCCGCTCGCGAGTCATTCGATGAGGTGCCGCTCTGGTACCAGCTGCCGCTCCGCGTGCGCGAGGAGCTGCCCGAGCTCGACATGACGCTTCACTACTTCACCGAGGAGCCCGCTGAGCGGTTCGTGAAGCTGAACGGCGAGCGGTTCGCCGAGGGTGACCAGGTGCAGAGCAGGCTGCGGGTCCGCGCGATCCGCCGCGACGGGGTGGTCCTCGAGTTTCGCAACGACGTCTTCCTCCTGGGTCGCCGGTGAGCACGGGGACCACGGACGTCCGGTGGCGCATCCGCCTGCGCTCGTCGCCCGAAGCTGTGTTCGAGCTCCTCGTCACGGACGCTGGACGGGCGCGTTTCTGGGCTCGGCAGACGACCAGCCAGGGGCGGGCGATACACTTCGAGTTCGCCGATGGCACCGGGCTGGAAGCGCGGGTTCTCGAGTACGATCCGCCGCGGCACTTCTCGCTCGCCTACTTCGAGGGCAATCCGGTTGCGTTCGATCTCAGGGCGATCGCCGAGGGTACCGAGCTGACGGTCACCGAGGCCGATGCCCCGCCGCAGAATGCTCCCGGCTGGGTCAGCGTCCTCCTGGCGCTGAAAGCGGCAGCAGATTTCGGCGTCGATCTACGCAATGGCGACCCCGATGCCGGCTGGGACCAGGGGTTCGTTGATGTCTGAAGTCACGGCACGGCCCTGGCCGATCGAGGTCCGATTCCTGCGCCTGCTGGCGACTCGCCTGCACGAGTATGGAACGGCCGCGCACCGCCTCGAGAACGCGGTCTCGTCGGCCGCCGAGCGGCTGGGCTGTCATTGTGATGTGTTTTCTACCCCGACCTCCGTGTTCCTGTCCTTCCGTGACGAGACGGACCCGACGGGAACCCAGGATGCCTATCCGACGATGATGATTCGCCTGCGGCCCGGTTCCGTCGACCTTGGCAAGCTGCGCGCGGTGGATGAGATCGCGGACGAAGTCGCTGCGGGGACGATCGACCTGGACGAGGGCGCAGAGCGGCTGCTCGCCGTGCCGAACATGCCGCCCGTGGCGCCGCTCTGGGGACAGCTGCTCTCCTGGGCCGTCGTCGGCGCCACCGTCGCGGCGCTGCTCGGCAGCACCTGGACCGACATCGGCATCGCCACCGTCCTCGGCCTGCTGGCCGGGACCATTACCACGCTGCTGGGCGGACGCTGGCAGGATTCCGGCAGCTTCGAGCCGCTGGTCGCGTTCCTGGTGACCGTGGCGGCCTACGGGCTCAGCGCTCTGGCCGGAGGCGCCTCGGTCCCGAACGTGGTGATCGGCGCCCTGATCATCCTGATGCCCGGTCTCGATCTGACCGTCGCGGTAACCGAGCTGTCGACCGGCCATCTGGCTTCCGGCACAGCGCGCTTCGCCGGGGCGCTGGTGGTGCTCCTGAAGCTCGCGCTGGGCGTGATGCTCGCGACTCAGCTGATGACGGGCATCGGCCTTGCTTCGGGCGTGCCGGCGGATCCCCAGGCACTCTCCGCGGGCTGGTTCGTCTGGGTATCGATGCTCGCGGCCGGCCTTGCCTTCGCCGTGCTCTTCGCCGCCCAGCGGCGTGATTGGATCGCCGTGGTGGTCGCAGCCATGGTGTCGTTCATCACGAACACCCTCGCGACCCAAGCTCTCGGGCCCGAGGTCGGCGTGTTTCTCGCAGCGCTGGTGGTCGCCGCCGTCAGCAACGGCTACGCGCGACTCTTCAACCGGCCTGCCACGGTGATGCGCACGCCGGGCATCATCCTGCTCGTGCCCGGAAGCCTGGGCTACCGGGCCCTGAACTTTCTGTTCTCCCGCAACATCGAGGACGGCCTCGACGCGGCGGTGTCGGTCACCGTGATCCTCGCGGCCCTGGTCGGCGGGCTACTCCTCGGAAACACCTTCATCGCGCCGCGGCGGAACCTCTAGGAATCAGCGAGCCGCCCGGGGGTCAGGTCTGTTCACCCTGGCCCGCCACCAGCCGCTGGGAGAGGCGATTGAACCGCCAGAGTAGCGCCACCGCCGCCACCGTGAGGCCGCCGATGAGACCGATCCAGATGCCGGCGCCGCGGCCGCCCAGCGAGATGCCCAGCGTGTAGCTCAGGGGAATGCCGAACACCCAATAGGCCAGGACCATGATCACCAGCGGAATCCGGGTGTCCTTGATGCCGCGCAGCGCGCCGGCGGCGGCGATCTGGAAACCGTCGGAGAACTGGAAGAGTGCGCCGAAGAGCAGCAGTTCGACGCCGACGGCCACGACGGCGGCGTCGGTCGAGTAGAGCCCCGCGATCGGTCCGCGAAAGGTCAGGATGAAGAGCGCCGTGATCGTCTGGGTGATCATGATCAGCTTCAGGCCCGTGATGCCGCGGAAGCGCACCGCTTCCCAATCACCACGGCCGGCCGCGTTGCCCACGCGTACGGTGATGGCGAAGCTGAAGCCAAGCGGCACCATGAACGCCAGCGCGGAGAAGTTCAGCGCGATCTGGTGGCCCGCGATCATCACGGTGCCGAGGGAACCCATCAGCAGGGTCGCGCACAGGAACAGACTGCTCTCGACGAAGACCGCAGCGCCGATCGGGAGGCCGACGCGCAGGATCTCCGCGGCGCGGTCGAGCCGCGGGAGCTCGATGTGCTTGAAGATGTCGAGGTCCGCGTAGCGCTTGCCGAAACGCAGATACAGACCCATGCCGATGCATTGGGCGGCGAGGACGATGGCCGTGGCGTAGCCGCAGCCGGCGGCACCCAGCGCCGGGAAGCCGAACTTGCCGTACATGAGCACCCAGTCCGCGACGATATTCAGCAGCAGCCCACCGATGCCGAAGACCATGGCGGGCCGCATGCTGCCGATGCCTTCGCTCACGAAACGGAACAGGAAGAACAGGGCATAGAAGGGGGCGCCCCACGAGATGGCGTCGAGGTAGCCACCGGCGAGCGGGCGCACCTCGGCGGGAATGCCGATGGGTTCGAGTAGCAGCTCGGCATTCCGGATGAAGCTCCAGACGAGCAGGGACAGCAGCAACGCCACCCAGCCGGCCTGGCGCGCAAAGGGCGCAATGCGCTGGCGCTCACCGGCTCCGTCGAACTGCGAGACGAACGCGGGGACAGCGAGCAGCGTGCCCAGGACCAGCAGGTTGCTCGTGGCCCAGAACGTCCCGCCGATGGCGACCGCGGCGAGATCCTCGGCGGAAAGGCGCCCGGCAAAGAGCGTGTCGACGAAGACCATTGCCACGTTGGTCGCCTGGCCGATCACGAGCGGGATCGCCAGTTTCAGCGTCGTCACGGCCTCGTCGCGAAAGCGATCGGTCACCGGTGCGTCTCCGTGCGGTAAGATCCGCACTCCCGGAACCACGCGTTCGGATTCGGCCAGTCAGGGATTGTCATCATGCCTATCGCCTTCGTTACCGGCGCCACCGGGTTCGTCGGGGGGCACCTCGTTCGCCAGCTGCTCGAAAGCGGTTGGCGCGTCGTCGCCTTTCAGCGCGATGCCGACCATCCGGACACGGTGCCGGGTTGTGAGGTTCGAACCGGTGACCTGACCCAACGCGAGGACGTTCAGCGCGCGCTCGACGGTGCGTTCGATGCCGTCTTTCATGTCGCAGCGGACACCAGCATGTGGCGCGGCAACGACGATCGCCAGACCCGGGTCAACGTCGACGGGACCCGCCACCTGCTCGCCGCAGCCCAACGCGCCGGGACCCGCCGTTTCGTGTACACGTCGACCATCGCGGTCTACGGCTTCCCGACCGAACAGCCGATCCGCGAGGATACGGTACGCGACCTCCGTGCGCACTGGGTGAACTACTGCCGCACGAAGTTCGCGGCCGAGGCTCTCGTCATGCAGGCGGCCTCGGAGCTCCGGGCGGTGATCCTCAACCCGACGCATGTCATGGGGCCCGGCGACCGTCACAACTGGGTGCGGCTCTACAAGATGGTTGCCGACGGGTCGCTGCCGGGGATTCCGCCTGCCACCGGGTCCTTCGCGGACGTTCGTGAGATCGCGCGCGCCCACATCACGGCCTGGGAGCAGGGCGAGACCGGCAGGAACTACCTCCTGGGTGGCGAGAACCGGTCTTTCGAATGGCTTGTCCGAACGATTGCCGAGGTCCTTGACGTGCGGGTCAAGCGACCGGTGATGCCGGCCTTTGCGCTCATGGGCATGGGGCACCTGCAGGATTGGTTCAGCCGCCTGACCCGACGCGAGCCGGAGGTCACCGCGGCAGGGGCGTCCATGGTGTGCAACGACCTGGCCGTGGACTCCGCCCGCGCGGTCGCAGAACTCGACTACGGCATCACGCCGACCCGGGAGCTGATCGAGGCGACCTGTACCTGGATGCGCGAAGCCGGCTATCTGACCGAGGCGTAGGAGGATGCATGATCATCTATGAGGTCAATCTCGAGGTCGATCGGGACATCGTCGACGCCTGGTTGCCCTGGCTGCACGACCACGTGGCCGAGATGGTAGCGCTGGAGGGGTTCTCGGGAGCCCTGGTCTTCGAGGTCGTGGAGCCCGAAGCGGCTGGACGCTGCTTCTGTTGCCAGTACCAGCTTTCCTCTCGCGATGCGCTGCAGAACTATCTGGACCATCACGCGGAGCGGATGCGTGCCGAAGGGCAGCGGCGCTTCCCGGGGGGCTTCTCCGCCGCCCGAAGGATCCTGGAACCGGTCAGTCCCGAGCTTCGCTGAGGAGCGCTTCCCGTTCGGCGACGTTGAGCTTCTCGAGCTGCAGCAGCAGTGCTTCCCGCCCTGGCCGATCCAGCGAAATAACGCGTTCGCGGAGGCGCTGACGCCCCTCGGGAGATAGATCACGCGCGATCACCCGGAACCGGGCCATCATCGGCGACGCCCGCCCGGACCGCGTCGGCTGGCTCAGCCGCTGGCCGATCCCCGCACCGGCCACGAAGGCCCGGCGCTCCTCCGGCGTCATGGCCTCGAAGCGCTCGCGCAACGCCCGGCGCTGCTCCGGCGGTAGCTGCTGGAAACGTTGGAACAGGGTGCGCACTGCGCGCTGCTGGGCCGGCGCAAGTCCCCGGAACGCCGCGTAGCGTTCGCGGATGGCGCTTCGCTCCTCGTCGGACAGGTTGCGCCAGGTGGCGAAGCGGCGCTCGACCCGTGCGCGCTCGTCCGGCTTGAGCGCAAGCCATCGCCGGGCGCCCTTGAGCAGCGTCGCGCGGTTATCCTCCGACAGATTCGCCCACTCATCGGCCACGAGAGACAGCGCTTGCTGTTCCTCGGGCGTCAGCGCGTCGAAGTCAGCCTCGACCGCGTGGCTCGCCGTCGCCGCCATCAGCAGCAGCGTCAGGCTCAGTGTCTTCAGCGTCGGGATCATCCTTCTCGTCATCAGCGACCGGTAGGTCGATCGGTGCTTCCAGCGTGAGCGGGTCCAGCCACTCCCCTTCCTCGTCGTCGAACTGTCCGAGGAACTCCAGCAGCGCGGCCGGCGGCGGGTCGGCCCGCTGCGGGGCCTCTTCGGCACCCCAGAGCGCAACGGCCAGCGCCAGGAGCCATTCCACGTTCAGCCCGCATCACTCTCGGGCAGCTCGGCTTCGAGCCAGAGATAGAACTCGAGGTCCGCCAGCAGCTCCAGCTCCGTGTCCAGGGCCAGCAGCTCCATGTCCGCGATCGACTCGGCGGCGGCCGGAACCGGCGCCGGATCGACAGCCGCCTGCGGTCGCAGTAGCCCGACGGCGGCGACCGCTACGAGCACCAGTGCGAAGGCCGGCGCGAAGCGTAGCGCGCGGAAGCGCGGCTTGTCCTCGAGGGCATCCAGTGCCGCATGGCGGGCCTGCGTCAGCCGCGAGCGGGCATGGCCGTCGAGCGCATCCGCCTGCCGGTCGAGTGCGGCGCGGGCGCGCCGGGCGAAGTCGTCGTCGTGATCAGTCATCGGCGTAAGCTGCAAGCATCGTTCTGAGGGTCCTCATGGCCCGCGACAGGTGCGTCTTGACGCTCCCCTGGCCGCAACCCATGGCGCGTGCCGTGTCGGCGACACTGAGCCCCTCCCAGGTACGGTACACGAAAGCCTGTCGCTGGCGATGCGGCAATGCGGCCAACGCGCCCTCGAGGGCGTCGCCGAAGTCGCCGCTCTCGAGCTGGCGCGGTGGCTCGGGGACGCCCGGGTCCGGGAAGTCCTGCGCCGCCGGCGGCCGATCCGGCTGCTCGAGGCTGAGGGTCCAGCGAGACCGCACACCCTGGCGTCGGTACCAGTCACGGATCCGATTCTCGAGGCAGCGATAGAATAGCGGTGGCCACTGGTCCCGCGGCTTCCGGCCGTAGCGCCGCGCAAAGGCGAGCATCACGTCCTGGACGATGTCGAGCGCCTCCTCGCGGTCGCGAACGGCCAGCTCGGCCATGCGCAGCGCCCGCGTCGACACGTCGCCGAGGAAGGCGTCCATCTCGCGGCCGAGGGCTGCCTTGCCGTCGTCCTCATCACGCATCCGCGCGTCAACCCAGGTTGCTTCGGTTCTGATGGTCACTGCATCGGTGTATTCTTGTCCAGTCGATGGCCTTTTCGAACCATCCCGATTCCTAACGCACGAGGACGCGGTCGGTTGACTCGCAGGGCATGAGCAGTCTGAAGCGCGAGGCGTTTCTCCTTCTTGATCCGTTCCATGCCCTGGGACGGTCCTTCTGCGCGTTCGTTGCGCGCCGCGGTGAGCTGCCGATCGCCGTGAGTGAGGACCCCGACGCCGGCTCCGAGTTCTCGGTGCGGATGGCCCTCGAAGGGACCTGCGTACCGCACCGCACGATCCATACTTCTTTCCCGGACGCCGAACTGCGGCTTGCCCAGGATCTGGGGCAGGTCTTCGGCGGCATCCGCGGCATGGTGTCATTCTTTCCGCTGCCGGTCCGGCGGGAGAACTGGCTCGAGCTGCCGCTGACCGCCGCCAATGAACTGGTCCGGGAATCCGTCAACCGGCGCCTGCGCCTGCTGCGTGCCCTCGCGCCGCTGCTCGAACGACGCGGTTTCCTCCAGAACGTGATCATGGGCGTGATCGACGAGGACGGCAGCCCCGTCTCGCGTGTCGATGAGGCCACGGCCCACCTCTGGGATGATCTTCTCGCCGGGGAATGGGAGCGCCGCGGCGTCCTGGTCCGGCGAACCTACACGCGCATGGTGGCGTCCGACGGCGGCAGCTTCGAAACGCTGTTCGAGGACCTGGACCGGGTCCAGGCCGACTTCGAGCGCTGCCTGCAGCAGACCCGCCTACCCGGCGCCGCCTGACCCTGGACGACCAGCGAGAACAGCCCGTTGCGGCCGACGATGTCGTGGCGGTCGCCGTGCCCGTTCCGCTGCGGCGGGTCTTTGCCTACCGCCTCGCGAGCGCTCCCCGGCCCGAGCCCGGCGCCCGCGTACGGGTGCCCTTCGGTCGCCAGAGCAAGGTCGGCGTGGTCGTCGATCCGAGCCTGCTGGCCCAAACGGATCACGAGCTGAAGGCAATCGAGGAAGTCCTCGATGAGCACCCGGTCTTGGACCCGCACCTGGTCGAGTTCTGCCGCTGGCTGGCCAGCTACTATCACCACCCGCTGGGCGAAGTCCTGCACGCCGCACTGCCCACCCGGTTGCGCCGATCGGAGGCACCCGCTGTTGCTCGCCTTCGCTGGTACGCCCTTACCGAGGCGGGGCGGGCCATCGATCCGAAATCGCTCGGCCGGGCCCGGCGCCAGCAGGCCGTGCTCCGTGTCCTGCAGGATGCGCCCCTGGAAGCAGCCGCGCTCCGGGCGACATCGGGCGCTCCGGCCGCCGTGGTTCAGGCGCTTGTCGAGCGGGGCTGGATCGAGGCGGTCGGGCGTCCCGATCATGCCGCGCAGCCGGGTCCGCCGCTCAACGACGATCAGCGGGCCGCCGTCGCCGCCATCACCGCGGACGCGGGGCATTTTCACGTCTCGCTGCTGCACGGCGTCACCGGCAGCGGCAAGACCGAG
>JBCCZC010000125.1:0-13764 GCA_039188505.1 Pseudomonadota bacterium | reverse complement strand
GGTGATCGTCGACATCGACGCGCTCGAGGACGGTCAGCTTGCCGCGCTGATGCGCCGAGCGTTCATGAATCCGCCGGCACTCGAGCGTGCGATCCGCGCCTGGAGCGTCGGTGACGAGGAGGCGAGTCGTGTGGTCGCATCAGTCGACGCCGAGCGCCTGGCCTACATCGAAGCCCTGCTCGCGAATGCCGGCACACCCGTCGAACACCTGTCGGCGCGGGCCAGCTTCATCTACTGGGCCTATCTCGGCCGCATGGTGAGCTCTACCGTGCCTCCGGACGAAGGCGAGGTCTCGGCCCTCGCGTCACTCCTGATCCAGCCGCAGCCGGGTGAACCGTAGGCCGCTCATGTCGCTCCGGGATCCGAGCAAAGACACTGCGTCCCGGCGACCGTCAATCGGCGCGTAGCCAGCTCTCGATCTCGCGGTTCACCTCGGCGGGCTTCTCGCGGTGCAGGAAATGCCCAGCGCCCTCGATCAGGGCGTACTGGTAGTCTGCGCTCGGCGCGAACAGATCAGCCTGGCGGGGCAGCATTTCCTTGCGCATGTCCCGGGTCCCGCAGAGCACTCGGGTCGGTACCGTGATCGTCCGATTCAGACTTTCGAATACGTCTTGCCGCCCGGGGTCGCGGTAGGCCGCCTGGACGGCTGCGCGGTAGTACGCCAGCGAGTCTTCGACGCCGCGGCCCTGGAGCTGCGTGCGCACGATGTGGTCGACGTGCGCATGATCCTGGAAGTCGGGCGACCACAGCTTCCACAGGAATCTGAGGAAACCGCCTCGGCTGCCACGGATGATGCGCTCTGGCAGCCACGGCAGCTGGAACAGGAACCAGTGGAAAGACCGGACGATGTGCCGCGGCGATCGCTTCAGCGTCCGGTTGATCTCCACCGGGTGAGGCACCGCGAGGACCAGTGCGCGACGCAGCTTCTCCGGAAACGCGCCCAGAACGCCGTAGCTCACGGCAGCGCCCCAGTCCTGCCCAACGAGGAAGACCGGTTCGCCGTCGTTGAGGGCGTCGATCAGGGCCGCGATGTCGGCAGCAAGCGTTCCGCGATCAAAGAAGGCGTTCTCGCCGACTGTCGTCGGTGCATACCCGCGCAGGAATGGCGCAATCACGCGATAACCGCTTTGGCTCAGGTGCCGGATCTGGTGCTCCCAGGAATAGGCGTTGTCCGGATAGCCGTGCAGCAGGAAGACGGTGTCGCCACGGCCGGCCTCCAGGTACGCGTAGTTGACGCCGTTCGCGGTCACCCGGTTGTGCTCCGCGTAGTCGATGGTCATGCCGGCAACCATGGCTCCGCTTGGCGCCACGGTCATGTCAGATGCTCACCTTGCCGCCGAGAATCTGAAAGAACATTTTCCAGTCCCCCAGCAGGCTGTAGAACGGATGGCGAAAGGTCGCCGGCTTGTTGCCTTCGAAGACGAAGTGGCCCACCCAGGCAAAGCCGTAGCCCGCCAGCGGAATCATCGCCAGGTACCAGAGCGAGCCGCTCCAGGCGAACAGCCCGAGCAGGACGAGCACCAGGCTGGAACCGATGAAATGCAGGCGTCGACAGATGCGATTGTCGTGTTCTGCTAGGTAGTACGGGTAGAACTCGGCAAAGGTCTTGAAGGTGCTCATGGCTTCGCTCCTGTTGGTGCCTAGTCGCGGTACGACGAATCCAAGCGGTCGAGCTTGCGCAGCAAGCCAGGCCAGGCCAGCGCGCCGCCCATGTTGGCGGTCACCTCGTTCGCCTGCGAACGCATCGTCTCGATGATACCGGCAGGCACCGTGGTCAACTGCTGCGCGCCCTGGGCCCGCAGCTGGATCGCACAGGCCGATTCAAGGACATACATCGCGAGGAACGTATCCGCGATGGTCGGTGCGCAGGTCAGCAGGCCGTGATTGCGCAGGATCATGAAGTTGCTGGTGCCGAGGTCGGCTACCAGGCGCGGTTTCTCGTCCTCGCGGAGGGCGACGCCCTCGTAGTCGTGGTAGCTCAGCCCGGACAGGGCGAACAATGACTGCTGCGACAGCGGCAACAGGCCCTCCTGCTGAGCGGACACCGCGACGCCGTTGACGGTATGGGTGTGCATGACGCAATGAGCGTCTGCCCGCGCGCTGTGGATCGCGCTGTGGATGGTGAACCCGGCCGGATTGATCTCGTAGGGCGATTCGAGCACTTTGCTGCCGTCGAGATCGATCTTGACCAGGCTGCTTGCCGTGATCTCCTCGAACATGAAGCCGTAGGGGTTGATCAGAAAGTGGGAATCGGCGCCCGGCACCCGGACCGAGATGTGGGTGAAGATCAGATCGTCCCAGCCGTAGGCCGCCACCAGCCGATAGGCGGCGGCAAGGTCGACGCGCAGCTGCCATTCCTCAGCGCTGACTTGTTGCCTCACCGTTGTGGTCATCTGCGCGTTCGTTGACGTCTGCATCCTGGATTCTCCTTTCGATTGACGGCGGCAGTATGGCGACGTCGAACGCGCGAGACTGTCAATAGGTTTACACTGTGCGAATTACCGTCGCACCGGCATGGAACGCTGATGGCTGATCACGGCAGACGACACCTGGCGCAGAACGATTGGCTGAGCGGCTTGCCCGAAGCCGCCAGACACGACTTGATCGATGCCGCGCGCATCCGGCGCTTCGCGGCAGAGGAACGGGTGCAGGGCAAGGGACAGCCGGCGGACGGCCTCTACGGCCTGCTCGAGGGTGAGGTTCGGATCAGCGCAACGACCTTCGCCGGCGATGAGATCCTGTTCACCCGGCTCGTCCCGGGGCAGTGGTTCGGTGAGATCGCCGTGCTCGACGGCGGTGTCCGGACGCACGACGCCCATGCGATCGTGGGCAGCACCCTAGCCGTCGTGCCGAGCCACGCCATTCTGGGTATCTGCGAACGCTATCCGGCCGTTTATCGCGCCCTGGTCGCGCTGCTGTGCGAGCACTGCCGGCTCGCCTTCTCGGCCATCGACGAGTTTCTGGTCTATTCGCACGAACAGCGCCTATCGCGGCGCGTCCTGCAGCGTTGCCCGGAAGGAGTCGGCAGCCGCGTGACGATCAGCCAGCAAGAAATGGGCGCGTTGATCGGCGTGTCGCGGCAGAGCATCAACAAAATCCTGAAGGCCTGGGAAGCCCGCGGATGGATCAGGCGTGTCTATCGCGGATTGGAGGTGCTGGATGCAGCGGCGCTTCGGCGGCTGAGCTGACAGCCAGGCCTCGGCGGGCCAAACGGCAGATGCGGCCTCATGTTCGGACGACTACGCTCTGCCACATGGGCGATGGTCCCGCCAACTCGCGTGAATCGTGGCGGCCCGTTTACTGGGGCCTCGCCGCCGTGCCCGGCGCCAGCCTTTTCTTGCTGGATACGATTCAGCGACTGGCCTATGAAACCTCCAGAGCGCCGAACGTGGGCGTCGGGGCTCAGATCGCACTGATGGCGGTCTTCTTCGGACTGTTCACGCTGGTTCCCCGCGTCATCTGGGGGATCGCGCTCCGGTATCGGGATTCCAGGACGGGAGGCATGATCACGGCGCTGGCATTGGCCGGTCTTGTTCTGTCCGCGCTCCATCTTCTGCTGCTTTCACTGATCCTCAGGGTGATGTATTCGCCGGCCGGTTGGGGTGTTAGCCATCTGCTCCATTCGTTCGGCGAAGTGTGGCTTCGCGACGGCGGTGTCTGGCTGCTCGTCTATGCCGCCGGGTGCGGACTCGTCGGAATGCGTCTTCGCACCGCCGCCAGGGAGCGGAAATGCCGCGAGAGCCTGACCGTGCGTTCCGGCCAGCGGGAGGTGGTCTTGCCGCTTCACGACCTCGTCTGGATCGAGGCGTGCGGCAACTACGTGACGCTCCATTCCACGCGCGGGACCTTCATGCTGCGCAAGACGCTCGCGGCGCTCGAACATGAGATCGGCCATGCGGGCTTCCACCGCTCTCACCGGCGAGCCCTGGTGAATGTTGCCCACGTCGAGGCCATACGCCGCCGGCCCGATCGGAGCTACGGCGTCGAGCTGAGCGGAAGCGCCCAGGCGCCGCTCAGCCGACGCAAGGCCGGCGCCCTTCGAGATCTCCTCGCCAATCGCACAGCCCCTGGCACCGTTCGGCACTGACCCGCTCGACCACACGCGTGGATCGCTCGTCACATTTCGCTTGATGCCCGGACCGTTCGGGGGACTCATGGGTTTCCAACCTGCATGAGGAGGCCACCATGCCACTGCTCGCGACACTCGCCGCGTTGACCCTGAACACGACCGCCCCCGCCGACGAAGAAGTCCGAATTGCCCCCGGGGATGCTCGATTCCGCCCATTGGAAATTGGCGCATACGTAGCGCAGTACACCAGCGCGTCCTCTGCCACCGGGGCCTTCTCTCTCTTCGTGCATAGCGTGGACGACGGTGCCGGGATCAGCCTCATCGACATGATTCCCATGAGGGACAACGTCATCGTCGCGCAACGCCGGATTGACGCTCGGATGCATGCGGTGGACTTTTCCGCCGGCCCCTACTTCGCCTGGGGTGCGGAATACGTCGTGAGCCAGATGGATGGCGCCGCGTTCGACTGGACCCGGGTTCCGATCGGCGGGGGTGAAGCGGTCCGGCTGACCGGCGAGCTGGGAACGACGGGGATCGTCTCGGATATGTTTTCGCCGACGCTTGCGGCCCTGCTGCCGATGCCGCCTCAAACGCGCTTCGCACTGCCCACCGCCCAGCCTCGGCCAGGCGGGGCGCTGTCGGTTGCCTGGACCAGCTACCTCGTCCTGCGAAAGGAACGGCTCGACACACCGTCCGGAGCGGAATGCGATTGCTGGGTGATCGAGAAAATCAATGCTGACGGCGGGGTGACGCACCTCTGGGTTGATCGCGCCGCGCCCTTCATCTTCAAACGGCACCGCGACGTGGGCGGGCCCAGAGAGCTCGTTTCGGAACTACTGAATTTCGAATCGATGCAGCGCTAGGAGACTATCCGGATGCATCGTCGGGCTGGCGCCGATCTTCCACGTCCATTCCGGGATCTTCCTGCTCGTCGAAAACGACCTGATCTCGCCCTGCGGCCTTCGCGCGGTAGAGTGCGGCGTCGGCCCGGCGCAGCCAGGCGGACCAGTCGTCCTCAGCGTCGAGGGCCGCGACCCCGACCGAGATCGTCACGGGCATGTCAGCGGATTCCATGCCTTCGCCGACCAGCCGATGAAGGTCGAGGACGGCCTGCCTGCCTCGCGTCAAAGTCGTTGCCGGCAGCAGGACGACGAACTCCTCACCACCCATGCGGAAGAACCCGTCTTCGCGTCGCAGGCGATCACGGACGATCGCCGCCACCTCGATGAGAACGCGGTCGCCGACCTCGTGCCCATAGCGATCGTTGACCGCCTTGAAATGGTCGAGATCCATGGCCGCAACGACCGCCGGTTCGCCGCGCTTTCGTCGACGCATGATCGCGGCCACGAGCGCACGCTGCATCGCCCGCCGGTTACCCGCCTGCGTCAGCGGATCGCGCAGCGCCATTCGCTCGAGCTGCTTGTGCTGGATCGTGTAGCGCGTATTGAAGATCCAGCAGAAGAGTGACACCAGTCCCGCGGTCACGAAGAAGATCGCGCGCTCCGCGACGTTGGCAAACAGGTCTGCCTGTCCGCCGATAGCAACGATCACCGCGAGGCAGCAGACGATGGCCGTGCCGGAGCGGGTGACGACGAAGCTGACGCTCAGGACGACAAAGGCCCAGTAGGTGGCCGTGCCGCCGAACAGCAGGGAACTCGCCACACAGGCAAACGCCGCGAAGCCGACGAAGACCGCGCCGGCTCGCGCCACGTCCGTCGTTCGCCACGCGTAGATGACCACCGCACCGAGGCCGATGCTGATACCGCAGTCCAGCAGGCCACCGGCCAGGCTACCGCTGGCGAAGCGGTAGGCGGCAAAGCCAAGGACGGCGATGGCGGCGATGGTGCCGAAGATCGTGACGATGGCGAGATCCAGCTCCTCGCGCATGCGCCGCTTGATCCGGTCCATGCCGGCCCCGGCATCCGCCTCTCGCCTTTCCTCTTTGACTCCAGTATCCATTAGCCGTCATGCATACGCTGCTAGGCTGACGATACCATCGGTTGTGTCCCCGCGAGGGCATTGACGGGATTCGCGCCACTTCGACGGGCAGCGTTTCGGCTAAAGCGCCTGCCAGACTCGCGCCTTCGGCAAGGATCGAGGCGCCGATCGGCCAGCCGCGTGAAGCCGCTTCCGCGTTCTGGGGCGCGCCTTACCGGGCAACCGGAAGGCGCACTACGTCACGGCAATCACCGGCGACTTGCGTACGCTGAACTCGACTTCCGACTGGAACGGGTCCGGTATCGATGACGATCCGCGATGCATCGCTCTGCTCGGTCCTCGCCCTGCTGGCGAGCGCCATGGTTCAGGCGGCCGGGCCGCCGGCGCCGGCACCGAGGCTTCCGCTGCCGTCAGCAGCCGAGTACGACATCATCGAGGTCGACACCGCGCAGGAGCTGGCCGACGCGACCTGGAATCTGTCGAGCGATCAGGCCATCGTCATTGCTCCGGGAGTCTACGATCTCAGCACCACGATCTTTCCCAACGGCGTGGACGGACGGCTGACGGTGGGACGCTTCGGCGCGCCACCGATCCGAAATATCCAGATCCGCGGAACCACCGGCAATCCGGCCGATACTGTTATCCACGGTGCCGGCATGCTCGCGCCGGTCGTTCCCTTCGGCATCCAGGTATTCACGGCGAGCGACGTGACGCTGGCCGACTTCAGTATCGGCGAGGTGTATTTCCACGCCATCATGCTCCAGGGCAATCAGGGGGCCCGGAACGTCCGGATCTACAACGTCCGCGCCTACGACGCCGGTCAGCAGATCATCAAGGGATCAGAGGCCGGCGCCGATGACGTGACCGTCGAATACTCGCGCATTGAATACACCGACGGGGCCCGCCGCCATCCCGAGGGTGCCGTGCCGAACACCTGCTATACGAACGGTATCGACGTGACCGGGGGCCAGCGGTGGGTCATCCGCGACAACCGCATCTCGCGGATCCGGTGCCAGGACGGCAGTCTCGCAGGTCCCGCAGTCCTGGCCTGGCAGGGCGCAGCAGACACGGTCGTCGAACGCAATCTGATCCTCGACTCCTCGCGGGGTGTCTCCCTGGGTCTCGTCGGTTCGAGCGATCACACCGGCGGGATCATCCGCAACAATCTGATTCGCTGGAATCCAGCTGCGACCTATGCGGTCGACGTGCCCATCTACACGACGTCGCCCGGGGCCTTACTTGCGCACAATACGGCACTCGTCAGCGGGCGCTATCCCAACGCCATCGAAGTGCGCTTCGGCGGCGCGACTGACGTGGCCGTGTTCGCGAACCTCCTGGATGCGGGCGTTGCCGCGCGGAACGGCGCGCAGCCGGTCCTCGATGACAATTGGTCGGACGCGCGGGACGCGTGGTTCGTCGATGTCGCCACCGGGGATCTGCGCCTCAGTGAACTGGGCCTCGAATCCGTGCCCGATGCACCCAGGAATGCCGGGGTGCCGCTCGATTGCACCGCGGAGAGCCGCCCGCCAAGCACCCGGGTCGGAGCGTGCGAGGCGACAGCGGGCGTGATCTTCGAGGACGGGTTCGAGACCTGGAGACCGAATCCAGGTCGGTGAGCGGCCAGCTAGGAATCCGCTTCGGACGCCGATCCGATCGCCCGAACTGTGCTTCGGCAAGCTACGGTGCCGCGTGGATCTCGTCCCGGATGCCGATGGGGCATTGGCCGGCAGTTACCACGGCAGTCGGTATGCCGGCAGACGTTGGCATCAGCCGCCCGACACCCTCCTCAGCGCGCGCTGATCTCGGGCATGGCCTCGCCCTCGAAGGCGCCGCGGAACACGAAGTCGGCGTCGGCAAAGATCGCGACGGAGCCGGCTCGAGCCTCGGTCTCGGGCGCGCCGATGACGATGACGCCAGGTGCCTGGGCGGCGGAGCCGCCGAATCCATCCTGGGCGAAGGCGCCGAGGGATTCGAGGTCGACGGCCGACAGACCGAGGGTGGCCGTCGCACCGGTAACCAGCACACCGTCGATCATCTCGAAGTTCGTCACTCGTCCGGAAATCGGGTCGGCATCGCGTTCCAATGCCTCGGCCGGCGGCGCGCCGACGGTCAACCGGCCGTCGAGCAAGGTGACCGCATCCCCGAAGCGGGCTCCCGGGCTCACGATGCTCGGATCGAGGGTGCCGATCACCGTCGCGAGCTGGACGTCGAACATGAATGCTCCGCCCGATCCGTTGCGGCCCGGGGCACCGACCACCAGCCCATTGCCATCGAGCGCGATACTCGCGCCGAACTCGTCTCCGGCCTGTCCATCTGGCGCGCTCAGCACGGGGCCCGGGCTGAGGTTATCTCCGATCTGTTCGAAGAGCGCCACGGTCCCGGCCACTGCCTGCCCCACGCCGCCCGCGGCGCCCACGGCCAGCCGCCCCTTGTCTAACGCCAGCGCGCCGCCGAAACCGGCGCCCACACCCTTCGGCACCGGATCTGCAGGCTGTAGCAGCTCCGCCTGGGTAAGCTGGCCCGAGGCCCCATCGAACATGAAGACGGCGCCGTCTCCGGCCTGGAAGCCGGGCGCACCGACGGCGATGCGAGTGCCGCTGATTGCGACGCTGGTCCCGAAGCCATCTCCGGGCTGGCGCCCCTGTCCGACAATGGGCACCTTGAAACGCCACCCCTGTTGCACCCGCTGGAAGAGGGCAGCGCCCAGCGGCGTGAGTCCCTTGGCCACGACATCCGGCGTCTCCGGAGCCCCGATGACGAGGCTGTCGCCCTGCACCGCAACGGCCGCGCCGAAGGCGTTGGCCTGGAAGCCCGCCGGTGGCGACAGGGTCTGCTCCAGGACGTAACCCGTACCCTCGCGGCGCAGGATATCGACGGCGCCGGAGCTGGGGCCGGCGACATCGCGGTCGGGGGCTGCCACCACGAGCAGCGCCCCGTCGGCCGCTGTCGCCGTGCCGAGCGCATCACCGGGCTCACCGGCGAGCACGTCGTCCTGGACGTTGACCAGGACAATCCGATTCTCGAGCCGAGGCGTGATCTCGTTTGCCAGTTCGTCAGAAACGATGAAGCGATCGATCGATAGCCCCAGCTCAGCGGGCACCTCGATGTCCGGGTCGAGCGCGATCGTGAACTTTCCAAAGGTGCCGGAGGGCAATGGGTCCAGGGAGAAGTTGATGGCGACGAAGATACCCCGGTCGTCGTCGAGGCTTTCGTTGCAGTTGATGGTCACCTCGCCCAGCGGGATGGGCTCGCAGGAAACCAGGCTGATACGCGGATCGTCCGCAACGAGATCGAACTGGAAGGCAACGGCCACATCGTCGACGTTGATGAACTCGAATATCAACTCGATGGTATCGCCCGGAACGCCGAATACGGGGCGCGCTCGAATCTCCGGCTCGGGCAGGGTTCCGCCGCTGGGGTCGGTAACGATCACGCTGCCGTCGATCAACTCGGCCGGAGGCACGCTGCCGCTGCTGGCGTCGCTCAGGATCACGCGATCAAGGGTAAGCTCGACCGCCCCCGGCGGCGCCATCGCGGCTATCCGGAAGGTGATCTCGTGGGTTGCGTCGGCCAGCGGCATCAGGGAGAAATCGACACCTGCGAAGGTGACTTGTCCGTCGTCCCCGGCAACGCCGCAGGTCAGGGGCGCGACCGCCTCGCAGGCGATAACCTCAAGGCGATCGGTATCAAACCGCACGTCGAACTGCAGCCCGACGACGACCCCGTCTGCCGCGAAGGAGACCGGTACGGTGACCGTGTCCCCGGGCGCGCCGCTGACATCGCCCACCCGGAAACCGGGCGCGACACCCTTCGCGCGGTCCGCGGCAATCACACTCTCGCAGACGGTGAATGCCAAGAGGCACGAAAACAGCATCATTGCTCTGGTCATGAATAGCTCCTCAAGCGCGCCCCTTTTGCCCGGTACCCGATCGGGTCCGAGCCCCCTAGCCCACCGCGCTAGGCGCCGGCACGAGCCTCTGTCCGAGCTGACGCTGTTCCTCCAGCACCGCTGCCAGCGCCGCCTCGTCTGTCAGGGGGTTGGCAAGCACCACTCGGAACACGCCCACGCCGGCGAAGTCGTAGCGCGGGACGCTGACCCGCGTTCGCGACACGAAGGACGTTCCGGCCTCGCGCTGGTAGCGCTGAATCTCCTCCGTCAACGTGTCGAGCTGTTCATTGGCGACGCGCCGCCGCTGCGCGTCCTTCGACGCCAGAGCATCCCAGAGCTCCCTGGGCACGTAGCGGTAGGTGAGGATGTTCAGTTCGGGGTGGGTAATCAGCTCGAAGTCGTCGGCCGCCTCGATCATCTCGGCGAAGCGCCGCGCCCTGTCGATCCCCAGGTCGATCAGCAGCTCGAAGCCCTGCCGCGCAATGATGTGGAGCGCGGCATGAACGAGCATGGCCATGGCAGGCCTCGAGCCCTCCAGCGTCCGGCTGCCGATGTCCTTCGAGCCCTCCCGGATGATGTAGCGCGCATGGTGCTCGATCGATGCCAGGGCCGAGGGATCCTTGAAGACGGCCATGCCCGCCCCGAGCGGAACGTAGAGTTGCTTGTGCGCATCCAGGGTGACCGAATCGGCCCGCTCGATGCCCGCCAGGAGATCGCGGTGCGTGCTGGAAAAAAGCGTCGGTCCACCCCAGGCTGCATCGACATGGAAATGGCATTGGAGCTCGGCGCAGACGTCGGCAAGATCGGCGAGGGGATCGACGTGCCCCGTCTCGGTGGTACCGGCGATACCCACCACCGCGAGCACCTTGGTCCCTTCTGCCGCCAGCGCCCGTCCCTGTTCGAGGACCCGCTCCGGACGAACGCGATGGGAACTGTCGATCGGAACCGTCCGCACGGCGCGCCGGCCCAGCCCGAGCACGTTCGCTGCCTTCACGAGGGAATAGTGGCCCAGCTCCGAGACCAGGATTGCCACGTCGTCGAAGCCGTGATGGGCCAGCCCGCGGTGCAGGCCTTCCTCGTCGACGCCGGCAAATCCCTCGCCGGCCGGCAGGGCCCGATTGCGGGCCACCCAGAGCGAGGTCACATTGGCGATCGTGCCGCCGGAGCAGAACGCGCCGAGCGCCGTGCGTGGATTCTGAACGTGCTCCGCGTAGAACGCCTCGTCACCCGCGTAGACCAGGTGATGCAGCATGCCGAGTACCTGGCGCTCGAGCGGCGTCATCGCCTTCGCCGTCTCCGTTTTCACCACATTCTGATTCAGCGCCGCCATCATCTTGGTGAGCGGAACCATGAAGTACGGCAACGCCGAGGTCATGTGGCCGATGAACCGCGGCGAGGCGGTGTGGACGGATTCCGCCACGACGTGGCGGAGCAGAAAGTCCGTGTGATCGGAGACGAAACGCGGCTCCTCCGGCACGACGGTGCTGGCGAAATCGGCCTCGATGTCGGCCAGCGCACGGTTCGTGGCGACGATGTGTTCGGCGAGGAAACCGCTGAGATTGCTCGAGATCTCACGCTCGATGCGGCTGAGCGTCGAATCGGGCGCCTCCGGCGTCGAGAAGATTCGGTGGAGGCTCTCGAGATTGGCCTCGGCTCTACGTTCCGTCATCGGTTATTCAATGCCTGCCAGGACCATGCCGAGCCTCTGGGTTTGCCTGCGCGCGGTTCCGCGCGACGCTGCTGCTCGCAAGACCCGACGGTTCACTCTGTTTCCATCATCTGCATTCGTTGTTCCACTTTCGCGTTGACGGCGGCCCAGCTCTCTGGAGGCTCGTCGTCGGTCCAAAGCCAGACGACCATCAGAAGCAGGTCTTTCCGGTAAACATAGGCGCGGTCCAGCGCGTTGTTGTGGGCCCAGATCGCGCGAATCTCTGCCTCTCGGCGATTCGCATCGATGCTGGAGGCGGCCCGCAGGCCGTAGAAGCCGATCTCGCTGCTGCCGTCAGTGTAGCGGGCATAGAGTGCTTCCCGCATGCCCTGGCCGTCGAGACGTCCCTGGGAACCGCCGCGTGCCGTGGCGTTGACGAAAGCTCTGTCGGTCGACACGCGCGGATTGTCGGGTAGGTGCATGCCGTCGGGCAGGTCTCGGAGCAGTTCGACCGGGTGCAAGCGTACCGATGCGTGCAGCTCGGGACCCGGGAAGATAAACGCTTCCAGCGAAGGGCTGATCGGCTCTTCAGCCAGGAACTGGGCGCAAGCAATACTCGCTTGGAGCAACACCGCCATCCCGACGAGGACCGCGGCTAGGCGCATTGAACGCAGGGTCATCCCTGACCTCCATCTGCGAGGAGCGGACAACTCTAGCAGCAGCGCTGGACCGCGGACCACGGTGGTCGACGTCGCGTCGACCCTCGGAGCCATTCGCGGACGGCAATCACGGCTTCCGGCACGGCTCCGGGACACCGACAACTGCCGTGCCTGAGGCGCTCCGGACTCCGAACCCGCATGCGGCAAGCCACCACGAGTTTCGCCCCGCTCACCGACGTGTCCTGGCTCTCGCTTTCCAGCGCAGAGTGCAAGAACCTGTGGCCGACTATTGACTGGCGCTGTCGATTCGCGTAGCCACCTGTGTGTGGTGGTTGGATTGGCAAAATTGCGGCCATGGGCGCCGATTTGTTTCCTCCTGGTGGCGTGCGCCGCCGCCGGAGACGATCGGGCGCCCGTCGAGCACCGAGACGACGTGCTCGTGCTTGGCCACGTCAACGTCAATCCGCGGGCGCTCATCCGAAAGCTCAAGCCGATCGTCGACTACGCTGCGAACCAGCTGGGTGATGTCGGCATCTCTCGCGGCCACGTTGCGATGTTCCGGACGCATCAGGAGATGATCGAACAGCTGCGCCAGGGCAAGGTTGACTGGGTGACCGAGACCGCCTTCGGCGCCACGCTGTTCATCGACGAAGCCAGTGCCGAACCGTTTCTGCTGCGGCACAAGCGCGGCGCAGGCGAGTACCACTCGGTGGTCTTCACCCGCGATGACAGCGGCATCATGTCGATGGATGACCTTGCCGACCGCAACATCGTCTTCGAGGATGCCGGCTCGACGAGCGCCTACCTCGTGCCGAAGGCCGCCATCGTCGAACGCGGCTACGAGCTGGTCGAGCTCGCCCGCCATCTGGACCCGGTACCAGCTGGCGCCGTGGGCTTCTTCTTCAGCGGCGCGGAGGAAAATACGTCGACGTGGGTCTTTCGCGGGCTTGCCGATGTCGGCGCCGTCAGCGATCAGGACTGGCTTAATCCCGAGAAGGTCCCGCAGCAGCAGGTGGACCAGTTCCGCATCCTGCTACGGACCGATTCCTATCCCCGGAATCTCGAGCTCCTGCGCAAGGATCTCGACGTGAGAATCAAGCAACGCCTCGAAGAAGTCCTCCGCGCGAGCATTCAAGATCCGGAGGCCGCCGCAGCGCTGAACTCGTATATGGAAACCACCGGCTTCTCGGCGATCGAACCCGGCCACTTCGAGGCCCTGGACCGCGTACGCGCGTTTCGCAGCGTGACCGGAGACTAGCCGTGAAGCTGAAGCTCCAGGGACGCTACTCGCTGATCATCATTGTCCTGGTGATGGCGATCGCCGGGATTCTCACGAGCGTTCAGCTCATCGAGTTCAAGCAGTCCTTCCGTGCGCTCGGCGATCTGCAGCGAGACACCCTGAGCGAACAGCTCATCACGAGCGCCTCCGAGCAGGGACAACGCATCGCCCAGCAGCTGGCGGAGAACCTGACCAACCCGCTGTACTACCTCAGCATGGAGGAGATTCAGCAGTTGCTCGAAGTGGCGCTCGCCCAACCGGACATCACCAGCGTCAACGTGC
>JBCCZC010000124.1:0-13788 GCA_039188505.1 Pseudomonadota bacterium | reverse complement strand
TTGGCCTGGGACTTCAGGATCGCGAAAATCACGTCCTGTTTCCGCGCCCGGGATACGTTTTCGACGCCCAATTCGCGCGCGATTTCCAGCAGATCGGTCGCCGTCCGCTGCTTGAGTTCAGTCAGGTTCATGAGCCCGCCTTCAGAGGCCTGCAAATCAATTTGGAATGTCCTAACGCGACAGACGTTCGCGCCCCGAGGCGCTGGCGGTACCGCGTTTCGATCAGGAGTGGGGAGACCGGGAGGGATCCGGGTCTTCTCAAAGATAGCGAAAAGCTAGCATGATCCCCGCTCGCCGTCCAGAAACGGGAGCGGGGCGGGCGCGGGACTTCGAGGTCGCCCCACGCCTGACTTTCAAAGACTTAGACGGCGCCTTCGATGAAGGCCGACAGCTGCGATTTGTTCAGTGCGCCGACCTTGGTCGCCGCGATGTTGCCGTCCTTGAAGATGATCAGCGTCGGGATGCCCCGGACCTGGTACTTCATCGGGGTTTGCTTGTTGGCTTCGACGTCCATCTTGGCAATGGTGATTTTGTCGCCGAACTCATCAGCCACCTGATCGAGCAGCGGCGCGATCATCTTGCAGGGGCCGCACCATTCCGCCCAGAAATCGACGAGCACGGGGCCGTCTGCCTTGAGGACGGTGTCTTCGAAATCGTCCTCGGTCACGTGTACGATCTTGTCGCTCACTCTCAACTCTCCAGATCTTGCTGTTCGCTTGCTCCGGCTGCCCATCATGGCGACGGGGTCCGGGTCGGGACCTTCACAACTGCGACCACAACACCGGATTTTCAAGCCCACGTGCCGTCAGCATTCCACGAAACAACGGGTTGCGATAGAATTCGGACGCCAGACTTCACCAGACCGTACTTCGACGGTCCCCCCAGCGCTCGCCGACCTTAACATTCACCATCGTGCGATCGACGGACAGCAGATGCGAAGTCCGGCCCGCGGCGTGGCGATGACGGCACGTCCATTGGATTCCAAATCAGTGAGCATTTCAACCTCCATGACAGACCCCTCTAGCTCTTATCAACAGGTCTTCTCCGAGCGTCGGTTCGAAGAATTCGATCTTCATCCGACGATTCAGGCGAGCCTGCAGACAGCGGGGTTCGAGCAGCTCACGCCCATCCAGGCCCAGAGCCTGCCGATCGCCATCGAGGGCGGTGACGTCGCCGGCCAGGCCAAGACCGGCACCGGCAAGACGGCCGCGTTCCTGATCGCCGCCTTCCAGTATCTGCTCACCCAAGAGAAGAACGACCCGGAAGACAACAAGAATCCGCGGGCGATCATGATCGCGCCAACGCGCGAACTGGCGATCCAGATCCATAAGGACGCGAAACTGCTCAGCGGCTCGACGGACCTGCGCTTCGCGCTGGCCTACGGTGGGATCGACTATGAGAGGCAGCGTAATGATCTCGCCGCCGGCTGCGATATCCTCATCGGCACGCCTGGCCGCATCATCGATTACCTGAAGCAGGGCGTGTACAACCTCAGCCAGATCCAGGTCGTCGTCCTCGACGAGGCCGACCGCATGTTCGATCTCGGTTTCATCAAGGACATCCGCTTCCTGTTCCGGCGCATGCCGCCCCCGGAAAAGCGCCTGAATCTGCTGTTCTCGGCCACCCTGTCGCTGCGCGTGCAGGAGCTGGCCTACGAGCACATGAACGATCCGACCCGCGTCGAGATCGAGCAGGAGACGATGACCGCGGACAAGGTTGCGCAGACCGTCTTCCTGCCGTCGAACAGCGAGAAGATCCCGCTGCTCATCGGCCTCCTGCGCACCATGGACATCTCGCGCACCATGATCTTCTGCAACATGAAGTCGACCACGGAGCGCGTCTCGGCCTACCTCAACGCCAACGGCTTCGAGGCGGCGATCCTCTCGGGAGACGTGCGCCAGAAGAAACGCGAGACGCTCCTGCGGCGCTTTCATGACGGTGAACTCCCGATCCTCGTCGCCACCGACGTGGCCGCCCGCGGCCTGCACATTCCGGACGTCAGCCACGTCGTGAACTTCGATCTCCCGCAGGACGCCGAAGACTACGTGCACCGGGTCGGGCGGACCGCTCGCCTGGGCCAGAGCGGCGAGGCAGTGAGCTTCGCCTGCGAGGACTACGCGTTCTCGCTGCACGAGATCGAGGAGTACATCGGCGAGCGTATTCCGGTCGAGGACGTGGAGAGCAAGCTGGCCGAGGACGTCGAGCGGCCGGCGAGGACGCGTTCGCGCAGCCGCAGCGGACCCGGCGGTCCGCGCGGTCGCTCAGGCGGCCGCTCCGGTGGTCGCCCCGGTGGCGGCCGCAGCGGCGGGCGTCGCGGCGGTGGTGGCGGTCCCGGCCGAAGCGATGGCGCCGTGGACCAGGCCTCCCAGGCCTCCCAGGCGGCGCCCACGGAGTCGGCTGGCGGCCCTCCCAGCAAGGAAGGCTCTGCAAGCGCTGATGCGCCGGCCCGCAAGCGTCGCCGGCGCCGACGCCGGCGCAAGCCCGCCGAGGGCGAATCCGCGAGCTGACGCCCGCCGGACCGGCACAGCGATCGAACTGCATCCCAGCGCAACCGACCGGGGCGCGTTCGTGGTACATTTCCCGCGCACGGAAGGGCCGGGCGTCGAGCCCTCGCCTTCCCGCCAGCGAGGGCCCCGATGCTTTCATCCGCCAACGAGTCTCCTGCCGCTTCGAACGCCCTGAACCGGGCCGCGGCCGTCACCGTCATGGTGCTCGGTGGCGCGCTGGCGCTGTGGACCCTCGCCCGACTCTTCTGGGCAGTGATGGACCTGACCGCGCCCCCGCCGAGCGCGGGGACCACGGTGGCCGCGCCGACCGCGGGCACACCGGCGGCAGCCGGCGTCGATCTGGCCTCCCTGCACCTCTTCGGCCAGGCGGGGCTGGCGCCGGAGCCGATTGTTATCGAGGCGCCGGAAACGCAGCTGAACCTCACGCTGCTGGGGACCTTTGCCGCCGAGGATCCGGAAGCCGGCTTCGCCATCGTCGCCGACGATCGGGACGAGCAGGGTCGCTACCGCGCCGGCGATGACCTCCCGGGCAATGCGACACTGCGGGAGATCTTCGCCGATCGCATCGTGCTCGAGCGGCAGGGCCGCCGGGAAACGCTACGCCTCGAACGGGAGGCCACGGTCGGGGGCCCCGGCGGTACGACCGCCACGAGCGCTCCGAGCCGCCCCGCCGTCGCCGCAGCACCGGCGGCGCGATCGGCGCCGACGGCCGCCGACTGGGAGTCCTTCCGCAATAACTCACGGCTCGATACGGACAAGCTGCTCCGCCTGGGACAGCAGATTCGAGCCATGCCTGTCATGGAGAACGGCCGACCCGTCGGCGTCCGCCTGATCGCCGCCCGCGATGCCCAGCTGCTCAACCGGCTTGGTCTGCGGAGCTCGGACGTCATTCTGGCGGTCAACGGTATTCCCCTGAGCGATCCCACGCGCCAGCTCGAGCTGATGCGCCTGCTCAATACCCAATCCCGATTCGAGGTGAAGATGAGGCGGAACGGTCAGGACGTGAATCTAAGTGTCGATGCGAGCGCGTTGCAGCGCTGATGGCAAGCATGAACTGGGCTGAGGAGAAGAACCCGATGCGAGTAGGACTGGCGGCATTGGCCCTGATCGTGAGCACGGTGGCGGGCGCACAGAACCACCGGCTCAACCTTCAGGACGCCGAGATGCAGGCGCTGATCGCCACCGTCTCGGAGATCACGGGCCGGAGCTTCATCGTCGATCCCCGCGTCGAGGGGCGTGTGACGGTGATCTCGAACAAATCGATGACGCCGGACGAGATCTACGAGGTCTTCCAATCGGTCCTGCGGGTCCACGGACTCGCCACCGTGCCCAGCGGCGATTTCGTCAAGATCGTGCCCGACGTGACGGCCCACCAGGACATGATCCCGATGGGCGGCAACGGCGTCGGCGGCGATGCGCTGGTCACCCAGATCGTCGAGGTGAAGCACCTGCCCGCCAACGAACTGACCCAGCTCGTGCGACCGCTCGTGCCCCAGGGTGGCCATGTGATCGCGCATGGCGGCAGCAACACGCTGCTGATCTCCGACCGGGCGGGGAACGTCGAGCGCCTCCGGCGAATCATCGACCGCATCGACCGCGCCAGCGAGGACGACGTCGAGCTGATCGCCCTGCAGCACGCCAACGCGTCGGAGATCGTTCGCATGATGAACCTGCTCGGCGACCAGAGCGGCACGCCGGGCAACGGCGGCACGAAGATCATCGCCGACGAACGCACCAACAGCGTGCTCCTGGCCGGCGACCCCGGCTCCCGGCTGCGCATGCGGACGATGATCTCCCACCTTGACACGCCGCTGGAACAGGGCAGCACGCAAGTCATTTACCTGCGCTATGCCGCTGCGGACTCCCTGGTGCCCATCCTCGAGCAGATGGCCCAGACGATGGACGGCAGCACGGGCGGCGATGGCGGAGTCCAGAAGACCACGATCCAGGCTCACCCGGAAACCAATTCCCTGGTGATCTCCGCCGCGCCCGCGGTCTTCCGTTCGCTCCAAGGCGTGGTCCGGCAGCTCGATATCCGCCGCAAGCAGGTCGTCGTCGAGGCGATCATTGCGGAGGTCTCGCTCGAGATCACCAAGGAGCTGGGCGTCCAGTGGCAGGCCGCCGAGATCGACTCCCTCAACGATTCGGGCATCGTGGGCGGCACGAACTTCCCGAACTCCTCGGGTGGCGGCAGGATCACGGGCATCGGCCAGGGTGAGAACGGCCTGTTCGACCTGGCAACGTTGGGCGCCGGTCTGAATCTCGGCTATCTGTCGGGCTCCATCAGCGTGCCCGTCGGCACCGACCCGGACGGCAACACGATTTTCCAGGAAGTCCCGCAGCTGTCCGCACTGGTGTCCGCGCTCGACGCCGATGTCGACTCGAACGTGCTCTCGACACCCTCGATCGTGACCCTCGATCACCAGGAGGCCGTCATCAACGTCGGCCAGGAAGTCCCTTTCCTGACCGGTCAGTTCACGGCCACGGGCACGGCCAACTCGGCGGTCAACCCGTTCCAGACGATCGAGCGCAAGGACGTGGGCCTGACCCTGACGGTGACGCCGCACATCAATGAAGGCGACACGGTCATCATGGACCTCATCCAGCAGGTGTCGAGCCTGTCGCCGCAGACCGGCGCCGTCGACCTCATCACCAACACCCGTGAAATCACGACGACCGTCATGGTCCCTGATGGCGAGGTGCTGGTGCTGGGCGGCCTTATCGATGAAGACATCCGCGAGACGGTCCGCAAGGTACCCGGCCTCGGCGACGTGCCCATCCTGGGCAACCTCTTCAAGTACCGTTCCTCGACCCGGGTGAAGCGCAACCTCATGGTCTTCATTCGCCCGCAGATCATCGACGAAGACGCGAGCCGCGACGCGATCACGGGCGCCAAGTACAACTACATGCGGGCCGAGCAGCTCCGTGCTCGCGAGGATTATGACGGACTGGGGGAGGCGACCGACCTGCCGCTGCTCCCGGAGCTCGAATCCTACGAGAACTCCGACTACCTCGAGGGCAAGGACGTGCCCGACGGGAGCCAATGAGCGAGGCTGCCCGCCGACCGAGCTTCGGTTTCGCCAAGCGCAACGGCGCTACCCTGATCGCCTGGCACGGCGACACGGCGGAGGTGGCCGTGCGTCGGGGCGCCGCGCCGAGTGCGCTGGCCGAGCTCAAGCGCCAGCTTCGCGCACCGCTGAAGATCCGCGCGATGGACGCCGATGCGTTCGATGCCCTGCTGCAGCAGCTCTACGAGCAAAGCGGCGAGGACGCGCGCCAGATGGCCGCCGACATCGGCGAGGAGATGAACCTCGACCAGATCGCCGACGAGCTGGCGGAACCCGCCGACCTGCTGGAGGCGGACGACGATGCGCCGATCATCCGGCTGATCAATGCGCTGCTCACCGAGGCGGTCAAGGAGAACGCGTCCGACATCCACGTCGAACCCCAGGAAACGCGCCTGCAGGTTCGCTTTCGGGTGGATGGGGTGCTGCGGGAGGTCCTGTCACCGCCGAGAAACCTCGCCACGCTCATCGTCTCGCGGATCAAGGTCATGGCGCGGCTCGACATCGCCGAGAAGCGCATCCCGCAGGACGGCCGAATTTCCCTGCGTGTCGCCGGGCGCCCGGTCGACGTGCGGGTCTCGACGATTCCGTCCGGCCACGGCGAGCGCGTCGTACTGCGTCTTCTCGACAAGCAGGCGGGGCGCCTGGACCTGCGTCAGCTCGGCATGGCGCCGGAAACGCTCAACCGCATGGAGAAGCTGATCCGGCGCCCGCACGGCATCATCCTGGTCACGGGCCCGACCGGCTCCGGCAAGACAACGACCCTGTACGCGATCCTCAGCCGCCTGAACGATCGCAGTCGCAACATCATGACCGTCGAGGACCCGATCGAGTACTACATCGACGGCATTGGCCAGACCCAGGTGAACCCCAAGGTCGACATGAGCTTCGCACGCGGGCTGCGGGCGATCCTTCGGCAAGATCCTGACGTGGTGATGGTCGGCGAGATCCGGGACCTCGAGACCGCACAGATCGCGGTGCAGGCGAGCCTGACCGGGCACCTCGTGCTTTCCACCCTGCACACCAATAGCGCGATCGGCGCCGTCACGCGCCTGCGCGACATGGGCGTCGAGCCATTCCTGCTCTCGTCGAGCCTGGTCGGCGTGCTCGCGCAGCGCCTCGTCCGGCGCCTCGACCCCGCCCAGGCCGAGCGCTACCCGGCCACCACCGCCGAGTGTGCGGCCTTCGGCCGGCCGCGGATCGAGTCGCCGACGCTCTACCGTCCCCGCGATGATGCCGGGGGCAGCGGCTACCGGGGCCGGACGGGCATCTACGAGCTGATCGCCATCGACGACAAGCTGCGGGAGCTGATCCACGAAGGAGCGCCCGAGACGGCGCTGCTCAAACCCATCCGTTCGCGCACGCCCTCCCTGCTCGACGACGGCTGGTCGAAGGTCGTCGATGGCGACACGACGGTCGAGGAAGTCCTGCGGGTGACCCGCCAGGACTGACCGCCATGGCACCGGCGACACCCACACAGCTCCCCATCCTCGCCCTCGCCGTTTCGGGCGACCACTGATGGGCGCCTACGAGTTCCAGGCCCTGGATGGCCGCGGCCGGGCCAAGCGCGGCGTCCTCCAAGGCGACACCGCCCGGCAGGTGCGCCAGCAGCTGCGCGAGCAGGGCCTGAACCCCCTCGCCGTCCAGGCCGTTATCGACGACGCTGGGACCGGACCGCAGCGCCGTGGTTCGATCGCGGCGGCCGAACGCGCGCTGATCCTGCGCCAGCTCGCAGGCCTCGTTGCGGCGGGCCTGCCGCTGGAGGAGTCTCTGGACACCGTCGCGGAGCAGAGCGAGAAGAACGCCGTCCGACGGATCATCGTCGCGGTGCGATCCAGGGTGATCGAGGGACGATCCCTGTCCGAGGCGATGGGCGAATTCCCGCGGGCATTCCCGGCCCTCTATGCGGCGACCATCGCCGCAGGCGAGCAGAGCGGGCGGCTCGACACGGTTCTCCACCGGCTCGCAGATTACGCCGAGGACCGCGAACAGTTCTCCCGCAAGACGTGGCTTGCGCTGGTGTACCCGGCGCTGCTGGCGCTGGTTGCCTTTGCCGTGGTGATCGGCCTCATGGCCTACGTGGTGCCCCAGGTCACCGTGGTCTTCGAGAGCTTCGACACGGAGCTACCCCTGCTCACGCGCGCCCTCATGGCGACGAGCGCCTTCCTCGAGACCTGGGGCCTGTGGCTGGCCCTGGGCGGAATCGCGTTGATCATCGGCGCGGCCCTCGCGCTGCGGTCAGCGGCCGTGCGCGCGGTGCGAGATCGGGCGCTGCTCACGGTCCCGCTGATCGGTCGACTGGCGCGGGCCGCAGAGACCGCGCGTTTCGTGCGCACGCTCGAGATCCTCGTCGGCAGCGCCGTGCCGCTGCTCGAAGCTCTGGGCATCGCCGCCCGGGTCACCAACAACAGCGTCATCCAGAACGCCGTCCGTGAGGTGGCCGCGCGCGTACGTGAGGGCGCGAGCCTGTCGCAGGCGATGGGCGACACGGGGCGCTTCCCACCGCTGGTGACCCGGCTCATCGCCGGGGGCGAAAAGAGCGGTAGCCTCGAGCAGGTCCTCGACAAGGCGGCCGAGATCCAGGAGCGGGAGGTCGAGACCGCATCAGCGGTCTTCACCGCCGTACTCGAACCGCTGCTGATCCTGGCCGTGGGCGGCATGGTCCTGCTCATCGTCCTGGCGATCCTCCTGCCGATCTTCCAGCTCAATCAGCTGCTGCGATGATCCGCTTCGACGGCGTCTTCAAGCAGTACCCCGGCGGTCGCGAAGCCCTGATGGATCTGGATTTCGAGATCGACGGCGGTGAAATGGTCTTTCTCACGGGTCACTCGGGGGCCGGGAAGACGACACTCCTCCGATTGATTGCGGCGCTGGAGCGGGCGTCGCGGGGCCTCGTGATGGTCGACGGCCTCAACGTCGGCCGACTGAAGGGGCGTCAGATCCCGGGCCTGCGCCGCCGGGTCGGCATGATCTTCCAGGACCACCGGCTGCTGCTGGATCGCTCCGTCTTCGACAACGTGGCGCTGCCGCTGGTGATCGCGGGGCATCGCCGGATCGAGATCCGCAAGCGGGTCAACGCCGCGCTCGAGCTCGTGGGGCTGTTGGAGCGAGCCCGGGCTCAGCCTCGGCAGCTCTCCACCGGCGAGCAGCAGCGCGTGGGTATCGCCAGGGCGGTCGTGAACCGACCGCCCGTCGTGCTGGCGGACGAGCCGACCGGAAACCTGGACCCGGCCCTGAGTCGCGACATCATGCGACTCTTCCTGTCACTGAACGAGGTCGGCCTGTCGATCGTGATCGCGAGCCACGACCTCGCGCTGGTGAAGAGCCTCGAGAAACGTGTGCTGGTCCTCGACAAGGGGCGCCTGATCGATGACTTCCGCCCGCACCCGACCCACTGACCGCCCGTCGGTGGGTGGCCGCCTCCGATCGGCGCTGAGCCATCACGCGGCGTCTTCGGTCGCCAGCCTCGCTGGCCTGCTGCGTACACCCATCGCGACGCTGCTGACGGTTGCCGTGATCGCGATCGCCGTGGCGCTCCCGGCCGGGCTCCTCGTGCTGGTGACGAACGCCTCCCGGGCGGCCAGCGCCTTCGATCTGACCAGCGAGATCACGGTCTTCCTCCAGCCGGGCGCCACCGGTCCGGAGGCGGCTGCGATCGCGGCTGCGCTGGCTTCCGATCCCGCAGTCACGGCCACCACCACCGTGTCTCCGGAAGCCGCGCTGACGGTGCTTGCCGAAGGCGGGGAGTTCGGTGACGCCCTCGCCGCCTTGCCCCAAAATCCACTGCCCTGGGCAGTTGTCCTGCAGTGCCGGGCAGGTACCCCGACGGAACGTCTCGAGGCACTCGCACGGAGCGCCGAAACACTCGATGGCGTGGCCTTTTCGCAATTTGATATGGCTTGGCTTATCCGATTTAATGCCTTGATCGAGGCAGGCTCAAGGATCGTGCACCTGATCGCCGCCCTGCTGGCAATCGGCATCCTGCTCATTGTGGGAAACACGATCCGTCTCGCCATCGAGAACCGTCGCGAGGAGATCGAGATCATCAAGATGCTGGGGGGCACGGACGGTTTCATCCGCAGGCCGTTTCTCTATACGGGTGCCTGGATCGGTGCGCTCGCCGGCGTGTTGGCCGTGGGCGTCCTGCTGATCGCGTCGGTCCTGCTGCGCGAGCCGCTGGCGGCCCTCGCGACCGCCTTCGACGCTTCCATGGGGTTTGCCGGACTGGCCCCGGCTGCAGCCGGCGCGCTCCTCGTTGGCTCCGTCGCCGCAGGGTGGCTTGGGGCGTGGGTTGCCGTCGCGCGACACCTGGCCGAGATTCAGCCGCGGTGATCCCATGCAGCCGGAGCCGACCATGACCGAATCGGAAGCGCCCCGGATCATCATCTGCGATGCGTCGAAGGTCGTGCACCGGATGATCCAGAAGGTGATCATCGAGGCACTCCCAAACGCCGAGGTGATCGGCTGCGCATCTGGCACCGAAGCGTTGGAGCAATGCGAGTCGGGCGCGGTCGACCTCGTCACCACCGCCCTCGCCCTGCCCGACATGGACGGCATGACGCTGTGTCGCCAGATCCGCGAAGCGAGCCCGCAGCGTTACATCCCGATCATTCTCGTCAGCGGCGACGTCAACGACCGCCTTGTGAATCGGGATATCAGCGACGACGTCACCGACTACTTCGACAAGTCGCACGGCTTCAAGGCGCTCGGCGCCTTCGTGAGAGGCTACGTTCTTCCGCCCGAGGACATCACGGGTAACGTCCTCTACGTCGAGGACAGCCGTGTCGTGGCGCTGGCCACGCGACGCATGCTCGAGGCGAGCGGCCTGACGGTGTCGCACGTGGTTTCGGTCGAGGAAGCGCTCGAGCAGATCGGCGAGAACCTCGAGGCCGGAGGCACCTCAGGCTTCGACATCATCCTGACGGACGTGTATCTGAAGGGCGGCCTCACGGGTAAGGAGCTGCTCGAGAAGGCCCGTAACGAACTCGATCTTTCCCGTCGCGCCATGCCGATCCTCGTCATGACGGGCGACGACAACCCGAAGAACCAGAGCGCCCTGCTGCGCGCCGGCGCCAATGACCTGGTCGAGAAGCCGATCGACGAGAAGACCCTCATCAACAAGCTGCGCTTCCAGCTCCAGCTCGCGCGCGGACTGTCCTGATCGGCGCAACGCGCAGGCTTCGACCGATCTCACGGAAGACGCGTGACCGATGATTCGAGGTGATGACAAGATGCCCCGAGCAGGGACGTACCCTCGAACCGCTGGAATCCTGCCCCGGTGACAGGGAACGGTTCCGGGCAACTTGAAGCCGGCTGGGCAGATGCACTCGGTGCTGAACTCACGCAGCCCTATATGCAGTCGCTCCGCGAGTTTCTTGCCGCAGAGAAGCGCCGGGGTCGCGAGATTTACCCGCCGGGGCCAGAGATCTTCAACGCCTACAACCACACGCCGCCCGATCAGGTCCGCGTCGTGATCCTTGGCCAGGACCCTTATCACGGCCCGGGTCAGGCCCACGGCCTGTGCTTTTCCGTTCGCCCCGGTGTCCCCGTACCTCCCTCGCTTGTGAACATCTTCAAGGAGATCGAAAGCGACCTGGGAATCGCGCCTGCGCCCCACGGATGCCTGGCCTATTGGGCCCGCCAGGGCGTGCTGCTGCTCAATGCGGTGCTCACGGTGACGCGCGGCCAGGCCGGATCACATGCGAAACAGGGTTGGGAGACCTTCACGGATGCAACGGTTGCCTGGCTGAATGACAACCGCGAAGACCTCGTCTTCTTCCTCTGGGGCAGTCACGCTCAGAAGAAGGGGGCGCTCCTGGATCGGCAACGCCATCGCGTGCTCAGCGCTCCGCACCCGTCACCGCTGTCAGCGCACCGCGGTTTCTTCGGCTGCCGCCATTTCTCCCAGGCCAACGCCTGGCTCGCCAGCCACGGCGCGCTGCCGATCGACTGGAGTCTGCCTCCTGCCGACGCGGCCATCTAGACCTGCCGGCCCTAGCAGCCTGTCGGACTTATGGAATCGTCGCGAGCAGGCGCGTCGTGCGGTAGCAGGAGGTGATTCCGCGAGGAGAATAGCCGTAGCTATTTGACGACCGGGTATCGCCTGCTGATACCGTGCGAGGCGTCGGCGCAGCAGATTCGGCTAAGTCCGACAGGCTGCCGGCCAAACGTTTCCTAGACGTACGCTCAGGCACAATTTGCAGGCAATTTCCTCGATTGCTAGGATGCGTGGTTCTGCCCGCGTCGTGGCCATTTCGGCCGCGACACCTCACGTGGGAACCAAATCGAGGGTTGGCACTCTAACGGTTAGAGTGCCAATTCGGCGCAGATGGATTCGTTTGGAGGATTCAATGACGGCAATGGTGGCAAGCAATCTCCCGGTGCCCTCGGCAACCGGCAGCCTTGACTCCTACATTCACGCGGTCAACCAGATCTCGATCCTCACCGAGGAAGAGGAGCAGTCACTGGCGCGCCGCTATCGTGAAACCGAGGATATCGATTCGGCACGCGGGCTCGTCATGGCGCACCTGCGTTTCGTGGTCCACGTGGCGCGCAGCTATTCCGGCTACGGCCTCGCGATCGGTGATCTGATCCAGGAAGGCAACATCGGCCTCATGAAGGCGGTGAAGCGCTTCGATCCCAACCAGGGAGTCCGCCTGGTCTCCTTCGCCGTGCACTGGATTCGTGCGGAGATGCATGAATTCATCCTGCGCAACTGGCGCATCGTGAAGGTCGCCACGACGAAGGCGCAGCGGAAGCTGTTCTTCAACCTGCGCAAGAGCAAGAAGCGCCTCGGTTGGCTCAACCTCGAAGAGGTGAACGCTGTCGCTCGCGATCTGGGCGTCAAGCCCGAGGTCGTCGTGGAAATGGAGTCGCGGCTCAGCGGTCAGGACATCGGCTTCGATGCTCCCGGCAGCAACGACGACGACGACCTGCGCCCGGCGCCGATGAACTTCCTCGAGAAGGAAGGGAGCGATCCCGCCCAGGTTGTCGAAGCCGAGGACTGGGAATCGCACCACAACAACCTGCTCTACCAGGGCCTCGACGGTCTTGACGAGCGAAGCCAGGACATCATCCGGTCACGCTGGTTGACCGAGTCCAAGCAGACGCTGCAGGAACTGGCGGATAAGTACGGCGTCTCGGCCGAGCGGATCCGGCAGCTCGAGAGCAACGCACTCAAGAAGATGCGAGCGTCGATGGCCGCCTGAACCGGCACGCGCTTCCGGAACTTGAAAAAGGCCGCCCTCGGGCGGCCTTTTTAATGCTTCCTTTACGCCCGCGCCTGCTATCATCGGCGCCCCTTCAATTCACTCGGAGATAGACCCATGGCGGTACTGGTTGGCCATCAGGCCCCGGACTTCACTGTGCCTGCAGTGCTCGGGGACGGCGAGATCGTGGACGCGTTCAACTTCCACTCGCACATCAAGGGCAGCCCGGCGGTGCTCTTCTTCTACCCGCTCGACTTCACCTTCGTGTGCCCCTCGGAGCTGATCGCCTTCGACAAGCGCCTGGGAGCTTTCGAAGAGCGCGGCGTCAAGGTCGTTGGTGCTTCCATCGACTCCCAATTCACCCATTTCGCGTGGCGGAATACGCCGGTCAACCAGGGTGGCATCGGCGCCGTGCGCTACCCGCTGGCGGCGGACGTTCGCCATGAGATCTGCCAGGCCTACGGCATCGAGCATCCCGCCGAGGGTGTCGCTCTGCGGGCTTCGTTCCTGATCGACGGGGACGGCCTCGTGCGACACCAGGTGGTCAACGACCTTCCGCTGGGCCGAAATATCGACGAGATGATCCGCATGGTCGACGCGCTCAAGTTTCACGAGGAGCACGGAGACGTGTGCCCCGCGGGCTGGCAGGACGGCGACGAAGGTATGACGGCCACGCCGGACGGCGTCGCAGACTACCTCGGCAAGTCCGCCGACAAGCTCTGACCCGATGATGCCCGCGCGCCGCTCTTGGCGGGCGGCGTGCGCGGCAGCATCAGCCGGAATGTGGCTCCTTCGCCCGGGGTACTCTCGGCAACGAGCGTACCGCCATGGCCCAGCGCAATTCCGCGCGCAATGGCAAGCCCCAGACCCGCGCCGCCCGGACGATCGCCCTGGGCGAACGGCATGAATAGACGCTCCAGGCGATCCGGCGCAATGCCCGGGCCATCGTCCCTCACGCTGAATACGACGCTCCGCCCTTCGCTGGACGGCGCCGCCGTTACCAGTACC
>JBCCZC010000123.1:0-13845 GCA_039188505.1 Pseudomonadota bacterium | reverse complement strand
TCTTGCTGTTGTCGAAGATCAGATTCTCGACGACCTGTTCCTCTGTGAGCTCAAGATCCTCCATGAGCCGGCTATACCGCATGTACTCCATGGAGTGACACCCGGCACAGTAATTCATGTAGGTCGCGGCGCCACGCTGAAGCGCCGCCACGTTACCGATATCGGTCTTTGCGTGCTCCAGGGGAACGTCGCCACCCGCAGCCATCGCACCGCCCGTCAACGACAGCGCGAGCAGTCCAGCAGTCAGTCTGTTCATGTGGTTACCCGCTCCGGTACCGGCTTGGTCTTGTCCCAGCGGCTCCACCACGGCATGCCAATGAAGAAGGCGAAATAATAGATGGTGAGCACGCGGGCCCAGAAGGTCATCGTGTCGCTACCTGCCTGGCCGCCGAGCCAACCCAGCACCAGGAAGGAGACCACGAAGAGACCGTACAGGACCTTGGCGAGCACGCCCTTGTAGCGGATCGACTTGACGTTGCTGCGGTCGAGCCAAGGCAGCGCGAACAGAATCATGACTGCGCCGCCCATGACGATCACGCCACCGAGCTTGTCGGGAACGGCGCGGAGCATCGCGTAGTACGGCGTGAAGTACCACACCGGCTTGATGAGCGCAGGCGTTACCAGCGGATCTGCGGGCACGAAGTTGTCGTGCTCGAGGAAGTAGCCGCCGCCCTCGGGCGCGAAGAAGATCACGAAGGCAAAGATCAGCAGGAAAAAGCCCACGCCGATCATGTCCTTGACCGTGTAGTACGGGTGGAACGCGATGCCGTCGACCGGCACGCCGTTCTCGTCCTTGTTAGCCTTGATCTCGACGCCGTCCGGATTATTCGACCCAACGCTGTGAAGCGCGGTCAGGTGAAGCAATACCAGCAGCAGGATCGCCATCGGCAGCGCCACGACGTGCAGCGCGAAGAAGCGGTTCAGCGTCGCGTCCGAGATGAGATAGTCACCGCGGATCCATTCGGTCAGGCCCTCGCCTATGAATGGGATGGCGCTGAAGAGCGACACGATCACCTGCGCGCCCCAGTAGGACATCTGGCCCCAGGGCAGCACGTAGCCCAGGAACGCCTCGGCCATCAGCGCGAGGTAGATGAGCATGCCGAAGATCCAGATCAGTTCCCGCGGCTTGCGGTACGACCCGTACATGATGCCTCGCCACATGTGGAGGTAGACCACCACGAAGAAGGCCGAGGCGCCGGTCGAGTGCATGTAGCGCACGAGCCAGCCGTAGGGCACGTCGCGCATGATGTACTCGACGGAAGCGAACGCGAGCGCCGCGTCCGGCTTGTAGTGCATGGTCAGCCAGATCCCCGTGAGGAGCTGGTTGACCAGCACCAGCAGCGACAGCGAGCCGAAGAAGTACCACATGTTGAGGTTCTTCGAGGCGTAATAGTTCGACAGGTGATCCTTGTAGAACTGCGTCGCCGGAATCCGGGCATCCACCCACTCCATGGTGGCGTCGGCAGCGCGGCCGACCATATTCTGTCCGTTCGCCATCAGGCTGCATCCTCCGGATCGATGCCGATGACGATACGCTCGTCATCGAGGTAGCTGTGCGGCGGCACTTCGAGGTTTGACGGCGCCGGAACGCCCGCGAAGACGCGCCCCGCGAGGTCGAACTTGCTGCTGTGGCACGGGCAGAAGAAGCCGCCGACCCACTCCTCGGAAAACGCCTGCGGCTCCATTTCCGGGATGAACTTCGGTGAGCAGCCCAGGTGCGTGCAGACGCCGATGACAATAAGCAGCTCAGGCTTGAGTGAGCGCGTGTCGTTCTGCGCGTAGCCCGGCTGCTGCTCGACGGCCGAGTCCGGATCGCGCAGCTCGTCGCGAACGCCTCCGAGCGCCTCGAGCATCTCTGGCGTGCGGTTCACCACCCAGATCGGGCGACCCCGCCATTCGGTGGTGAGCATCTGCCCAGGCTCGAGCTTGCCGATGTTGACTTCCACCGGTGCGCCGGCCGCCTGGGCCTTCGCGCTCGGTTCCCACATCTTGATGAATGGAATGGCCGCGCCGAGAGCCCCAGCCGCACCAACCACGGCAAAGGAGCCCGTCAGGAATCGACGACGTCCATCGTTGACGTCTTCGCTAGACATCCAGCTCTCCAATAATGATATTGTTTCTAATGGTCGCGGTGATCACGCCGCTGAACTCCGGAATTGTACAAGGAATAGACGGTCAAGGACAACGACGATCGGCACCACGCAGATCGTCGCTGTCTGCCACGAGATCATCAGTAATGGTGACCTCATGAGGGGGAAGGAAGCGTCAAGGCCACCATGCGCAGCCTCTACGAATCGACCATGTATTACGGCCGATTTGCGCTCATCGGACTGCTGGTGGCGCTCGCGGCCTTCGTCTATGCCCGCCGCGAGGCCCTGCTGTCGGCTCCCGCCGAGTCGCCGCAGACGTTGGCGGCGCTCAAGGTTTCCTACGCCGCCGCGGTCGAGCGGGCGGCGCCCTCCGTGGTCAACGTCTACGTCGACCGCAGCAACGACCCGCTGCCGACCGGTGGCGACGGCCTCCCCGTCTTCGATCAGTTCCTGCGCCAGCCGCTCTACGGGCGACTCGACTTCGGCGCCCGGACGGAGCTCGGCTCCGGCGTCGTCGTCGACGATGCCGGCATCGTCATCACCAACTATCACGTCATTCGCGGCGCCGGCGATGTCTGGGTCGCGCTCTGGGACGGCCGCATCGCGGATGCGACGGTACTGGGCGTGGACCAGGACACGGACCTCGCGGTGCTCGAGATCACCGCCGAGGGCCTGCGCGCCGCCCGGCCAGCGCCGACGCCCACCGTCCAGGTCGGCGACATCGCGCTGGCGATCGGCAACCCGCTCGGCCTCGGCAAGACCGTCACCATGGGCATCATCAGCGCCACCGGACGGCGGGACCTGATCGGCGGGCTCTACGACGATTTCATCCAGACGGACGCGGCCATCAACGAAGGCAATTCGGGCGGAGCGCTGGTGAACACGCGCGGCGAACTCATCGGCATCAACACAGCCACCTTCGCCCGCGACGCCGGCGCCGAGGGCATCGGCTTCGCTATCCCGGTGGAAACGGCCATCGACGTGGCGGGCCAGATCGTCGATTACGGCCAGGTCCAGCGCGGCTGGCTGGGCGTGATCCTGCGCGATCCGGCGTCCCTCCCGCGCCCGCCGCTGGTCGACGAACCGATCATGGTGCTGCGCGACGTGTTCCCGGGTGGCCCCGCGGAAGCCGCCGGCCTGCGGTTCGGTGACTACCTGACGCACTATGACGACCGCCCGGTCTCGACCCTGCGCGAGCTGCTGCAGCGCATCGCGTCGACGCCGCCGGGCACCGCCGTGCCCATCCGCGTCCTGCGCGGCGGCGAGGTCATCGAGACGGAGGCGGAGCTGATCCAGCGCCCGCCGGGGCTTCACCTCACCAGCTGATCGCCCCTGTTTTTGTCGTTTTCAGCAACTGTCGTGCTCCTGTCGTGGACCGCGGCGCCGTCTGAGCCCAAGAATCGAACCGTCTCCAAGCGGAGTCGCCCATGACCATCCGGGTCCGACGTGAAGCCATCAAGGCGCTGCGCCAGGAGCGCAGCTGGACGCAGGAACAGCTGGCCGAGGAGGCCAGGCTCGCCGCCCGCACAGTTCAGCGGGCCGAGACGGAGGGCGTCGTTTCCCTGAGGACCTTCAAGGCGCTGGCCGCGGCGCTTGGTGTCGAAACCCACACGCTGGAATACCGAACCGACCGGATCGATTTCGGCCCCGTCCTCATGGAGATGAAAATACTCATGCTAGCGATCACACGACGCCTCATGCCGCTCGACGACCGCGACCTGCCCAACAGCCTCGTGGCGCTGTTCGCCGTCCTCGCCTTCTCCGCCCGCTACACGCTTATCAACGCGATCGTGCTGATCGCCGGCCAGCCGGATGCCCAGCTGGCGGACCATCGATCGCTGATCGTCTTCGGTCTCGCGCTGGGCTTCTCGGCCTTCTTCGCGGGCGTCGTCTACCCGGTGTTCAAGCTCCGGTCCTGGGCACGCCGCGCCATGCTCGCCATCTGCTGCTTCTTCCTCGCCGTCAACCTGCTGCTTCCGGGCGGCGAGCTGATGCCCGGCGGTGATCCGATCCAGATCGCCGCCGCGGCGAAATACCTGCTGAATCTCGCGGTGACCTTCTGGATGGTCCAGGTGCTCACGCGCGCCGACGTGGCGCGGCTGTACGAGCCCGCCAGGGTCGCTGCCTCCTAGTCAACGAAAAAAGGGGGCCGAGCTGCCCCCTTTTTCCGTCGCTACCTGCGAGTAGCTACATCCCCGAGTAGTTCGGACCGCCGCCGCCTTCGGGCACCACCCAGTTGATGTTCTGGTTCGGTTCCTTGATGTCGCAGGTCTTGCAGTGGACGCAGTTCTGCGCGTTCACGCGGAACGTCGCCTTGCCCTCTTCCTCGACCACCTCGTACACGCCCGCCGGGCAGTAGCGCTGCGCGGGCTCGTCGAACAGCGGCAGGTTCTTCTCGATGTGGATCGACGGATCGGCGAGCTGCAGGTGGCTCGGCTGATCCTCCTCGTGGTTGGTCGAGGACAGGAAGACCGAGGACAGGCGGTCGAAGCTGAGCTTGCCGTCAGGCTTCGGGTAGCCGATCCGCGGCATGTCCGCCGCGGGCTTCAGGGTCTCGTGATCGGGCTTCGGAATCCGCCAGGTGAACGGCATCTTGCCGTTGAAGATGTTCTGGTCGAGGAACGTGAACGCCCCGCCCAGAAACGTCCCGAACTTCTTGATCGCCGGCTCGAAGTTGCGGGCCCGGTAGAGTTCGTCGTGGACCCAGGACGACTGGATCGCGTCGCCGAAGCCCTTCAGATCCTTCCCGCCCTCATCACCGCGAGCGAAGGCGTCGAACACGGCCTCCGCGGCGATCATCCCGGTCTTCATCGCCAGGTGGTTGCCCTTGATCTTCACGCTGTTGAGGAAGCCGGCCTCGCAGCCGGCCATCACGCCGCCGGGGAAGCTCAGCTTGGGCAGCGACTGGAGGCCGCCCTTGTTCAGGGCCCGCGCGCCGTAGCTCACGCGCTCGCCGCCCTCGATGTGGCGCCTCACCTCCGGGTGGTGCTTCCAGCGCTGGAACTCCTCGAAGGGCGAGAGGTGCGGATTCTCGTAGGCGAGCGACACGACCATGCCGACGGACACGAGGTCGTCGCCGTAGTGATAGATCCAGCCGCCACCGCCGGTCGAATTGTCGAGCGGCCAGCCGAGCGTGTGCACGACCAGGCCCGGCTTATGCTGCTCCTTCGGAACCCGCCAGACCTCCTTGCAGCCCAGCCCGTAGTGCTGCGGATCCGCACCCTCGCGCAGGTTGTAGCGCTGCTCGAGCTGCTTGCCGAGGTGGCCGCGGCAGCCCTCGGCGAAGATCGTGTAGCGCGCGCGGAGCTCATAGCCCGGCTCGTGGCCGGCCTTGGGCTCGCCGTCGCGACCGATCCCCATGTCCTGGGTGATGACGCCCGCCACCGCGCCGTTGTCATCGATGATCAGCTCGGAGGCCGGGAACCCCGGGAAGATGTTCACCTCGAGGGCCTCGGCCTGGTCGCCCAGCCACTGGCACAGCGCGCCGAGGCTGATGACGTAGTTGCCCTCGTTGTGCATCGGCTTGGGCACCAGCCCGTTCGGCACCTTCCGCGCCGCCGAGTCCGATTTCAGCTGGTAGAACTCGTCTCCGGTGACCGCCGTGGTGACCGGCGCCCCCTGGTCCTTCCAGTCCGGGATCAGCTCGTTGAGCGCGCGCGGCTCGAACACCGCGCCGGAGAGGATGTGCGCGCCGATCTCGGAGCCCTTCTCGACCAGGCACACCTGGATATCCTCGCCTTTCTCGGCGGCGAGCTGCCGCAGGCGAATGGCCGCGGACAGGCCCGCCGGCCCGCCGCCCACGATGACGACGTCGAACTCCATCGATTCCCGTTCCACGCGCTGGGATCTCCTCGAGACGGTAAACCTCCGATTATAGCCGGGCGGCTCCGGTGAACGGTGGCGAGAGCGCTCGGAGGCGATGGCCACTGCGAAAGTCAACATGGGCGCGGATCAGGTGACGGTGTAGAATTCGCCGCTCGCATCCCGCGGGGCCTTCGGGTCCGACGGGATGCCGGCGCCGACGGGGGCGGACGACGCCAGTTTCCGGAGCGGAATCCTCCGGGGGGATGAGCAAGGCAGCGCGCGGGGAACCGCGCGGGAATTCCGTACAGGGACGCAGTGAGTTCGATGACAGACCAGCCGATGTGGAGCCCGTCGCCCCAGCGCGTTGAGGACTCCAACATGAGTCGCTTCATCCGCTTCGTCGGGCGCCAGCTCGACGAGACGGTCGACGACTACGAATCGCTCTACCAGTTCTCGATCCGGAAGCCGGCCGTCTTCTGGGAGGCGCTCTGGGAGTTCTGCGGCATCCGCTCCTCGAGCGGCTGGGACGACGTGGTCGACGACGTCACCCGCATGCCCGGCGCCAAATGGTTCCCGGGCTCGAAGCTCAACTTCGCCCAGAATCTCCTGCGCCACGGCGACGAACGCACCGCGATCGAGTTCGCCGGCGAGGACGGCGCCCGCAAGTCCGTGACCTACGCCGAGCTGCGCGAAACCGTCGCCCAGCTCGCCGCGGCCATGCGCGCGGCGGGCGTGAAGTCCGGCGATCGCGTCGGCGGCTTCATGCCCAACTGCCCCGAGACCATCGTCGCGATGCTGGCCACCACCAGCATCGGCGCGATCTGGTCGTCCTGCTCGCCCGACTTCGGCGTCAACGGCGTGGTCGACCGCTTCGGGCAGATCCAGCCGAAGCTGATCCTCTGCGTCGATGGCTACCACTACGGCGGCAAGCGCTTCGACTCGCTGGGCAAGGTCGCCGAGGTGCTGGACCGCATCGACTCGATCGAACAGGCCGTCGTCGTCGACTTCACGGGCTCGGAGCCGGACCTCTCGGGCCTCGACCGCGCCGTTGCCTGGTCCGACTTCGTCGACCGCGAGGCCACGTTCGCGGCCATGCGCTTCGAGCAGCTGCCCTTCGACCACCCGGTCTACGTGCTCTATTCCTCGGGCACCACGGGCGTGCCGAAGTGCATCGTCCACGGCGCCGGCGGCACGCTGATCCAGCACCTCAAGGAGCTGGTACTGCACACGGACCTCAAACGCGAGGATCGGATCTTCTACTTCACCACCTGCGGCTGGATGATGTGGAACTGGCTGGTGAGCGCGCTTGCCGTCGGCTCCACGGTGGTGCTGTTCGACGGCAACCCGTTTCACCCGGGCCCCGAGGCGCTCTTCGACCTCGCGGACGAGTTCGACGTCAACGTCTTCGGCACCAGCGCCAAGTACATCTCTGCCATCGAGAAGGCCGGCGTGAAGCCGCGCCAGACGCACCGCCTCGAGGGCCTCCGCACGATCCTGTCGACGGGCTCGCCGCTCCTGCCCGAGAGCTACGACTACTGCTACCGCGACATCAAGGATCGCCTGTGCGTCTCCTCGATCTCCGGCGGCACCGACATCATCTCGTGCTTCGCGCTGGGCAACCCCGTACTGCCCGTGCACCGCGGCGAGCTCCAGTGCCGCGGCCTGGGCATGAAGGTCGAGATCCTCGACCCCGAGAACGAGCCCGTGGTCGGCGAGACCGGCGAGCTGGCCTGCACCCAGGCCTTCCCGTCGATGCCCGTTGGCTTCTGGAACGACCCGGACGGCGAGAAGTACCGCGCAGCCTACTTCGATCACAAGCCCGGCACGTGGTGCCATGGCGACTACGCCCAGCTGACGCGCCACGGCGGCGTCATCATCTTCGGGCGCTCGGACGCGGTGCTGAACCCCGGCGGCGTGCGCATCGGGACGGCGGAGATCTACCGCCAGGTCGAGCGCCTGCCCGAGGTGCTCGAGAGCATCGCCATTGGCCAGGACTGGGACGGCGACGTCCGCGTGGTGCTGTTCGTGCGGATGCAGGAGGGCCACGCCCTCGATGACGCCCTGCGCGACCGCATCCGCAAGACCGTCCGCGAGAACGCCACGCCGCGCCACGTGCCGGCGAAGATTCTCGCGGTGGCCGACATCCCGCGCACGATCTCCGGGAAGATCACCGAGCTCGCGGTCCGCGACGTGGTCCACGGCCGCCCGGTGAAGAACACCGACGCGCTGGCCAACCCCGAGGCCCTGGCCGAGTTCGCGGACCGGCCCGAGCTGGCGACCGACTAGGGCCGGCTGACGCGACCACCATGGCCACCGTCGAATCGCTCAAGCAGCAGGCCGGCGAACTGGCCGAAATCGACGAGGCGGCCACGACCGCCGCCCGCGCCACGATCGATCCCGCAGTCGGCGACTCCATCACCTACTTCGGCGTGAAGGCCCAGCGCGAGGCGGCGCGCCTGACCGACCAGATGGCCCAGACCGGTCAGAGCGACACGGTGAGCCGGGCCACCGAGCTCCTCGGGCGGATGCTCGATCGCATCAAGGCCGCAGCCCCCACGGAGGCCCCACAGGGCTTCTTCAGCCGCCTGCTCAAGCGCGAGCCGAAGGCGCTCGGCGGCGCGAAACTCAAGGAACTCGAGGTCGAGATCGACCAGATCGCCGGCGACCTCGAAGGCTGCTCGAATCCGCTGATGACCGAGACATTGCTCCTAGAGCGCCGCGAGACCGCCCTGCGCGAGGCCACCCTCGACCTCGGCGCCCACGTGCGCGCTGGCCTTACCGCCCTCGACGAGCTCGAGGGCCAGAGCGCGCACTACGACCTGCTCCTGCGCATGGAAGACCTCGTGATGGCCCGGGTCGTGGCTCAGCAGGCGCTCGGAACCCTGACCGTGCTGGTCGAGAACCGCCGCCAGCTCCAGGAGCGCACGCGCTTCGTGCTGGCCAACGCCCTGCCCCTGTGGCACCAGCAGCTCGCCCTCATCCGCCAGGAGGCCGAGACCGCGACCAGCGTCGCCGAGGCGACCGAAACGCTGCGCGAGGCCCTGGCCGGCGAGACCGAGGCCGCTAAGGCCACGCGGCCTGAGCCCCCGGAACTCCCGTGAGCGAACCCCGGCCAGGGCCGATCTGGCTGACCTCGACCGGCCGCGAGCGGACCAGCGGCGTGGTCCTGCTCCTTGCCAACCTCGTCCCCCTCGCCGGCATGGCCCTCTTGGGCTGGAACGCGTTCCTCTTGCTGGTGATCTACTGGCTGGAGAACGTGGTCGTCGGCGTGTTGAACCTCTTCCGCATGGCAGTCTGCCGCGGCCCGAACTCACCCTGGCCGGCGAAGCTCTTCATGATCCCCTTCTTCGCCCTGCACTACGGCGGTTTCACTTTCGGCCACGGGGTATTCGTCTTCGGCTTCTTCGGCGGCTTCAGCGAGGGCGGCGATCAGGGCGGCGCCCAGAACCTCGACCTCGGCTTCGACAACGACCCGATCGCCCACGTGATCGGCATCATCACCGAGCAGCAGCTCCTCTTCGCGGTCGCGGCGCTGGCAGTCAGCCACCTGATCTCGTTCGGCGTGAACTTCATCGGCGGCGGCGAGTACCGGCGCGTCAGCCTGCAGGAGCTCATGGGCGCCCCCTACGGCCGCGTGGTGGTGCTGCACGTCACGATCATCCTCGGCGGCGGCGCGGCGATGTCCCTTGGAAACCCGATGTGGGCACTGCTGCTCCTGGTGGGCCTGAAGACCGCAATCGACCTCGTCGCCCATCGCCGAAGTCATCGGAAGTTGGGAGAGAAAAGCGCGGCCCGGGCGCCTGCCTGAACTGCCCCTTCCGGATCCCGAATCCGATGCTAGACTCAAAGACACGGGCAACGGGAGGAACCATGCACACCATCCAGCAGATTCTCGACGAGAAAGGGCGCGACGTGTTCGCGATCGCGCCGGGCGCCAGCGTCTATGACGCCATCGACATGATGGCGGACAAGGGCGTAGGCGCCCTGATGGTGATGGATGGCGACACCATGGTCGGCGTGATCTCCGAGCGCGACTACGCGCGCAAGGTGATCCTCCAGGGCCGCTCCTCGAAGGAGACGAAGGTCGAGGAGATCATGACCGCCGAGGTGATCACCACGGACGGCCACGAGACGGTCGACCAGTGCCTGGGCGTCATGACCACCCACCACATCCGCCACCTGCCCATCGTCGACGAAGGCAAGGTGATCGGCATGCTCTCGATCGGCGACCTCGTCAAGGCGAAGATCGAGGACCAGGCCGCGCAGATCGAGAGCCTCGAAAGCTACATCGCCGGAAACTGACCCGCCGGTCCGTTTCCGACTAGAGGTTGAGCAGCGGGGTCGCCGCGATCCGCGATCGGATCTCCGCCACCTGCTGGCGAGTTCCGCGCCCGTTGAGCCCGCCGTAAAGCCGCTGGAAGTCGTCGGCCGAGATCCCCTCGGGCAGGCCCTCGATGGGCGGCAGGAGCTCCTCGGTGAGGAAGCCATCCTGGAGCGCCTCCTGCACCTCGCGGGCCGTATCGTCGTTGCGCGTGGCCGCAACCGCCAGGAGGATGCCGGAACGGTTTGCCACCATGTCGACGAAGGAGAAGCCGGAGCCCCCGGGACCGGTGTCAGCGAGTTCCTTCTGGAGCCCCACGGTCAGCGACCGGTTCGAATCCGCCAGCACCGCCAGCGCCCCGGAGACCCAAAAGTGGCGGGCAAGATCACCGCGCTCGCGCAGGGTGACGCGGTTGCGCAGCCGGTTGAACTCGGGCAGGACGCCCGGGTCGATCTGCCGCCGCGCAACCCAGGCCACCCGCTCTTCGCCGAGGATAACGCCCAGCGCGAGCACCGCAGCCTTGTTGGGCAGCACCGCGTCGAAGCCGTGACTGTTGTCGGCGGCGAAGCGAAACGCCTCGCTCGTGAGCCATACGAAGCTCGCATCCCCGCGCGGCGCCTCTTCTTCCAGCAGCAGCAGATGCTGCGCCGTGGCGCGGGTGGCGGCATCGAGATCGTCACTGATACCCGTCGACGTCCCCCAGGCGAAGAGCCCGACGAACAGCACCATGAACACCCCCGCAGCCCAGCGCCGGCGGCGCAACGCCAGCCCCAGCAGCACCCCGCCGATGGTCGACGCGATGGCCAGCTGCCACTGGTCGGCGATGGGGAAATGCTCGTAGTTGATCCACTGTGCCAGGATCGCCAGCAGCGGCGCCCCGATGAGCGCGGTGGCGGTCGCCGCGGCAGTGAACCGGGGCCGCCAGACCATGGCCGCGAGAATACCGAGCACCCCGAAGCCCGCCGCCCGGAAGATCGCCGTCCCGACGAGCCGCGCGCCGGCCTCGGAGACGCCCAGCAGATTCTGGGCAATCGCAACGGACCACTGCGGCCCGCTCAAGGGGCGGGGATCGGGCAGCAGGGAAATCGCCAGCCACCAGAGGACGAACGCGATCAGCCAGCGCGTATCGACGATGCGTTCGAAGGTTGATCGCTTCAAGACGAGCGGGTCCGCCTAGAGGCCTTCCCGCTCGATCTGCGTGGTGAGCACCTCGATCTTCACGTCGAGGTTCTGCACATCGTCATCGACCAGGCGCTTCTTCTGCTCGGCGAACGCCCCCTCGATGGTGGTCAGCACGCTGCTGAACTTCTCCTCGAGCTGGTCCGAGGCCGCTCGCGTGTGCGTGCTCGCGTAGCCGTTGGCCACCTGCTCGGCCCCGTCGAGATAGGTGTTCAGGAAGCGACGCGCCTGGCGCATCTGATCGGGCCGGTCGGCCAGCAGATCGAGGATCTCGCGGGCATCGCTGACCACGCCGCCGAGGCGCTTGGAGAGCTCCTCGTTGAAGATGTTCTCGCTGGCATGCTCGATGGCCAGCACGCGCTCCTCGGCCTTCCCGAGCGCCGCCATGACCTCCTGGCGCTTGGCCTCGTCCATGGCGGCATCGGAGAACCGCGGCGCGGGATCCGGCCCGTAGAGCATCCGGGCACCGACCATGGCGACCACGCCATAGACGATCGACTTCCACAGCACGTGGTCGTCGACGAGGAAGAAGCTGACCGCGGCGGTGGTGACCCCGGCGATCAACGTGGCCATGGTCTTCAGCGGCGGCGGACGCTTGAGAATGTAGCGTCGGGCTCCGAGCACGGCCTCCTGCAGGAGCCCCTTGCGCATGAGCGAGGCGGCGACATAGAAAGCAACCAGCGCCCCCGAGGCAACGAGCGTCTCGAGAAACTCCCCTTTAAGGAGAGAGCCGAGCGCCTCCGCCACCAGCGGCAGCGGCAGCACCCACATCCAGAGCGCCTTGGAGACGCGGTGAGGAAGGACACGCTGCATCAGAAGATCGCCAGGATACAGACGGTTCCCATGCTGCCGATCAACAGCAGCCCACCGACAGCCTTACGCAGAAACTCGGGCATTCAGCACTCTCCCTGAACCAGCCCCCATGCTAGCAAGCCGCGTCTTTCCAGACGACTCGCATTAGTCACCCTTGATTTCCGAAGGCCCGAATAGTCAGGCCACCATCCGAAACGTCAGATTCACCCGCACCCCCACGTCCCGCCGCGTCTTCGGCAACGCATGTTGCCAGCACCGCTGTGTCTCCCCCGCCATCACCAGCAGCGACCCGTGCGGCAGGTCCATCCCGTGGGTTTGCTTGGTCCGCCGATGCCGCAGCCGAAACCGCCGCTCGGCGCCGAGGCTCACCGAAGCGATGACGGGCCGCTCCCCCAGCTCCTTCTCATCATCACTGTGCCACCCCATTGAATCCCGCCCATGGCGGTACAGGTTGGCCAGCACGCTGTTGAAGCGAGCTCCCGCCACGCGCTCCACCCGCTCCCGGATCGCCCACAGCGTCCCGGTCCAGGCGTGGGGCCGATGGGTGACCCCCGAATAGGTGTACTCCGCGCCGGCATCCCCGTACCAGGCCACCAGTCGCGGCGAGAGCACCTCCCGCCCGAACATCGTGAGCCGCTCCTCGGCCCACGCGACCTCCTCAAGCAGCGCCCCGCGCCACGCGTCCGCCTCGGCTTCGGAGGCGAAGGCAGGCCACAGCAGCAGGTCAGCATCGGGCAGATCGATCCGGCTGGCCTCACTGGTTTCGAACAGGTCCCGCACGCACCGACCCTCGCATCAACAGTGCCGCCCATCTGGCCAGCGAGCGTGTCGCGGCACTGTCACGAATTTGGGGGGTCACTGGTGCCAAGTGATTGATCATTGTATAAACACGGCCCCTACCGAGGGGAGGTGGGAAGCATGCTCCACGCAGCATTTGCCGCGCTGGCCCTGGTCACGCCGACCGAGGATCTGGCGTCGCTCGACAACACGACGATCCACGAAAAGACCGGCTACGCGCACGACGCGGCGACCGGAGAGCTCGTGTACGTCGAACATCATTCGCACCTCGTCGTGGACGGCCAGACCGTCGGCCACGAGGTCCGCTACACCGATCCGGAAGGCGCCCTGGTGGCCCGCAAGCAGCTCGACTACCGGGCGAACACGCTGCTCCCGGACTTCGTCCTCGAGGACGTCCGCAACGGCTACGTCGAAGGTATGGCGCGCCGCCACGGCGACCCCCTCGTGTTCTGCCGCAAGGGCCGAGAAGCCGAGCTCAAGATCCACGAGGTCGACGCCTCGCACCCTTTGGCTGACGCCGGCTTCGACCGCCTGATCGACGGCCGCTGGGACGATCTCCTCGCGGGCAAGACCATCAAGAAGGACTTCCTGGTCCCCGCCCTCCTCGACACCGTGCGCTTCAAGATCGAGAAGGTGCGCGAGTACGAGGCCGACGGCGAACAGCTGGTCCAATTCCGCATGCGCGCCGCCAACCCGCTCGTGCGCATGCTGGCCGATCCCATCAATGTGGTCTACGACGCCCGCGACCGGATGCTGGTCGAATACCACGGCGTCTCGAACCTGCGCGATGCCAACCTCAAGAACTATAAGGTCAGCATCCACTTCCCGATGGACGAGCGC
>JBCCZC010000122.1:0-13903 GCA_039188505.1 Pseudomonadota bacterium | reverse complement strand
GTGGGCGAATTGAGGGCGCCGGCTAGCGGCGCTTCGCGAGCTCCGCCCGGATCTTGCCGATGACGATGAGCATCGGCGTCGAGACCGGAATGAGCATGAGGCCCGGGATGATGCCGATCAGGTGGCGGTCCGTGTCGAAGCGGTCCGTGGCAATGAGATACGCGTAGTAGCCGACGTAGCAGCCGAGCAGCACCAGCATGACGGCCAACACGCCGACGAGGGCGTTCTGCATCGAGTTGAGCTGCTCGGTGGTTTGCTCGCTCAGCGGCTTGCCTTTCCCTGCCATGTCCCTGCTCCCGATCCGGATCGCCGGCGCCCTGTGCGCGGCGTCCTCGAATCCTCGCCGACCGTTTGCGGACGCTTCGTGATCGCGAGCGGCGAGGGCCGCACCGTCCGCCTACAATGGCGCAAACGACGCACAAGGGCGTGACCGTGTTGCCGGACACCCTCAGCTACGGGTCCCTGCTGACGCTGCCGCTGCTGTTCTGGGCGGCCTACCACTACTATCACGACCGGCACCGCCCGGAGCCGCTGCCGTTCCTGCTGTTCGCCATGCTCCTGGGCTATCTGTCGGCGTTCCTGGGTATCTATTTCTACGAGACCCTCGATGAATTCGGCCTGCGGCGGGATGCCTTCGCGCTGGCCGAGCAGTCGCGCCTGCAGCTGTTCCTGTACGCCGTGCTGGCGATCGGTCCCATCGAGGAGCTGGCGAAGTTCGTCCCGTTCCTGCTGCTGCTGATCCACTCGGACCACTTCGACGAAGCCTTCGACGGGGTGATCTACGCGTCCTTTGTCGCCATGGGCTTCTCGCTCCACGAGAACCAGCATTACCTGCTGATGCTGGAGGGTCCGGCCGCGGTCGGTCGGGCTATCGCCTCACCCATGGTCCACATCCTGTTCGCCTCGATCTGGGGCTACGGCTACGGCTATGCAGATCGGCACGGCCGCAACCGGGCGATCTTCACGACGCTCGCGCTGCTCCTCGCCATGGTGCTGCACGGCATCTACGACTACTTCGCGCTCGCCATGAGTGTGTGGACCCACGTCGTCCCACCGCTCCTCATCGGAACGATCTGGATGACGCGGACGTGGCTGACGCGGCCGGAGCCGCCGGTCACGTGATCGGATCAGGCCCGTACTTGTTCGAACCCTTCGTGCCGGGCGTCACCATGAAGATAAGGAGGATCAGCGCGCCGATGATCGGCACGAAGACGGCCAGGAACCACCAGCCTGTCTTGTCCGAGTCGTGCAGGCGCCGGATGGTCACGCCGAGGCTCGGCAGGAAAACGGCCAGCGAGTAGAGGCCGCTGACGGCGCCCAGGCTCAATGCGGCATCCCAGGTGCCGAGCGTGCGATCGACCATGCCGAGCGCCAGCACGATCAGCGCGTTGATCAGCATGAACATCCAGTACTCCTTGCGGCGCGCGCGGCCGCCGAAGGCCACGTACTTCTTCAGAACGTCGACGTACCAGTTCATCTTCCTCCCCCATTGATTCCCGATTGATCCCCATTGCGCAAGCCGCGCACGGAAAGCATAGCGCAAGAGCCCAACGTCGGCGTGGGGAGGACCAGCAACCTGCGCAACGGCCTGCCTGCTATGCTGACCGGGGGTCAATGCTGGGGTACGCCATCGTGTTCGCCGTCCGCCACCGGATCGTTCGACACGCCTGCTGCTGGGTGCTTGCGCTGCTGCCGGCAGCGGCGCTCGGTGCCGGTGGTCACGTCGCCTTCCACGGACCCCACGCCAATCCCGTCATCGCCACCCCCGCGGGTATCGCGGTTGCGAACACGCCGGCAGGCACGCTCGATCTCATCGATCCGGCATCACGGGAGATCATCGCGCGCGTCCCGGTCGGCATCGAACCCGTCGGTCTGGGCCTGCGACCGGACGGACGCGAGCTCTGGGTCAGCAACCACGTCTCCGACTCGGTGAGCGTCATCGACCTCGTAGCGACGAGTCCGACGTATCTCCAGGTCGTCGCCACCATCCAGGATCTTGATCCGCGCACGAGGGCCACGCGCTTCGACGAGCCGGTCGGGATCGCTTTCGCCAACGACAGCAAGGCCTACGTGGCGCTTTCCTCGGAGAACCAGGTGGCGGTCGTCGACGTCGCGGCGCGGCGCATCCTCCGGCGACTGGCGATCAACGCCCAGGATCCGCGGGCGCTCGCGGTCCGCGACGGCAGGCTGTACGTCGTCCCCTTCGAATCCAACAACCAGACCCAGATCTCCGGCTGCGTCGGCTCCCTCGACGGCGAACGCTGCACCTTTGATGCCTGGGAACACGCGGTCGCAAACAACAACGTTCTCTCGCGGGGTATCGATGTCGACATCGTGCGCAATCCGCGCATTCCGGACCGGGACCTGTTCGTCTTTGACACCGCGACAGATCGCCTGCTGGAGACGGTCAGCGGCGTCGGCACGCTTCTCTACGGCGTTGCCGTCGGCCCGGGCGCTCGCGTCTTCGTCGCGCAGACCGACGCACGCAACGACGCCAACGGCAAGGCCGGCACCGCCGGTCACGGCCTCGCGGAGCTCGGCAACCGCGCGTTCCTGAACCAGCTCACGATCGTCGATTGCACCGGCTCGCCGTGCGCGCAACCGCAGATTCTGAACCTCGAGCCGTTGCCGCCGGTCGACCCGGCGCCGCAGGACGCGGTAGCGACGCCCTATGGCATCGCGCTCAGCGACGACGGCGCGACGCTTTTCGTCACGGCTGCGGGTTCAGACCGCCTGGTCACGCTTGATGCGGCGAGCGGCGAGATCCTGGGCGCTGTGGCGGTCGGCGCGGTGCCCCGTGGCGTCGCGCTGCTCGGGGGCGAAGCCTGGGTCCTCAACGCCGTCGCCAATACCGTTTCGGTCGTGACGGTCGCCGACCGGCGCGCACCGACGGTCGCGGCAACGGTCGTCCTCGAGGACCCGACCAATCCGCTGCTGAAGCAGGGTCGCATCGCCTTCAACACGGCCAGCGCGTCGACGACCGGGACCTTCTCCTGCGAGAGCTGCCATCCGGACGGCCACACGGATCAGCTGGTCTGGGTGCTCGACACGCCGGCCTGCAACATCGGTGGATGCAGCCAGATCCCGCCGCGCGTGACGATGCCGGCGCGCGGCCTCCGCGACACCGCGCCCTATCACTGGGACGGCATTCCCGGAGATCCCTACGGCGGCCGTAACACCGCCAACATCTTCGGCTTCGACGAGCCGAACTGCAGCGAGGACGACCCGGCCAGCTGCACCCGGCACCTCGTCGATGGCGCGCTCGCGACGACCCTGTGCCGGGTAGACGGCTGCGCGGTCAACGACGAGGACAAGGCCGGCGCGCTGTCCGCCACGGACCGGGACGCGATGGCCGAGTATCTGCTGTCGATCCCCTATCCACCCGCGCCACGCCGGGCGTACACGGGCGAGCTGTCGACAACGGCGCGGAGTGGCTTCCGCCTGTTCCATATCGACGGCGACCTCCAGCCCGGCGGGCCGAACGTCTGCGGCGACTGCCATCGCATGCCGTTCTGGGTGAGCACCAACACGCCCGGCACCGGCATGGAGGCGCCCACCTGGCGGGGGGCCTACGACCGCTGGCTGATCCTGCCGCAGGGACGCCTGAACGTCATCGATCTCGACTTCTACCGGAACATTACGGACCTCGGCACGCCGGAGCGACTCCTGTGGCGCTTCTCCTGGGCCAGCCGCACGCGCTTCGACCCGGTCTGGAACATGGTGACCGAGGGCAGCACGGGCTTCGCCGGCGCGTTCGGGCGGCAGGTCACGCTCGACGAGACCACCGTAGCGGACGCGACGACGCTCGCCGTGCTTGACGCCCTGGAGCAGGCGGCCGACGAGCGGGCCGTAAACCTGACGGCCAGCGGCGCCCTACTCGCCGAAGCGCCCACGCCCGTGTCGCTCCGCTACGAACGGGGACGCTACGTCGCGGACGGCGCACCGGCACTCACCCCGGCGGCGCTGCGAACGCTCGCGGCCGATGGCGAAGCCGTCGTGACGCTGACGGCCGCCAGCGGCGACCGCGCCGATCGTCCCCAGCCCGCGCTCTGGACCCAGGGTCCCATCGAGAGACAGGGCGGCCGCCAGCGGTTTCCGCGGCTTGGCGCCAACGATCGGACGCTGGCGCTGAGCGGGCGCCACGTCGATCCGGGCGCCCACGTGGTCGTGAACGGCCGCCGCGTCGCCGGCAACGTCCGCTGCCGCTCGGGCGCTCTGCCGGATTGCGACGGCGACGGGCTTGAGGTCCAGCTCGCGACGCTCCCCGACGCCGCCGGCATGCAGCTGCTGCAGCTCCAGAACCGCGATGGGCTGTTCAGCAACGACTTCATCTTCCACACCGATGCGGCCGGCGCGGGGCCACGCGCCTACGACCTCAGCGGCCCTTGGTTCAATCCGGCGGAAGACGGTCAGGGCTGGATCATCGAGCACCTCGCGCCAGCATCCCCGGGCGGCCCCGAGCGCCTCGTGGCGTACTGGTACACCTTCCTCGAGGGCGGGCCGCTCTGGCTGATCGGCATTGGTGACCTCGACGGCGGCATCGCCGAGCTGGACGTCTTCAGCGCGACGGGCGGCGAGTTTCCGCCGGCCTTTGCTAGCGAGGATGTCGTCCTCGAACCCTGGGGCACCCTGAGCCTCGAGTTTGCCGATGACACCGTTGGCAACGCGAGCTGGCGGGACGCGGCACCAAAATTCGGGCGCGCGAGCCGCAATATCCAGCGCCTGGGCGCCATCGCGACCACCGCCGAAGCCTGCCGTAGCGGGAGCTACATCGCCCCGGGCCAGGACGGCCACGGCTTCGTGCTGCAGGTTCTCGAGGTGCAGGGCGAGGCGCAGCTGCTGCTGAGCTGGTACGTGTTCGAGGACGGCGCGCCGCTCTGGCTCCTGGGCCAGGGGCTCGTCACGGACGTCGGCGCTGATCTCGAGCTGCGGCGCTACGACGGTACGGACTTCCCGCCGCGCTTCGATGCCGGGGCCGTTCGCAGCGATCGCTGGGGCGACCTGTCCGTGCGCTTCGGGAACGGCGACGGCCTGCGGGTCGACTGGCAGCCGGACGGTGCGTCGTTCGAGCCTGGGGGCCTCGACCTGGTGCGCCTGACCCGGCTCGACAACCGCGGCTGCGCCAACTGAGCGGCCGGATCAGGGGCCGCAGCGGAACCCGATCGCGACGAACGCGTCGGGGGCACAATCGGCCGGGTAACCGTGCGTCTCCCACCAGGCGGGCAAGCCCGCTCCGGTAACGATGCGCTCGAAGATCGGCCCCTGGCGGAGCCCGGGTGAGTCCTGCATCCAGAGGTACATCACGATCTCGCGGCCGTAGATCTGCCGGCGCTCGATGAGGTCCTGGGCGTCCGCGTAGGCGCCAATGGCGATGAGATACAGGACGCGCAGATGGGAATCCCCGGCGCCGTCGGCGGAGCCCAGGATGACGGGGACGGCGGTATTCCGGTTGATCGGCGCATTCCCTGCGGGGAACAGCTGAGCCAGCCAGGCATCGGCTTCGTTCGGCGGCCCGACCTCTCGCAGGAGCCTGGCGGCGTCCTCGAACTCGCCCTCCCGGTAGTGGAAATAGCTCAGGAGGCCTCGGAGCGGCCGCAGGCCCCGTTGCGGGCTCCCCTCGATCCGGGCGACCGCCAGTTCCCGATCCCCGCGCAGCTCCGCCATCGACGCGAGAAACAGGGTGAGAATCGGTGACAGCGGGTCGAGGGCGAGCGCGTCTTCGAAATGAGCCTCCGCCGCCACTAGGTCGCCGGCGATGGCCTGGACGCTGCCGAGCCAGAAGTGGGCCGTCTTGTTGCTGGGCTCGAGCGCGATGGCGCGCTCCAGGCCCTCGACCCGCTTGAAGGCGTCCCGTTCCAGCAGGCCGATCACCGCGTGCGGCGTCGACAGCGTCGGATCGATCGCGAGGGCCTCGCGCGCGTAGGCAGCCGCCAGCTCGGTCGGATTCAGCTCCGGTGTCGCATCGATGTAGCCGGCGTAGACGGCGTAGACCGACGCCAGGCCCGCCAGGGCTGCGGCATAGCCCGGCGCCAGCTCGAGCGCCCGCTCGAAGTGCCCGCGCGCTTCGTCAAGCGCAACGCTCGATCCCCCGACGCGGCGCTGGAAGGCCTGCCGGCCAAGGAGGTAGGCCTCGTACGCTGTGAGCGGCACCGCCGGCTCGCGATCGAGCCGGTCGCCCTCGGCATCGGTGAGTTCGGCGCGCAGGGCGCCGACCACGGCCCGGGCGATCTCGCTCTGGATCGCGAACAGGTTCTCGACCGACATGGCGCGATCGAAGGTCTCCGCCCAGATCACCTCATCGATGTCCGCGTCGACGAGCTTGATCGTGATACGGACCTCGGACCCTGCCCGCTGCACGCTGCCCTCGAGGACCGAATCCACGCCGAGTTCCGCCGCGATCTCCGGAACCGGCTGCTCGGAGCCGCGGTAACGTAGCACCGAGGTGCGCGAGATCACCCGCAGGGCGCCAACGCGCGAAAGCTGGGTCAGCAGCTCGTCGTGGAAGCCGTCCACGAAGAAGGCGTCGTCGGCAAGGCCGCTCCGGTTCACCAGCGGCAATACCGCGAGTCCCGCCGTTCCGGCCAACGCCGCATCGGTGGTCTCGATTCGCTCCATCGAGGGCAGGAGCGAGGAACCGAGCCAGGCGCCAAACACGGCCAGGACCAGAACGACCAGCGCGGTCGGCGGTTTCCACGCCTTCCGGGGCGCTCCCTCGGCGGGGGGTGGCGCCGCTGCGGTGATGGCCGCCGCGGCGGTCGAGGGCTCGCTGGGGGCGACGGCGGTCACGTCGTCGGTCGGGCTGCGATCAGCACGACCGTCGAGCATCCCGAGCAGCGCCTCGCAGGAGCGGAGACGATGGTCCGGGTCCCGGGCCACGAGACGGTCGAGCACCGGTTGCAGGTGTCCCTGCGCCGCCGGCAGCGCCGGCAGAGACTCCTGTATGTGCGCCAGCCGGATCTCGTCGGGCGTTCTGCCTGCGAACGGCGTCGAGCCGGTCAGCATCTCGTACAGGAGGATACCGAGTGCATAGAGGTCGGAGCGCGCGTCGACCGGCTGCCCGCGAATCTGCTCCGGGCTCATGTACGCGGGCGTCCCCGTCGAGAGCCCCGCCATGGTGAGGGCCGTTTCCTCATCCGTGGATTTCGCGATGCCGAAGTCGACGAGCACCGGTTGCCCGGCGCCGTTGAACAGGACGTTGGAAGGCTTGATGTCGCGGTGGACGAACCCCCGATCATGGATGTGCCCGAGGGCGCCGGCGAGGTCCCGCAGGATCGCCAGCGCGTCGTCCGGCGCGAGCCCGCTGGCGATGCGATCGGCGAGATCGCCGCCGGGCAGCAGCTGCATGGCGAGGAAGTAATGCTCGTCAACGATCCCGCATTCGTAGACGTGGGCCAGGTGAGGATGATCGAAGCGGGCCGCCGTATCGCCCTCGCGCTTGAGGTGCGTCGTGATGGCCGGGGGAAGCGAAGGATCGGGAGCCACGATCTTCACGGCGACCGGCCGCCGCGGATTCTTCTGCTCGCCCCGCCAGACGGTACCCATGCCACCGCGACCGATCACTTCGACGAGCTCGAAGTTGGCCAGTTCGACCGGTGATTCCGGGGGCGAATTCACGCGCGAGCAGGCTCCGTGGCGGTGGGATCGCGCCATGGTACCGGACGGTCGCAGCGGACGCAGCCGACTCGCCCTGCCGCGCCGGCCGCTCGACTCGTCGCAAAGACGAACCCCACGCGCAACCTTTTCCGGTTTGTCGCCTTCAATGCGTACGAGACGCGCTTTTGAAGGGAGAAAGGTCGGGATGTCGCTCATTCGCTTATCGGCGGACCATCCGCCCGCGCTGCTGGCAACGGCAGTGCTCGTCATCGTGCTGGGCCTGGTCGCCGTCGCCGCGCTGCCGATCCAGATGCTGCCGAACATCGAGTATCCGCAGATCAACATCAACACGGGCTGGCGCGCCGCGGCGCCGCAGGAGGTCGAGGCCAACATCATCAAGCCCCAGGAGGAAGCCCTCCGGGGAATCCCCGGCGTGCTCGAAATGCAGAGCAACGCGCGGGCGAGCGGCGGCGGCATCTCGCTCAGCTTCGACGTCGGCACCGATCTTCAGCAGGCCATGCTCGATGTCCTGAGCGCGCTCAACAACTCGGAAGACCTGCCGCCTGACGCGGGTGAACCGCAGATCCAGGTGGGCGGCTGGGATTTTCCCGTCGCGACGCTGCTCGTTCACGCGAAGGAGCCGGTCCCCGGCACCGACGTGACCCAGTACCAGCGCGTCATCGAAGAGGCCGTTGAGCCGCGGCTGCTGGAGATCGATGGCGTCCAGCGCGTCGACCTCGCCAGCGAACGCGAGGAGCTGGTCCTCGTGGCCTTCGACCCGCAGCGCGCCGCGGCCTTCGACGTACAGGTCGCAGAGATCGCAGACACGGTGCGCCGCGCCGTCCACAGTACCGGCGGCTCGGCAAGCGTCGGGCGCCGGAGCTACACGGTTCGCTTCCTCGGTGGCTTCGAGCTCGAGGACCTGGGCAATCTCATCGTCGCCCGCCGCGACGGCCAGCCGGTATACCTCCGCGACATTGCGCAGATCAGCACGGAGCTCTACCCGCGGGAAGGCTTCATGTACCGGACGGGCTATCCCGCCTACTACATCCGCGTCCAGGGCAAGTACGGCGCGAACACGGTCGCCATCCTGGACGACGTCAACGCCGCCATCGCCGAGCTCAACGCCGGCGCCCTCGGCGCCGAGGACCTCCAGCTTGTGCTCAGCTTCGACGCCTCGGTCCACATCCGCCGGGCGATCACGCTCGTGAACGGCAATCTGCTGCTCGGCGTGGCGCTGGCGCTCGGCGTGCTGTGGCTGTTCCTCCGGGGATGGAAAGCCACCGCCCTGATCGCCCTGACCATCCCGTTCTCGCTGCTGGCCGCCTTCATCGCGCTGAGCGCCCTCGGCCGGAGCCTCAACGTCGTATCCCTCGCCGGACTTGCGTTCGCTGTGGGCCTCGTGCTCGATGCGGCGATCATCGTCCAGGAGAACATCGTGCGCCTGCGCCAGGGCGGCATGCCCAGGGAACAAGCCATGCGCGAGGGCCCCTCGCAGGTCGTCGGTGCGCTTTTCGCCTCGACCATGACCAGCATCGCGATCTTCTTCCCGATCCTGTTCATGGACGGCATCGAAGGACAGCTCTTCGCCGATCTGGCGCTGACGCTGTCGGTGGCCGTTGCGGCCTCGACCATCGCCGCGCTCACGGTGCTGCCCGTCGCCAGCGGCTGGTTCCTGCGCAATGAGCGCTTCGAGGACCCGCTGAGCGGCTGGTGGGACCGGATCTCCCAGCGGATCATGGGCCTTACCGGCACCCCCCGCCGCCGCTTCGGCTGGATCGCGATCCTGCTGACGGTGCCGCCGGCCCTCACCTGGGCCCTGGCGCCGAAACTCGACTTCCTGCCCCAGGCCGATTCCGACGGCATCCGGGTCTTCTTCAGCATGCCCGAGGGGCTCCCGCTCTCCGCGATCGAGCGGGAGCTCATGGCCGATGTCATGGAGCGCCTGAAGCCGCACGTCGAGGGCGATGCATCGCCGGGTATCCGCGGTTACAACCTCTTCTCCTACGGTCCGAACGCTTCCGGTCTCTATATCTACCCCCGTGATCCGCTCGAGGCGCCAGAGCTCATCGACACGCTCCGCGACGAGCTGCTCGTGGGCCTGCCGGGGACCGAGGCATTCGTCTCGCGCGCGTCGCTGCTGAACATCGGCATCGGCGGTGGCCGCAACACCAACGTCGACATCCAGGGACCGGAGCTCGTGCCGTTGATGGACGCAGCGCGCCTCGGCCAGGACGCCATCGACGACCGGCTCGAGGGCTGGTCCGCGCGGGCCTTGCCCGGCCTGTCCCTGTCGCGGCCCGAGCTGCAGCTCATTCCGAACGACCTGCGCATCATCCAGGCCGGCCTCGACCGCAGCGACGTCGCCGCGGCCACCCGCGCCTTCACCGGCGGGCTGTTCGGTGGTCGCTACTTCGACGGCAACAAGGGCTACGACGTGATCATCTGGGGCAGCGGCTGGGATACGCCGGAGGACCTCGCCGCCACGCCGGTCGCCACGCCGGTCGCAGGCGTCCAGCCCCTCGGCGAGCTCGCAACCGTGCAGCGCACCGTCGGTCCGACCCAGCTCCGCCGGGTGAACGGCCAGCGGACGATCACGCTGCAGGTCCTGCCGCCACCGGAGCTGACCGTCGAGGAGGCGCTCGAGACCTTGCGCGCCGAACTCGGCCCGGTGCTCGCCGACGCGCTGCCGCCGGAGGCCAGCGTCTTCTACCGCGGCACGGCCGATCGGCTCGATGGCGCAGTGAAGACCATGGGCCGGAACTTCGTCCTCGCGGTGCTGATCCTGCTGCTCATCATGGCCGCGATGTTCCGGTCGGTGACCGACAGTCTGATCGTACTGCTGGTGATGCCGCTCGCGGTCGTCGGCGGCGTCATCGGCCTGCAGACGCTGAACCTGTTCACCCACCAGGCGCTGGAGCTGCTCACCATGATCGGCTTCATCATCATGCTCGGCCTGGTGGTGAACAACGCCATCCTGCTCGTGCACCAGACCCGGGCCGCGGAACGCGCCGGGAAGAGCCGCGACGAGGCCGTCGCCCAGGCGATCCGCGTGCGGGCCCGGCCGATCTTCATGAGCACGCTCACCTCGATCTTCGGCATGCTGCCACTGGTCCTTGTGCCCGGTGCCGGCAGCGAGATCTATCGCGGACTCGCGACGGTGATCGTCGGCGGCATGAGCGTCAGCGCCGTGTTCACCCTGCTCCTGCTCCCCAGCATTCTCCGGCTCGGCCGCGGCCTCACGGGCCCGGTCATCACCGAGGATGCCCCCCTGCTCGTACTGCCCCAACGGAGGCTGTCGTCATGATCAAGGAATCGATTGCTACCCTCGTCGCCGCGGCCTGCGGCACCCTGCTACTGGCCGAAGGCGCGAAGGCCCAGGACGACGAGACGCCTCGCGTGCCGATCACCGTCTCCGACGTCCGGGCGGAGGCGATGGCGCCGGGTATTCCCGCCACGGGCACCGTGTTCAGCCGCGGTGCGGCCCAGATCACGGCGGGCCTCGACGCTCAGCTCGTGTGGGTCGCCGAACCCGGCGACTTCGTCAAAGCCGGCGAGCCCGTGGCCCGCTTCGACTGCCGCGGCCTCGAGCTGCGCCGGGACGAGCTGGCCGCTCTCGTCGAGCGCGAGAAGGTTCGGGTCCGCTCGCTCAGCGACGAACTCGGCCGCATGGAGCAAGCGTCACTGGCGACCTCGGTCAACCAGATGGAGCGGGTCCGCGCGGACCGAGATCTCGCGCGGATCGAAGCCCAGGTCGGCCGGGTGCGCGTGAGCCAGGTCGAGCGGGAGATCGGTCGCTGCACGGCGCCGGCACCCTTCGCCGGGGTCGTCATCGAGCAGGAGCACCGCGGTGGCGAGGACGTCACCCGCGGGACCGTCCTTGCGGCCATGACGGACACGCGCCACCTCGAGGTCCGTTCCTCGGTGCCGATCCGGCACCTGCCGCGCACGCGGATCGGCGTCGACGCGACGATTCGCCTCGGCGAGACCGTCCTCTCCGGGCGCGTGCGCACGGTAGTTCCGGCGGCCAACGCCGCCTCCCAGACCTTCGAGGTCCGCATTGATCTCCCCGAGGAAGCGCCAGCGCTCATGGCTGCGGGCCAGCTCGTGGAGGTGACGCTACCGCTCGCCGCCAACGCCGCGATCACGGTGCCGCGCGATTCGATCGTGCTGCGCAGCGACGGCGCCTTCGTGCTTCGGATCAGCGCCGAGAACACCGCGCAGCTCGTGGCGGTGGAGCTCCGCGAAGCGAGCGGCGAGCGGGTGTCGATCCGCGGCGACCTCGAGCCCGGCGACCGGGTCGCCGTCCGGGGCGCCGAGGCGCTGGACGACGGTGAAGCCGTGACCATATTCTCCGAGGGCTGAACAGAGAAGCGACGCGCCGTATGGATCTGAAGGAATTCGTCAAGGACCGAAGTCGGTTCTACTGGGTGCTGAACATCGGGGGCTGGACCGGCTACATCATGGCGGCCTACCTCGGCGCCTTCGCGCACGAGAAGCCGGAATCCATCTTCCGCGTCATCGCCGTCACGGCGGCGCTCGGTTTCCTTCTGACCTTCCCGCTGCGGGCTGCCTTCCACTACCTGTGGAATCGGCCGCCCCTGCAGATCCTCACCCGGTCGGCAGCGCTCTGTTGGGTGCTCGCCGCCGTGTGGACGCTCATCGAGAACCGGCTCTACTGGGAGTGGGTCAAGCAGGGGTACGTACCGACCCATTGGGTGGATCACTTCGGCGGTGTCATGGGTGCGTTCTACGTGCTGATGTCGTGGAGCGGTCTGTATTTCGGCATCAAGTACTATCTGCAGCTTCAGGAGCAGACGCAGCGAACCCTGGCGGCCACGGCAGCGGCGCACCAGGCTCAACTGAAGATGCTGCGCTACCAGCTGAATCCGCACTTTCTGTTCAACACGCTCAATGCGATCTCCACGCTCATCCTCGATCGCCGCAACGACACCGCCAACCTCGCGGTCACCCGTCTGAGCGACTTCCTGCGCTACTCGCTCGACAACGACCCGATGAAGCGCGTGACCCTGCGCCAGGAGCTCGAGGCGCTCGACCTGTATCTCGAGATCGAGATGGTGCGGTTTGGCGATCGATTGGTCGTCAAGCGGGAGGTCGAGGCAGCCGCGCTCGATGCGCTGGTGCCCAGCCTCATCCTGCAGCCGCTGATCGAGAACGCCATCAAGTATGCGATCACGCCCCGCGAGGACGGCGGCACCATCACCATCGCCGGCCGGACCCATGACGGCGCGCTGATGATGACGATCGCCGATGACGGACCGGGGCTCGAGGACAAGCCGGCGCCGCCTAAGAACGGCAGGCAGAACGGCGCCGGCGTCGGGCTGCGCAACACGCGCGAGCGCCTGAAGCAGGTCTACGGCGACGCGCAGGCCATGACCCTTGCCCCTGCCACGCCCCATGGGCTTGCGATTACGATCAATATCCCGTTGGAACGACATCTCCCGGAAGGCGAATGATGACCCAGCCGCTGCGAACGATGATCGTCGATGATGAGGAACTCGCTCGGCGGGGCCTCGAGATCCGCCTCGAGCCCTACGAGGACGTCGAGATCTGCGGTCGGGCGCGAAACGGGCGCGAAGCAGTCGCCCTGGCCCGCGAGCTGCGACCGGACCTGATGTTCCTCGACATCCAGATGCCCGGCATGGACGGCTTCGACACCCTCCGGGAACTCGCCGGCCCGGACATGCCCATCGTGGTCTTCGTGACGGCCTTCTCCGAGCACGCGCTCAAGGCCTTCGACGCCAACGCGCTCGACTACCTGCTGAAGCCCATCGACGACCGGCGGCTCGCCGCCGCCCTCGAGCGGGTGCGGGAGCACCGTGAGGCCCGGGAAGCCGCCGACCACCGCTCGCGGCTGCTGAAGCTGATCTGCGACATCACCGGCGAGGAGCTGACGCTCGAGCGCGCCCTCGAGGGGGAGTCGCCGCCCGCGCCGCGGGCCCCGGAACGCCTCGTGATCCGCGAGGGGGCCCGCACCGCCTGCGTCGACGTGGGCGATATCGACTGGATCGAGTCGGCGGGAGACTACCTGTGCATCCACGCGGGTGGCGAGACCCACGTGCTACGCGGCACCATGAAGCACATGGAATCGATGCTCACGGAGCGCGAATTCGCCCGCGTGCACCGCTCCACGATCGTGAACCTCTCCCGGGTCCGGTCCTACCGATCCCACGACAACGGCGAGTACTTCCTCGAGCTCGAGGGCGCACCGGAGATCAAGGTGAGCCGCAGCTATCGCGACTGCGTGGACCGCATCGGGTCCGTCGGCGCCGCCTGAGCTTTCCGCTAG
>JBCCZC010000121.1:0-13916 GCA_039188505.1 Pseudomonadota bacterium | reverse complement strand
TGGGCGCTGGCCATAAAACCCCGGGCGCGATAGGCCGCGCGACCAGGAATGCTGTGCTGACCCACATGCAAGCCAGTTGACGCCGACGTTGTTGACCAGGATGTCGAGGGAGGACCACTGTTCGGCGAGCCATTGGGGCACTGTGCCGACGCTTTCGGGATAGCCCAGATCGATCGCAAAGGCGCGAATCTGGCGCTCTGGGAACGCCTCCGCGAGCTCGGATGCGCGCCATTCGAGATTGCGCTGATCGCGCGCGACCATGGCGACATCGGCGCCCAGCCCCAGCAGTTCGCGAACCACGGCGAGCCCGATACCGCGGCTCCCGCCCGTGACCAGCGCCCGCTGGCCGTCGAGGCGCCACGGTTTCACGTCGTGCCGAGCTTCGGGATCATCGGATGACCCAGGGCGTACCCCTGCATGAAGTCGAACTTCAGGCTCGCGCTGTAGGTCACTTCGTCCTCCCCGCGGACGCCTTCGGCGATGGTCTTGATCCCGCGCTCGGCGGCGTAATCGGTGATCATCTTGACCAGCTTGTGCCTGGCTTCCGAAGCGAGCTGAGGATGCTCGATGAGTTCCGCGTCGAGCTTTACATAGTCCGGCGGCACGTCGGCGAGCTCCATGAGCCGGGACTGCCCCACCCCGAAGTCGTCGTAGGCGATGCCGATGTCGAGTTCGCGCAGCTGCGCGCTCAGCTGCGCCAGACGGTCCCGGTCGGTGATCGAAGCCTCGTGGATTTCGAGAATGAGCCGCAGGCTGGGATGGCGCTGGCGGATGGTCGCAAGGCCGCCGATCAGACGATCCGGATCGTCGAGTTCGGAGGGGTGGATGTTGGTGAAGAAGCGCCCGGTCGCGTCGAATTCGTTGGCGAGGTCCGTCCCCGCCTGCCGCATCAGTTCGCTGAGTTCGATCTCGCGTTCGAGGCTCTCCGCGATCCGGAACAGCTCTGCCGGTGATTCGGGCAGCTCCGGATGGATGCCGCGGCCCAGCATTTCGTACGCGTGCACCGAGCGATCGCCGGTCGTAATGATGGGCTGGAAGGCTGCCGTCATCAGACCATCGAGCAGCATGTCGTGGAAGCGCGCCGCGCCGCCGGGCAGATCCGCCGGAAGATCCGTGACGCCCTGCATCGTCATCTTGAGGTCCGTACGCGTCGAGCGCTCGTCGACCATCGCCCGGAATTCCTCGTTGGCGAAGTGGACGATGTCGCCGCTCTCGACGACGGCCGGCTCGCTCAGGCGCTCCCGGTTGAGGTAGGTGCCATTCGTGCTGCCCAGATCGCGCAGTACGAGGTCGTCGCCCCGAGGTTCGAACTGCGCGTGCAGGCGCGAAATCCCTGGCGAATCGAGGGTCAGTTCGGCCATCGGATCCCGCCCGATCGCGAACGGCCAGCTGTTGAGCCGGACGCGCTGCAGGGTCTTCCGCGGGCCTCTCAGGCCTTCCAGAAACCAGACCTTCATCGGTTGGGCGAACTCTCCCCGGGACAGGAACAGTCTCGATTGTAGCGCGAATCGACGCGAGGCCACGGGTCCATGACTGCGGCTATACTGACGCCCCCTCGCACGGACCGCACGCCATGCCCGACCTGACGCCAGACCTCGACCTTGCCGGCATCACCACGCCGGAGCTTCCCTGGGCGACCGAGCGCCCGGCCACGGTGCGGATTCCGATCAGTGTCGCGTCGCTCATCGCCTTCGATGTGGATGTGGCCGTCGAGATCCTGCGTGCCGGCGACGGCGAGGCGATCTATCGGCGCCACACCGGTCAGGATGGGCTGGACATCGCCTGGCTCCCCCGGGGCCGCTATCTGCTCGAATGGTACGTGCCGCGCCTGAAGCTCGAGCCCGGAGATTATCAGCTCCGCGTAACCCTCTACTACCGTCTCGACGGCGCCACCCACCCGGCGGCGAGCGAGAGCTTCGACCTGACCGTGGCAGGCGAGATCATCCGCGCGGGCGAGATGCAGGCGAGCTGGTTCATGGAGTCCGAAGAGGGGCCCGCGATCTCCGAGCTGAGCTGGTCGAAGGGCCACTCGGACTGGTTCTTCCGCCACTTCGACCATGCGGCGAGAACGGTCATTTCCTACCTCCTGGGCGATAGTCCGCTGCTCAAGGGCAAGGTGCTCGACGTCGGCTGCGGTGACGGCATCACGGACCTCGGCATCTTTCTCCGTTGCCAACCCGAGGAGATGGTGGGCATCGATCCCTTCCGCGGCTTCGATCGGCTCCCCGGAATCCTCGAAGCCAACCACGTGCCCTTCGACGGGCCGCCGGAGGGGCTGCGCTTCCTCGGCGCCGACGGCAACCACATTCCCTATCCCGACGACTATTTCGACGTCGTGGTCTCCTGGGGCTCGCTGGAGCACATCGCTGGGGGGTACCGGCAGACCCTGCGCGAGATCAAACGCGTGCTCCGCGACGGCGGCCTGTTCTTCTGCCACCCGGGGCTCTACTACTCCAACTTCGGCCATCACCTCGGGGAGTTCACGAACGAGCCCTTCGTTCATCTGACTCGCAGCCCCGAGGAGCTGAAGCGCATCGTCTTCGATACGCCGCCCAACTACATGGATCGCGCGGGCGAATTCTCACCGCCAGAGGACTACTGGCGCTGGTACAACGAGCTGGTGCCGATCACCGTGGGGGAGTTCGAACAGGAATTGAAGCTCCTCGAGTTCGATTTCTACCGGGTGGCGCTCCGTACCGAAGACCTGATCGAGTACCACCATCCGAAGCTTCAGGACTACGGCATGCAGGACCTGGCAACCGTGGAGCTCTACCTGTCGGCCTTCAACCGCAAGTCGCCGCGCCCGGACGGCTTCCGCTACGAGGGCGAGGCATGAGCCGGATCCTGACGGCGCTGCTGGCCCTGAGCGTGCTTGCGGGCTGTGCCGCGACGGACTCCACACCGGAGCCCGCAGCCTGCACGGCGCCGGCGATCTGGGCCGGCGCCCTTGCCGGTGCGGCGGCACCTGCCTGTGGCGACGATCCGGACCTGGTGCAGGCGCGTTTCCTCGGCGAGGCGTTCGTCACGTTGTCAGGTCAGCTCGAGACGCTGGCGAGGCGCGAGCAGGCCGGGACGATCACCGGCCCCGAGCGACTCGAGCAGGTCCGGCTTATCCGTGAGCTGGAGCAGATCCGCGGTGCCGCGATCGTCCGGGGCTGGGAGGCCAGTCCCGGGCCGGAAGACGCCCCGTCACCGGACAGCCAACCCTAGGGCGAGCAGAAGCAGAAAGCGAAGGTCCCCAGGCGACCGTCGGGCTGCGAGAGGAGCAGCTCGAGCTCCGGCGGCAGCGTTCCCGCTGCGTCGATGAGCGCTGCCAGCGGGCCGGTCTGCGTCGCTTGCGGGAAGTGTTGGGCGACCGACGCGGAAAGGTCGAGCAGAAACTGCTCGAAGGCACCTGGCCGCTTTTCGAAGATGAAGACCCCGGGGTTGTCGAGCGACGCGAGCTCAGCCGCGCGGTCGATGGCTTCCCGGAGACCGCCGATCTCGTCCACGAGGCCGCGCTCGAGGGCCTGCGTCCCGGTCCAGACGCGGCCGCGGGCGACGGCATCGACCGCGTCCTTGTCGAGCTCGCGGTTCTCGGCGACACCACCGATGAAATCGTCGTAGCCATCCTCGATGACCAGCTGGATCAGCTCAGCCGCTTCTGGTTCGAGCGGCCGGTCGATGCGGAAGGCGCCCGCGAGCGGCGCCGTCCCGACGCCGTCCGTGTGCACGCCGATCCGTGCCAGCGTTCGGGGGATGTTCGTGATCATCCCGAAGATACCGATCGAACCCGTGATGGTGGTGGCTTCGGCGACGATGCGGTCCGCGCTCATGGAGATCCAGTAGCCGCCGGACGCGGCGACACCGCCCATGGACACCACGACCGGCGTACCCGCCTCGCGGATCGCGGCGACTTCCGCGCGAATCTTCTCGCTCGGGAGCACGGCTCCTCCGGGGCTGTCGACGCGCAGCACGATCGCTTTCACGCGCGGATCCTGACGGGCGGTCCGCAGCTGCTCCACCAGACTGCTTCCGCCGATGGTGCCGGACGGCTGGTCACCGAAGGTGATGGGGCCCTGCGCGATCACGACGCCGACCTTGTCCGGCGAGGTGCTCAGGGGCTGGGTGGCCTGGAGATAGGTGCCGACGTCGACGCGACGGTAATCCTTGCCACGCTTTGCCGACGTTCCGCTCTCGATGACCCGTGCCACGAAGGCATCGTGATCGCCGATGTTGTCGACGAGCGATTGCTCGAGTGCCATGGCGGCTGGTGACCCGCCCGCCTCGCGGAGCCGGTCTGCGGGAGCGCCTATGTCTCCGATCAGGTGATTGCGTTCGATCCCGCGCTCGGCGGCGATATGGTCGAGAAACTGGTCCCAGAGGCCGCCGAGCCAGTAGGCATTGGCCTCGCGGCTTTCCGGCGACATGTCGTTACGGACGTAGGGTTCCGCGGCGGACTTGAACTCGCCGACGCGGAAGAGGTGGATGTCGACGTCGAGCTTGTCGAGCAGCTCCTTATAGTAGTTCCGGTAGACCCCGAACCCTTCGAGGAGCATCAGACCCTCGGGGTGGAGCCAGATCTCGTCGGCGAGCGCCGCGAGATAATACTGGCCCTGCAGCATTCCCTCGGAATACGCCAGAACGGGCTTCCCGGACGCTTTGAAGCGGGTCAGTGCGCGGCTGAGTTCCGCAAGCTGCGCGGGGGACGCCACCATGCGGTCCAGGGAGAGCACGATCTGGCTGATCCGGTCGTCCTCCGTGGCGCGTTCGATGGCGGTGAGCAGGTCGCGGAACCGGACCTCGAGCACCGGCTGGTTCATGGCCTCGGCCAGGGCCCGCTCATAAGGGTCGATGGTGAACTGCTCGACGACGAGCCCGACCGGCTTGATCCTCAGGGTCGTACCGTCTTCCACCATCGGTGTGCTGTCGCTGAAGAGCGCGCCGAGGAACAGGAAGGCCAACAGCAGGAAGACCACGTTGAAGACGACCTTGCGCGTGCCGTCGAGAAGGTTCCACAGGCCACGCAGGAGCCGGAGGACCACGTTGGGGCTATCGGATGTCATCGATCGTTTGATTCCGTGGCTGGGTCATGGGGTGCTGGCGGATTTCGCCGCGATCTGGTGAGTATGGCCGAACGGCTATGCGTTGACCGCTGCCGAAGGTCCAGTTTTCCACCGGTGCCGTGATGGCACGGTTCATGAAAGACATCTTTCGAACGTACAGATGGAGAACCCGCCATGTCCGGAAAGCGTCGCCTGAGGCACCTGCTGGCCGCCAACCTCAACGCCTTGCTCGACCGCGCAGAAGATCCTGAGCGGATGCTGGGTGCGCTCGTCCAGGAAATCAAGGACGTCCTCACGGAGCTCGCGGCGACCGAGCGCGAGCTCATCGCCGAGCTGCGCGTCGCGGAACAGGACATCGCTTCCTTCGAGCGCCGCATCGCCCGCTGGCAGTCCGAGGCCGAGGAAGCGCTCGCTCGGAACGATGAGGACGCGGCGCGTTCGGCCGTCGAGCGAAGGCTAGCCCTCGAGGCCGAGCGGGACGAGCAGGCCGGTCTGGTGGAGCGCTGTCGCGCAGCACTAGATCAGGTGCGAGAAGATCGGGAACGGCTCCACGTACGGCGCGAGCAGGCCGAGCAGTCCCGCACCAAGGCAGCGGAGCAAAAGCACGACGCTCGACTCCAGGACCGCTACGCCACGCGAGCCGATCGCTGCCTGCAGCGCAACCGGGAGCGCATGGTCCACATCGAGGATCGCATGGCCCGCCTGGAGGCGCGCATCGAGGCCTTCGACCTCGTCGAGCCGCCCAGGACCGTCGCTCCGGATACGCCGGAGGTTGACGCAGAGCTGGCCGCCATGCGCGCGCGGATCCAGCGGGACTGAGTCATCTTTCTGCTCCGCCCCGCCCAATCCCGGGCGGGGCGCTTGAAATCCTCTCTCATCGCCCCCTCCTAGTGGTTCGCCGGCCGCCGATGGACTTTTCCGCGCGCTCGGCCCTTGAAATCCCCCGGAGCGAGCCCATGTTGGCACTCGCTACGGTCGAGTGCTAACAGGGCGCTCGGCTCAGAATCGAACCAGTCAGTTATCTGAACTAATGGAGAGGAGAGAAGCGATGAAACTTCGTCCGTTGCACGATCGCGTAATCGTCAAGCGCATGGAAGAAGAGCGCACGTCCCCGGGGGGCATCGTGATCCCCGACAGCGCCGCCGAGAAGCCGATCAAGGGTGAAGTGCTGGCCGTCGGCCAGGGCAAGGTGCAGGAGAATGGCGAGCAGCGCCCCCTGGACCTGAAGGTCGGCGACCAGGTGCTCTTCGGCAAGTATTCCGGCACCGAAGTCAAGGTCGAAGGCGAAGATCTTCTCGTGATGCGGGAAGACGACGTCATGGCCGTGATCGAAGCCTGATCAGCATTCGAACCCAGGATTCAAGAGGAATTTTACGATGAGTGCTAAAGAAGTACGCTTTTCCGAGGACGCCCGCGCCCGCATGCTGCGCGGCGTGAACGTTCTCGCTGACGCCGTGAAGGTCACGCTCGGTCCGAAGGGCCGCAACGTCGTGCTCGAGAAGAGCTTCGGCGCCCCGACCGTCACGAAAGACGGTGTCTCCGTCGCCAAGGAAATCGAGCTGAAGGACAAGTTCGAGAACATGGGCGCGCAGATGGTCAAGGAAGTCGCTTCCCAGACCTCCGACGTCGCCGGTGACGGCACCACCACCGCAACGGTGCTGGCCCAGGCCATGCTGCGCGAAGGCCAGAAGGCCGTCGCTGCCGGCATGAACCCGATGGACCTCAAGCGCGGCATCGACAAGGCCGTGACGGCCGCCGTCGCGGAGCTGAAGAACATCTCCGAGCCCTGCGAGACCGACAAGTCGATCGCCCAGGTCGGCACGATCTCCGCCAACTCCGACTCGAACATCGGCGAGATCATCGCCGAGGCCATGAACAAGGTCGGCAAGGAAGGCGTGATCACGGTCGAGGAAGGCCAGTCGCTGGACAACGAACTCGACGTCGTCGAGGGCATGCAGTTCGATCGCGGCTACCTGTCGCCGTACTTCATCAACGACCAGCAGACCATGAGTGTCGACCTCGAGAGCCCGTACGTGCTGCTGCACGACAAGAAGATCTCGAACGTCCGCGACCTTCTGCCGGTGCTCGAGGGCGTCGCCAAGAGCGGCAAGTCCCTGCTGATCATCGCCGAGGACATCGAGGGCGAGGCCCTGGCCACGCTGGTGGTCAACAACATCCGTGGCATCGTCAAGGTCGCCGCCGTCAAGGCGCCGGGCTTCGGTGATCGCCGCAAGGCCATGCTCGAGGACATCGCCATCCTGACGGGTGGTACGGTCATCGCCGAGGAAGTTGGTCTGTCGCTGGAGAAGGCTGGCCTGGAGCACCTGGGTACGGCCAAGAAGGTCCAGATCACCAAGGAAAACACCACCATCATCGACGGCGCCGGTGCCGGTGAGGCGATCGAAGGTCGTGTCAACCAGATCCGTGCCCAGATCGAGGAAGCGACCTCCGATTACGATCGCGAGAAGCTGCAGGAGCGGGTTGCCAAGCTCGCCGGCGGCGTCGCCGTGATCAAGGTCGGTGCTGCGACCGAGGTCGAGATGAAGGAGAAGAAGGCCCGCGTCGAGGACGCGCTGCACGCCACGCGTGCTGCCGTCGAGGAAGGCGTGGTTGCCGGCGGTGGTACCGCTCTGATCCGCGCGGTCACGGCGATTGCCGACGTCCGCGGTGACAACGACGACCAGAACACCGGCATTCACATCGCCCTGCGCGCCATGGAAGAGCCGCTGCGCCAGATCGCTGGCAACGCCGGCGCCGAGGCCTCGGTCATCGCGAACCGCGTCAAGGAAGGTTCTGGCGCTTACGGCTTCAACGCGGCCACCGGCGAGTTCGGTGACATGATCGAGTTCGGCGTCATCGACCCGACCAAGGTCACGCGTTCGGCCCTGCAGAATGCAGCCTCCGTCTCCGGTCTGATGATCACGACCGAAGCCATGGTTGCCGAAGCACCCAAGGAAGAGGAGCCACTGCCGGCCGGCGGCGCCCCGGACATGGGTGGCATGGGCGGCATGGGTGGCATGGGCTTCTGATCAGCCCTCACCCCGCTGCTTTGGAGAAGCCCCGCCTCGCGCGGGGCTTTTCTTTTTCCGGTCCGGCTTTTCCTATTCGTGCGCAATGGGTTGGCGTTCCTTTCGTTGATTTTGGATAATGAACCTGACTTGAAGAATGGTTCATTTTGAGTGACAGACAACGCTGCATCGCTTGCCGGGCTGAGCCTGCTGCTCGTTGAAGACAATCGCGACATCGCCGACTTGACTGCGCTGTCACTCGGCGTCCTCGGCGCTGAGGTCGTCTGCGCCTACAACGGGAAGCAGGCGCTGTCGCAGGCAGACACGCGCGCCTTCGATGCCCTGGTCATCGATCTGGGCCTGCCCGACATGGACGGTCGCGTGGTCGCGAAGACCTTGCGTGGCCGCGATTACGGCGCTCGCCTGATCGGTCTCAGCGGCTTCGACCTCGACCTTGACGAGGAGGACCAGCGCCTCTTCGACGCCTATCTGCAGAAACCCTGCGGCGCACCGGATATCGCGCAGGCCCTGGCGGCCTCGGGGGAGGAAACATGAAGCCGATGAACGCAGCCGCGCTGCTGCTCGCCGTCCTTGCGGCCGGATGCACGGTGTACCAGTCCGACGGGCCCCAGGAAAAGGACGACCGGGTTTTCGTCTGCCACGAAGGCACCCGCACGCTGCGGGTTTCGGACGAGGAAGCGCGGCAGTACCTCCAGCAGGGCGCCACGCTGGGAATGTGCCAGGGTACCTAGCCCGCTCCGCATCGACGTTCTGACCGTCCATCGGGTTGCCCCGACCGGCGGGCGAGCCTATTGTCACGAAATGTGACGGCGATCACGATTTCCACGGCGGCTCGTCGCCATCATCGAGATCGGGGTATTCCGGCTTATGGAGTTTGACGTGTCGCAAGGAGAGCAGGTTTTCGAACTGTCCGGTTCGCTGGGCGCTCAGCCTGTGTTCCTGCGAGTGGCGAGCACCTTCATGGCCTTCCTCACGGCCCGAATCGAAGCTGCCCTCGATGTAGCGCACGGTCAACTCACGGAGCTCGCGCTCGATGCGCCGAGCGATACCGAGCGAACGGCATACATGGACGCCGCAATCCGGGTTCGCCGTGATCGCGACGGCTTGCGGGACGGCGTGCTCGGTGCCGCCGGAAAAACACTCCGCGAATACGCTCAGCTGAAGCTGGCGCAGGCGGAAGGAGATCGTGCCGAGCGCCTGCGTGCGGTATCGCGCGAGCTTCGTGTGCTGGACGATGACGACGTCGCCGAAACGCTCGCCTGCGAAGCGGCCGTGCAGCGCGCGGAGCAGCGCTACCAGGCCGATCTACACTGCCTGTCGCTGCGCCTGGCCGAACTCGCGGGCATCGAGACGCTCGCACCTGAACAGAATCCGCTCGGCCCCCAGCGTCTGATCGAAGCCCTGCGGGAATCGCTCGAACGACTGGACTGCGAGCTCTGTGGCCGCCTTGAAGTCATCTACGTCTTCGACCAGGCGCTGATGCGGCAGCTCGAAGCGCTCTACGATCCGATCAACCGCATTCTGGCGGATGCCGGGGTGCTGCCGAACATCCGGTGGGAACCGCGGATCCGGCGGGCCCAGGAATCGCAGGACCCGGAAGAGGCGTTCGACGAGGCCGGGGAGGCGTCCGCAGCGCCGGATGAGGCGGCGGATCAGGCGTACCCGCGCGCCGTCGAGGATCCTGCCAATGACCATGCGCGGGCCCATGCGGACTCGCAGCTTCCGCCCGATGGCGGTGCCGACGCACCCCGGCAACCCGTGGCGATCCCGGAAGAGGCGCTTGATGCTGAGCGAGACATCCGGCGCAGCTACCTCGACGGCTGGCTGTTCGGCTCCATCCAGTGGCTGCTGGCGCGCCGGCGCCGGCAGGCGGGCGACGTCCGGACGGAGGCAACGCCCGGCATCGAGCGGCGTTCGCTTTACGAGGTCCTGGACGGCTTCCAGGCCCGGGTGCCGGATCAGGAAAGCTTCTCTCCGCCGTCGATCGACGCCCTGAAGCAGGCGCTCGTCGAGGAGGTCGCAGCCTCCGGGCGATCGCAGCATCGGGAACTCTCCGTCGTCGACGAGAACGTCCTCGACTCCGTTGGCATGATGTTCGACTTCATGGGCCGAGACTCGAACCTTCCCGAGCCCTTCCAGGCCGCACTCGGCAAGCTGCAGATTCCCTACCTGAAAGCGGCGCTGCGCGATCCGGCCATGCTGGCCGGCGGCGACGCGCCGGCGAAGCTGCTCCTGAACGAGCTGGCGGACGCCGGTCTTGGCTGGAACCGCGACAGCGATTCCGGAGGAAAGATGCTGGACAAGGTCGGCGGGATCGTCGATCGCGTGCTCAGCGACTACCGCGACGATCCCAGCGTCTTCACCGAGATGCTGGACGAATTCCGTGGCTTTCAGGAACGCCGCAGCCGTCGCGCCGAGGTGGTGGCACGGCGCGAGTCGGAGGCGATGGCCGGTCGGGAGCGCCTGCAGCTGGCTCGAACCGAGGTCGGTCGTTTCATGGTCGAGCAGACCGAGGGCGTGCAGCTACCGGATCTGGTGGGTGAGCTGCTGCGAAAGTCCTGGGCGCATGTGATGGTTCTCACGATGCTGGAGCATGGGCGCGAGTCCGAGCAGTGGCAGCAGGCCGAGGCGGTCGCCCGAGAGCTGATCTGGTCGGTGACTTTCGAGCCGAAGCACGCGGAAGTGACGCGGCTGAAGACCCGCCTTCCCGCCCTCGCCAGGGCCCTGGCCGTGGGACTTCGCAAGGTCGGCTACGGCGATGCCGAGATCCGCAAGCTCCAATACAAGCTCAAGCAGCTCTACGTCGACCTGATGCGTCGTTCCGGCAGTGACCGCGTCGTTATCGAGGCCTCGTCGGAAGGTCTGGTGATCCGGGGTGAAGACCTCACGGAGCTTGGAGACGATGACGCCCTCGAGCTCGTGGAGGACGACGCGGAACTCGGCGCGGTGCTCGACTCGGTGCGCGCGTGGCGCTCCGGTCAATGGGTCATGTTCCACCGTGGCGAAGGCGATCCGCTGCGCTGCAAGCTCTCCTGGGTGAGCCCGATCACGGGCCGCTACCTGTTCGTGAACCAGCGGGGCGTCAAGGTCGAAGAACGCACGCCCGCGGAGCTGGCGGAAGACCTCATCGGAGAGCGGTTGCAGCCGCTGGATGCCGAGGAGCTCATCTCGCGGGCGATGGGTGCGGTAGCAGAGGAGCTGCGCGAAGCCGCTGCCTGATCGTGCTGTTTCCCGCTCGGGTCAGCCCAGGGGGAACAGGAGAACGTCGTCGAAGGGGGTTCCCGAGCGTGCCTCCACGCCGGGGGCTCCCGCCGCCTCGCCGCTGCCCGCTGCCGCTTCGCGCGCCATCCAGTGCATCCCCGTGACCTCCAGGACCACGAGGGCCGAGCCCAGTAGCCAGACGGCGACAAGGCGCTTGCGCAGTTGTTTCATCGTGCGTTCCATAGTCCTTTGAAAGCAGTTTTCGTGCCAAGACCGCAAACGCCCGCCAGATGGGCTTTCCGCCCGGGCTGAGCCCCGTCCGACTGTCCGGAATCGGTCCACCCCGTCCGCCGGCGGACACATTTTTCGGACGCTTCCTGCTGCGCGCGTCGACGGGAGCGGACAGTAATCGCTGCCGATTGCCGTGCCCAATCCCGCCGGGCGCCCGCTAGCCTCTCGAACGGCTACGACAAGGAGGTACGTGCGATGCGCATGGCAGTGCTGCTGATCCTGCTGTGGATCCAGGCGCCGATCGAGGCTGCGACTGAGGTCTTCCGCTGGATAGACGAGAACGGCGTCGTCCACTTCGGCGATCGACCGCCGACGCTGGACCGGGGAGATCGGATTCGGGTGCGCGAGCCGAACCTCGTGGATCCCGTTGAGCCCACTGTGGATGCCGATCGACCGGCGCGAGCGTCGCGGCAGCGCGACGGCTTGCGCGAGCGACGTCAGCAATGGGCTGAGGCCCGGATCCAATGCGACAAGGCCCGCGACCAGCAGCGCGCGCTGCGCGCCAGGCGTCGTTCGGGCTATGCGCTTGCCGAAGCGCGGGCCCTCGATCGCGAGGCCGAGGAAATCGCCGCTGCGATTCGACAATCGTGTCGCTGACTTCGGGCGGGTGGCTCGGATTCCCGCGGTGGGGTACCGCTGGGTTGTGGGCGCGGCGCTCGGCCCGAGCGCATCGCTTTTCACTGCCCCGCAGCAGTTCTTGAGTTGAAGCAACTGGACCTGCTGATCCTGGGGCATCATGGCGAGACCCGCCCGGCACTGACCTGGCCAATCGGTGCCGCATGCGGGGTCGGCGGGGCTCACCCGGTCGACGGATCAGGCACGGTCCGTTGGCCGACGTCGCCGGGAAATCCGGCAACCGACGCAAAATTCGGGATAATGGGGCGGATGAGCAGCACGATTGAATCCATCAGCAGCGTCGTCGGTGTGCCCGCGGGCTTCGATGAGAACGACGCCCAGTGGTACCTGAATCGCGAGCTGACCTGGCTGCGCTTCAATCGCCGCGTGCTGGCCGAGGCGCAGGATGAACGCACGCCGCTGCTCGAGCGGGTGAAATTTCTGGCGATCGTCGGCGGAAATCTCGACGAGTTTTTCATGAAGCGGGTCGGCGGTCTCAAGCAGCAGGTTGGAGCGGGTCTTTCGACCCCGACCGTTGACGGTCGCTCGCCGCAGGAGCAGATCGACGACTGTCATGTCCTGGTCAAGGAAATCGAAGCGGACATGCACGCCGTGGCTCGCGAACTGCTTGCGCTGCTGCGCGAACAGGAAATCGAGTTCCTTCGCATCGACGAGATCGACGAGGAAACCCGCGGGGCCCTACGCGCGCTTTATCGCGACCGTTACTACCCGTTGATCACGCCGCAGGCAATCGACCCCGCGCATCCGTTTCCTTTCATCTCGAACCTCTCCCTGAACCTTCTCGTGAAGGTCCGGCCCGGAGCGGGTCAGGAACCGTCTCTTGTCCGGGTCAAGGTGCCGATCGGGCCGGCCATGCCGCGTTTCCTGCGCGTTCCGGGTCGACGCGATGCCTTCGTGCCGGTCGACGACGTCATCGCTGAGAATCTCGATCTCCTGCTTCCCGGTATGGAGATTGAGAGCTGCGAGCGGTTCCGCGTGACGCGCAATGCGATTACGGAGAAGGACGAGGAAGAGGCCGATGACCTGCTCGTTCTGATCCAGTCCGAGCTGCGCGAGCGCAAGTTTGCCCCGATCGTGAGGCTGGAGGTCGAGGGTTCAATGCTGGCGACCAGTCGCCGGATGCTTGCCCGCGCCCTCGGGCTCGATCGCCACGCCGACGTCTTCGCGCAGGATGGCGTACTCGGCTATCGCGACTTCTTCGAGCTCTCCTGGCTCGATCGTCCCGAACTCCAGCACCCGGTGCACGAGCCCGTCGAGCCGGCGGAGTTTGCGGCGGCCGATACCGTGTTCGACCTGATTCACGAACGCGGCTCCCTGCTTGTGCACCATCCCTACGAGTCCTTCAAGGCGACGGTCGAACGGTTCCTCATCGAGGCAAGCCACGACCCGAAGGTGCGTGCGATCAAGACCACGCTGTACCGCACCTCGGAGGACTCGCGGATCATCGACGCGCTCATCGCCGCGGCGCGCAATGACAAGCAGGTCGCGGTCGTCGTGGAGCTCAAGGCGCGTTTCGACGAATCGAAGAACATCCGCTGGGCCAACCGTCTCGAAGAGGCGGGAATCCACGTGACCTACGGGGTCGTGGGCTTCAAGACTCACTGCAAGGTCATCTACGTGCTACGCCAGGAAGGCGATCACGTCGCCCGCTACGCCCACATCGGTACCGGCAACTATCACGCGGGGACGGCCCGTCTATATTCAGATTTTGGGC
>JBCCZC010000120.1:0-13948 GCA_039188505.1 Pseudomonadota bacterium | reverse complement strand
TAGCTGTAGTGGTCCTGGAAGCGTCGATAGAGCGCGACCTCCCGGTCTTCCATGGCGATGAGCTCGTCCGCCTCGGGTTCGTCCGCGTGCCGCTCACGAAAGGCCGGCAGCCGCTGCGCCGTTGGGCCGTAGTAGTGATCGAGCCAGCTCGAGGGGGACAGCGTGAAGTAGCCCAGCAGATCGTAGCCGGCGCCTTCCAGTGTGGCGATCTTCTCCGCCGCGGTCGCGATCTCGGGGTATTGGGACTCCCAGAAGTCGCGGATCTCCTCCGGCGGATCCGGGCGCAGCCAGGTGAGTTCGGAAACGGCGAGCACGCCACCGGTACGGAGGTGCGGCCTCAGGACCTCGAGACCATTGGCGAAACCGATGTTGTAGATCGCACCCTCGGACCAGAGCAGATCGAGCGAGTCCGGCGCGAGGGGTAGGGCGTCCATGGACTCTGCCAGCGTCGAGATCCGGTCAGCCACGCCCGCGGCGGCGGCGCGTTCCGCGAGCACGTCGAGGAATTCCTGGAACAGGTCCGCGGCGGTGATCCGGGCGTTCGGGAGCTGCTGGGCGAGGACCAGGGCGGCTGCACCGGTCCCGCAACCGACATCGGCGACCCGCAGCGCGCCCGTTTCATCGACTCCGGACAGCGCCAGCGCGCGCAGCGTGTCGGCCTCGCTCCCGGGGCCCTGACGAGCGCCGTCGCGATGAAGATCGACGAGGAGCGAGAAGAGTTTCTGTTCGTCCAAGGTCAGCGGCTCCGGGCCCTAGGGGCTCTGACGCCCGGCGTAAGCGCCCGTCGCCGCACTCTCGCCGGGCCAACGCGCATCGATGATTCGAAGGTTGGCGCAGGCGCTGCGACGCGTCTTGACGGCCTCGATGCCCACCAGGCTCAGGCTGTCCTCGAAGCGATCTGCGTAGCTGTGCAGGGACGGTCCGATGGTCTGCCCCCACTCGCAGTAGAAGTCGACGGTGACCTTTCTGCTCTCCCGCTGCCCGATCACGACCAGGCCGCTACCGTTGGAGAGTTCGAAGCGACCATCGGTCGATGCGGCAACCGGATGGAGCGCATGCACGTCCGCAAATTCGGCCATGAAGGCCACGAATCGATCCTGGTCTGCCGGCGCGACTTCGAAGCTGAAGCTCTCGGCAGGTTGTTCCAGCCGCGGCGGTGCAGGCCGGAATGCCTGGGCAAGGACCAGCAAGCCCCCGATGATGAGCCCTGCCGTGGCGAGCTTCTTTGGCAGGGGCTGCTGTCGTCTCACAGGGAGATCTGCTCCGCAGCGAAGATCGACAGGGTCGGCGGTTCCGCGGCCAGCGCGCCCAGGGCCTGCACGAAAGCGCGGGAGGCGGGAACCTGGAAATGGGCCGCCAGGGCCGCCCGATCCGACCAGCGCTCCACGAAGACCAGCCGATGGGGATTCTCGGGATCCGGGTACACGTCGTGCTCGATGCATCCGGGTTCCCCCCGGGAGCGTTCGACATGTTCCCGACTGATCGCCATGGCCTTGGGCATCTGCCCGGAGCCGACGACAACGCTACCGAGGACGATGATCACAGCGGGTCTCTCACCTCCAGATTTTCCATGCCGAGGCCGCCGGTACCAGATTGCTGATCATCAGCTGCCCGATAATCCGGTCTCGCGTGGCCGCAGCGCACAGTCCCGGCCCGCGAGAAAGTCCGCATCGACCAGCTCCAGCACGGTCTCGTCGAGGTCGGCGTCATGACGCTCGACCATCAGCGTTCGCTCGTAAGGCTCGATGCTGAGATAGCGTACGCCGTCTTCGACGACAACCGTCCCGGTCCCGGTGAACCGGGGACGGTAGGCGTCCTCGATCCATGCCTCGACGCCGATGGTAGCAGTGCCCGAAGGAAGGAGCTCCAGCGAGACGAATTCCTCGCCGCAGCTGTCAGCATAGGTCACGCCTGAGCGCTCCACCGTCGGCAGGTAGAGGCCCGCGCGTCCGTAGGTGTAGAAGTGGTTTTCGTACTGCATCCAGTAGGCTCTCGCGTCGATGTCGAGCGCGGCGAGGGTGCGCAGGAGGCGGCCGGCATCGACGCCGGCTCCAACCACGACAACGGGCACATCAGACCCGATGGCGCCCGCGCTCGATGGTTTGACGCGATAGCCTGCTCGCGACAGGTGGTTCGCCAGACCCTCGGATTCCAAGCCGTGAACATAGACGGTCGCGGGCCGGTTGATGTCCCAGATGCAGCCGCTGAGGAGGCAGGTCGCGATCCAGGCGGCGATCGCCCATCCGGCCACACCCCGTCCAGGCCGGCGACCGGCCATTACTGGTCGGCCATCTTCGTGAGATCGAAGCGTAGCTGCAGCGGCTGGTCGCCTCGCCAGGCCCCGAGGTGGATGTGGGGGTGCCGGCTGTAACCGTTGTTACCGACCAGCGCCAGCGCCTGCCCGGCCGCTACGGTTGCCCCCGCGGCGACCATGGGCTCGCGGATATGGGCGACGACGAAGCGGGTGCCGTCGGCGCGCTCGAGTATCACTGATGAGGCGCGTCCGGGCGTCATCGTTCCCGGCGTGTTCGTGATTTCGTTGATATGGATACTGAGCACTTCGCAGTCGCAGGGCGAGAGAACCGCCTTCCGCCACCCGTGCCAGTCTTCATTCCTCGAGCCATCGCCCGTGAAGCTGCGGAGCCAGAAGCGTTGCTCGTCCGCCGGAAACGCCTGCACGACGCAGTCAGCGCCGAGCGCGTCGCCGAGGCTGAAGTCGAGGGCCGCCGAGTGTTCGCTGCAGGTGTAGTAGGTCGCAAAGGGCGGGTGCGCCAGCACGGCGCCGTAGGGTTCCTTCGCACCAGCCGTGAGCGCGAGGAGCGTGAGCAGTTGGAACGATCCAAGCGTCAAGGTGTTGCTCTCCCTGGTCCGTGCGTGATGGTTGTTGTCACAGCGGCGATGCGTCGTCTCCGTTTCAGTAGGCGAGCTCCGCTCGACGCGTCAAGGCTGCCGGAACAGTCCAGACCATGCACAGGCCAGAAGCAACGAAAGGAGCCGGCGGTGGCTACCGCGTATGGTCCTCGATCTCGTCGAAGGCTTCAGCAGAGATCCGCTTTCCAAGGCGCCGCATGCCCTTCATCTGCTCCGGATCGGCGCTCCCCCAGAAGGATTCCCAGGACTCGCGGCAATCCCATTTGGCGATGGTGATCACCTCCTTCTTGTCGTGCGATCTGAGCATGAAGCTGCCCAGGGCGCCGTCGACGGTCTCGTGGATCCGGTTCGTCGTCGCGCGCCAGGTCTCGCGGAAGGCTTCGAAGTCCTCCGGCGCTACTTCCCAGCGGTACACCACTCTGATCATCGGTTCTCTCCGGCAGCCGGTCCGTCAGCGTCGCGTCACAACGGCCTCTTCGTCCGCCACGACCGTGACCGCGTCGCTCGCCGCGCCGCCGGCCTCGCGGACGCGATAGGTGCCCGGCGGCAGCGACAGGGCATCGCCGTTCACGGTGCCCGCGGCGACGACCTTCCCGGCCGCATCCAGCACCTCGTAGGTCGGATCCACCGCCTGAACGAGGCTGCGGGTGAGCGCGTCTGAATCCGCAGCATCGAAATAGCGTCCGCCACCAAGCCGCGCCCAGGCGACGAATGTCTCCCGGAGCATCAGCTCGTCGATCGCAAAGCCGACGATATTGACGCGGACGTCGAGCCCTCCAGCACGGAGGTTCTCGATCACGGTGGCCGGGTCGCCGTCGCAGGTTTCCTCCCCGTCGGTCACGAGGATCACGAGGTGTTCTCCGGCGCGGCCGGCCAGATCTGCCCCGACCTCGCTCAGGCTGGCGGCAATCGGTGTCCTGGCAAGGTTCTTGGCGTCCACGCCGTTGACGGTAGCGATGGCCGCGGCCCGATCGATCGGGCCGATGGGAATCTCGAGATCCGTACGGCAGGTGTCCGGCTCGCGGTGGCCGAAGACCCATAGGCCGAAGGCCGTATCGTCCGGTAGTCCCTCCCCGATCAGCGTGGCCACGGATCGACGCGCCAGCTCGATGCGCCGGGTGCCGTCGAGACGCTGCAGCATGCTGCCGGATGCATCGAGGATAACCGCCACCACGTTCTCCGTATCGGGCGCGGCGGCGGCGTTGCCTGCAACCACGCGCAGCCGGCCTGGAACTTCGCGCGGCGAGACGACGAGTGTCCGAGTGGCCAGGGTGCGCCGCTCGCGGCCGGTGATGTAGCGGAGCTCGTAGGCGCCGGCTTCGGCTGGCGTCTCGATTCGCAGCACCGGGCCGCGCCGGACCATGCCGTAGGGCGCGGTGACCTGGTTGTCCTCCTCCGGACGATGAATCGCCACGTAGTCGCGGTCATTGCCGGGCCCCTGCCAACGGACCTCGATGATCGTCCGGGCCGCCGCGCTGTCGGGCGCGTCGAGAGCCGCGGTCGCCGGGGTCACGATCAGGGACGCGGCGGCAAGCGTTGCATCGCTTTGCCCCGTCAGGTAGCGGACCTCGTAGGCACCCGGTGTTTCCGGAGCCCCGAGGGTCACCGGGTTGCCGACCTTCGTGTAGACATACTCGTCCCAGGTGCCCTCGGGGGTATCGGGCGCGACGATCGTGAGGTAGTCCAGCTCGTTCCCGGGGCCGGCCCAGGTGATCGACACCGGGGCTCCTGCCATGACCGGAGACGGAAAATCGAGCGTTGCGTTGGTACCGGTGACCTCGATCGTATGCCGGCCAATGGTGGTGTAGGGCACATCGCCGAGGGCATAGCGGATCTCGTAGGTGCCGGGCTGATCCGGTGCATTCAGTGTGAGCGGGGATCCCTTTTTGGTGTACACGTAGGCCTCGCTGCTGCCCTCGGCCGCATCGGCCGCAACGATCGTGAGGAAGTCCAAGGGGTTGGCGGGCCCCCGCCAGTGAAGTTCGATGGGCGAACCCGCGGCGATCGCCGCCGGCGCTTCGAGGCTGGCTTCCACGGCCTCGATGAGCAGGGTGGCTCGCGCCAGCGTCGGGTAGGGGCGCGCGGCGCCGAGGTAGCGAATCTCGTAGGTACCCGGTGCATGCGGGGCCTTCAGCTCGACGCGCGCCGCCCGCGCGTATTCATAGCGTTCGTAGCTTCCCTCGGGGGTTCCCTCGGCTACGATGGTGAGGAAGTCGGCCCGTGCGGTTTCGCCGGCGATCTCGACCGGGACAGCCGAGCCGATGCCAACGCGTTCGGGCGCGGTCAGCGTCACCTGGGCCACCGCCCAGGACGAGAACGCCGATCCGAGAATCCCGATGATCATCCGTGCCCGATTCTTGTGCATCCGCTTCGCTCCCTGCGTCATCGCGATTCGGGATTGTATGCGCTCGTCGCGGGACGGGGTACGGGCGAGGCGGCCCCGCGCGGAGGCGCCAGGGCTCAAGCGCTCACACGGTGCAGAGCACTGCCGAGCGCGCGTGGGTGAGGAACGCAGCCAGCTGGAAGAGCAACCATAGAAGCACCCAGCTGGCGAGGCCCAGTCGCTTCCCCGCGCCCGAGCGCGGCCAGATGGTTGCCAGGAAGATGATGACACCGGCCTCGATGACCGCGAGGAATACCGATCCGAGCGTGCCGTAGATGCCAACCAGGCAGGCGTACATGCCGATCGGGTCGAAGGTTGTCGCCAGGGCCACGGAAACGCCGGCCAGAGTCTGTAGGGCGACGACCAGCAGGAGGAACTTCATCGCCAGCTGCTGCGCGCCAAGCCGCCTCCGGGCCACAAATGCGATCGCTGCCGCCAGCGCCAGCAGGACGGCGGCCCAGACGAATCCCGGGACAACGGCCACGTAGATCATGGGAGCCAGCGCTGTCGCTGATTCACGGGTGGATGACCGCGACGTCGCGCCCGCCAGCAGCGAGCTCGAAAACCATGCCGTCTTCCGTCAGCGTCGTGCCTCGGGGCAGATCGCGCTTGAAGATCTTCTTCAGGAGCGGGTTGTCCGGCGGCGGAATCAGGTGGTACACGGCGAAATGCGTCACCCCCGTATCGGCCAGGAGAGCCGGGAGATCCGCAGCGTGGGCATGGTAGTCCTGAATGTCGTGCAGGATGACCTCGAGCCTCGTTCCGCCGGCCGCCTTCTCCATCGCCTGGATGATCGGCAGCGATAGGGCATCCTGCAGCAGCAAGTCCGCGCCGGTCGCGGCTTCGACCAGCGTGGGTGTGACCGTCGAGTCGCCGCTCACCACAACCGATCTTCCCCGGTAGTCGAAGCGATAGCCGACCGCGGGAACAACGGGCGCGTGATCGACCGGGAACACGGTGATCGTCAGATCCCCCAGCTCGAGCATGCCGGCCGTCGGGATCGTCCTTGCCTGCATCTTGCCGACCTCGGGCGGCAGCAGCTGGAACCCGTGGTGGGCGACTCGATACTCGCGATCGAGCTGGTAGGCGGTATTGAAGCCCGCCACCACGTCGTCGACGCCCGCGGGCCCGTAGACCAGCAGCGGCTCCGGTCGGCCCGCCACCCAGGAATTCAGGTTGACGTCGGGAAGCGCCGCGACGTGGTCCGAATGGAAGTGGGTCAACAGGACGGCATCGAGGCGCTCGAGTGCAATGCCCGCGAGCATGAGCGTGTTCACCGAGCCGGCTCCTGCATCAACGAGGTAGAGCCTTTCTCCGGCGAGAACCGCCACGCAGGCCTGGGCCCGCCTGGCCGAGGGGATCGGCGAAGAGGTGCCGCACATGAACACCTTCAGCCCATCGAAGGGTTGGTTCTGAGCGAACTGCTGACGAAGCCTCGCGGCGGCCGCCTTCTCGAGTAGCCAATCCTGGCCCTGATGGGTGTTCCAGACCCAGAGCCCGGCCGCGAGCGCTATCGCGACTGCGCCACCCAGAAGAGTCAGTATCCGCATCATCGTTGCTGTCCCGATGACTCCGAAAGCCAAGGCAGTCTAGCTTCGGAAACAGCCACTTCCTAACGAACCTCGCTTCCCGTTCTGCCCGGTACGGGTGAGTACCAGATCAGGGTTACCTCACCGCGGATGTGGCTCAGCGGGACCGGGCCCCAGAATCGACTGTCATAGCTGTTGCCGCGGTCATCGCCGAGCACGAAAACCGCACCCTCCGGTACGGCTGTCGGAGGGAAGTTCTGTGAGCGGGCGTCTGGCGTTGATACCTGCGTCGTCAAGCCTGCTGGCAGCGGCGCCCCGTCGATGAAGAGGACACCGTCGACGATCGCAATCGTTTCGCCAGGGAGCCCGGCGACTCGTTTTACGTAGAGCAATGATCGATCACGGGGAAACTCGAAAACTACGACGGTGCCTCGTTCCGGCACGTAGCCGGCCCCCGCCATCCGGGTATCTGTCGCGACATAGTCACCGGGCGACAGCGTCGGCGTCATGCTCGACGCCGGTATGCGGTGCGAGTCGAAGCCGTAAAGCGATCCGCGAAACTCGGCCAGTGCTCCCAAGCCGACGTAGATGCCCGCGGCGACCAGGATATAGACGAGGCCTCGATTGTGGGGCTTCAGCCGATAGTCGACTGCGCGTCTTGCGATGAGGCAGCAATCGACGATGAGAAAGGCGAACAGCCCCAGGTAGAGAGCCTGCATCGCATAAAACAGCCCGACGGAACGGGCGGCGCCGGCATGACCGAGCACAAGCGGTGCCAGCAGGGCTGCACCAAGGATCACGATGCCGCGGAAGGGGCGACCAACATACACATGGCCAACCGTCGGCGCGAGGAGGGAGGCGATGCCGGCCACTACAACGCTGCGTTTCTTCGTCATGTCATTTCCTCGCGCCCGGCGTGCCGTTAGAGTCGTCCTTGTCGGTGCCTGCGTTCTTGCGGCTGTTGCATTTGGGATACCTGCTTTCCGACGAGGCGGGAAGAGAGGTGGCGAGCAAGGCGATGGGTAAAGTGCGCAAGGCATTCTTGTCAGTGCCCTTGGAGCACAACGATGCCGGTCGCGCGAGCCGAAAAAGAGTGCGCCTTCACCTTGAGCTAGCGCCGACCCAAGCTTCGGGGCTGGGCCGCAGTCTGGCAAGGCCCTCGACGAATGGCCGAATCGATTGTGCTGGCGATTGTCTGCGTCGACAATCTCGTCAACCTTCATCTGGAGCGATCCGATGTGAGCGATTCCATTCCGGCATTTCAGACCGCCGTCGGCGATCACGAGATTTCGCCCGCCTGCCGTCATTGGGTCAACCCTTCCGAGCCCCTGCCCGAGGCGGTCGCTTTCGTCGCCCACCGCCCGACACGGACCCGCACGGCGGCCTGGTCCTGGCTCGTGATCTCGATGCTGCTCGTCGTCGGCGCGCTCGGCATGATGCTGGTGGGCGGGCCGCTTGATCTGATCACAACGCTCGGCGGAGCTGCCGCCATTTCCGGCGCAATCGCGGCGTGGTTGTTCCAGCGCCTACGAATCGGCGAACGGACCTTTGCCCGGGAAATCGAAGCCGGTCAATGGCGGCTCGGACGCTTCTGGTCGCGCGACTGGTTCTTGCTGCGACTCCAGCCAGATCACTGCTTCGTGGTGCCCCGCAGTCAATCGATCGAACTCGCGATCGGCCGTAGCCGGCAGGATTCCGGCCAGGCCCAGGGTTCCATCGAACTCTGGCTCGAACTCCGCTGTGGGGACCAACGCTTCGCCGAATTTCAGGCTCAGGCGCGCGATCTCTCGGTCAACCTGACTGACCTCGAGCAGGCTCTCGAGGCACGGCGCGAAGCCTTCGAGACGTGGCTGCGGGACGGCGATTCAAGCGCGATCTGCGCGGCCCATCGAGCAGCGCTCGAGCAAGGGATGGGCACGTAGCGACCTCCGCGGCCGGTCTGCCTAGCGTGGATTGACGACTACCGGCTCTAACTCTTTGCGCGGTGAAGTTCGCCATTCCCGACTTTGTAAGCCTTCTGAACAACGTCTTCTTTTTCGCGATACTTCCGGAAACCCAGCGCTTCGTAAAAGCGGAGTGCGCCCGGATTATCGCGACCAATATACGCGTCGACACTGAGCAAACCTGCCGCTTCTGCCGCAACTCTCGTGGCCGCGAAGAGCGCAGTTCCTACGCCTTTTCGATGCGCGCGCGGGCTGATGTGAGTGCCGATAATGCCCCAGCCAAGCGGTACATCGTAGGGGTTGTCGGGCCATGACCGAATCAGTGATTGGAAGCCGATCAGATCATTCTGTTCGTCCACAGCAACTGTGCATCGAATACCTTCCGGGTGATCAATGTAGTTGGAGATGAGAAAGGAAGGCTCAGTACGCCGTTGCCGACCCGTCTTCGCCACGATCTCCTGAAGCACCTCGCTCATTGCCTCGGCGTCGTCGATAACTGCTTCTCGAACGTTCATGGCACTGGCCATTCGCAGATTTGACTAATCTCCAAGCCCAGCTGCGCGCCGCAGGCGCGTCAAGTGTCCCTGGAGGACACGGATAGGAGTGACCGGACACCAGTCACTTCCTAAGCAACGCCGCCGCGGCGAGGCGCAAGGCGGACCGCCTGGGGGCGGCTTGCGCTAGAGAGCCTCGTCCTATCGGTCGGTATCTTGCTGGCTTTCGCCGTCGACGCCTGGTCGGACCAGCGCAAGGCCATGCGGGCTGAGTGGGTAGACCTCGAGCCGCCATGAGCGTCCGGGCGATTCATCGATAGCAGCAACGGTGATCGGACCCGACAGCCGCTCGCCCCGGATCGGTCAGCGCTGGGGCTCGAATCCATCGGAAAACACCACTTCGCCGAGCTCAGCGGCCGTCACGTTGAGCACGGCCCCGCCGGCGACCGCGCCATCGGCGTCCGCCCCGGGCACGCCGACGGCGAGCGTCGCGCCGTCGAAGGCCACGGCGGTGCCGAGCGCGTCCCCGCTGGCGGGCGTCGTCGACACGATGCGGTCCGTCAGGACGGGTACGGCGGACGCCGGCGTCGGCGCGAAGACATAGGCCGCGCCCGACTGCGACACGGTGCTGTCTTCCATCAACGCCCCGACCAGAACAACGTCGTCGGCCAGCGCCACCGAAGCGCCGAAACGCCCTTCGTCCCGACCGAGCAGCAGGGGATCACCGCCGAGGTCATTCTGCAGCGGGTCGAACGGTGCGAACTGGGCCAGCTGGGAGAAGGCGTCACCGTCGAAGCTGAACAGGTAGGCCGCACCGGTCTCGACGTCGTCCGACATCGCTCCCGGCGCACCGATGATCAACCGCTCGCCCTCGAAGGCCACGGCAGCGCCGAACTCGTCCGCGTTCGCCGGATCGTCGGGGCCGAACTTGCCGATATTGCCGATCGCGGCGCCCGTTCCCAGGTTTTCGAAGACCTGGACCAGGCCCGTGCCGAGGGCCTCGGGGCTCAGCTGAGCGGGCGCGCCCACGGCCGCGCGTCCATTCGAGACGCTGACGGCCGAGCCGAATTCGTCACCGGCCTGACCCTCGGGGTCCGCCAGCACCGCCTGCGCGGACCAGGAAGTCGCCTGCGCATCCGGCACGAAGACGACCGCGGCGCCGCTGGCCTGGCCCGAGGGCTCGCCCGCCAGGTCCGAATCTTCCTTCTGGCCGCCCGGCGCGCCGATGACGATCAGACTGCCGTCGATCGACACGCTGGCCCCGAAGCCGGACTCCGCCGGGTTGGCCAGGTTGCTCGCGATCAGCGTTGCCAGCGGCTCGGGCGATTGGCCCGTCAGGCGGAAGACGGCAGCGGTCTTGTCCGGCGCCGATGCGCCTTTCGGAACCACCGCGATCCCGGGTGCCCCCACGACGAGGATGCCGTCCTCGAGGTCGACCGATGCACCGAAGCGCTCTCCCGGCAGGGGATTCTCCGCGAAGATCTTCACCGGCTCCCCGAACGCGCCGCCGGTGCGCTGGAAGACCAGCGCAGCGCCCGCATCCTCGCCGGCCTCATCGTCACCGGGAATGCCGATGACCAGCTGGTCGCCGTCGACCGCCAGCGCGGCACCCAGACGATCCAGTTCCTCCGGCGCGTCCGCAGTGAATCTCGGATAGTCACCAAGCTCGAACAGCACGTCGACGATCTCGCTGCCGGTAACGGTGATGAGGTCGCCCTGCAGCGGATCGCAGATGCCGACGCAGAGGACATCGTCGAAGGCCTCGTTGAGTTTGCCGAACGCGCCCGCCCGCTCCACGACCAGTCGGTAGTCCCCGGGGACGAGACCACGCACGGCGAAGTTGCCGGCGATGTCCACGAACGCCAGGTTCACCGAGACACCGGTGCTGTCGAACACCGTTGCCACGAGGCCCGGCAGCGGATCGCCGGTCTCCTCGGAGACGATGGTGCCGCGGATGGTGGCGCCGGGATCGAGCGCGAAGTCGATGCCGACGACGTCCTGGTTCTCACCGACGATGATGGGCGTGCCCGCCTGTCCGCCGCACTGTTCGTTGGCGCACTGGATATCGTCGAACAGCTCGGGAATGAGGTCCGATTGCTGATTGGCGCTGAAGGTCCGCGCCGTGTAGGTCCCGGGTGGCAAGCCGGAGATCCGATAGACACCCGGCGCACTTTCGACACCGGCAAACTCCGTGCCGCTCTCGTCCCGCGCGATGACGAGACTCGAAACCCCTGCCCCGGTGTCCGAGCGCGTCACCCGACCGGAGATGGAGCCGCCGCTTTCAAGCTCGAAATCGATACCGGTCGCGGCGTTGTTCGCCTCGTCGATGGAGACCACGGTGACGTCCTCCCGATCGGCGGTGCCGGGGAAGTTGTCGTAGAACTCGTCACCCAAACCGAATTCGCCGGCGTTGACGGTCCGAACGGTGTAGTCGCCAGGCACCAGCCCGAGCAGGGTGTAATTGCCGTCAGCATCGGTCGGCTGGCCCTGGCCGTTGATCGTCTCGACCCCGCCCTGCGGGAGCCCCAGCAGCTCGGCCGTCACCAGGAGGTTCTCGATCGGTTCGCCGTTGGCCGTAATACGTCCGCTGATCGACAGGTTCGATACCTCATGGACAAAGTCGACGCCCGTCCGATCCTCGCCATCTGCGAGGCTGATGCGATCGCCGTCCGAGAGCCGGCAGGGACACTGGACGCCATCGAACAGCTGGGGAACGAACACCACGTTAGCCAGCATCGGAGACACCAGGATGTAGTTGTCGCCCGGGAGCAGACCACCGACGCGGTAGTTGCCGTCCTCATCGACGAATCCCTGCCCGAAGGGAATCAGCTCGTCACCCACGAACTGCTGGACCCCGACAAACGTGTCGACAATCGGATCCCCCGTGTCCGCACGCGTCAGACGTCCCGAGATCGATGCACCCTTCTCGAGCGAGAAATCGACGATGGTCGCCCCGCCATCGGGAACGTTGACCCGCTCGCCGGAGGGAATCACGCAATCCTCGGGGCAGGGAATATCGCGGTGTAGCTCATTGATCAGATCGAAGTCACCGGCATTCGCTGTGCGAACGAAGTAGCCGCCTTCGGTGAGATCATTCGCCGCGTACACACCTGAGCCGTCGGTGTTGATCCGGGCCACCTCGACGCTACCCGCGTCGAAGACCACGATCTGCAGGCCTTCGACGGGCGTTCCGTCGGCGGTCCGGGTGACGGTTCCCGTCAGCGTGCCAGCGAGGGCCGTGACGCCGTGGCACAACAGCGCCATGAATAAAAGCGGAGTTCGCATGGAAGATCCTTTGCTTCGCCGCCGATGGAGGCGGAGCGGACGATCATACTTGGGTGCGCCGTGGAGAGACCATCAGGACGCTTATCGGGGGAGCCGATCCGGACCGATGTTCTCCATGGTGATCCGGGGAGTGTCGGTCGTTCGGTCCCTTGCGGGGTGTCCAGGCGCGGACTTCAGCGGGCCAAGTGGCGTCCCGCGCGCTCCGGCTCCCGTCAGGTGGTCTCGATTTTCGCTCTGACCGGCTCGAAGATCTCCCACGCCCGGATCTCGTCGTATCCGCAGTAGATCTCCACAAACTTCGTGCTCAACGCCGGATATCTGTCGAGCTCGGCCTGGATGTTCTTGTAGATCTCCAGCATTTCCCTGGGCAGCAATCCCTGATCGAAGGAGGTCTGAACCGATCCATAGAGGTTCATGTGCCTGAACACGTAGGCCTCCAGCTTCACGATTTCCTGTTCCTTGAGCGCCTCGTACGGCTTGTTGCGAAGCGTCACGAGGAAGTCCGTGGCGTCGTTATTGGAGAGCGCGACGTCGTGATTCAACGCGGCGCGGTAGAAGATGCCACGCTGGAGATCGGCTCTTGCGATCCGGTTCGTCTGCGCCTGCTGCCTGACGAGATAACCCAACGTGATGACGACCGCGATGGCGCCGATGATCTCGCCGATGGCTCCGGCAGCGTCCCAGTTGATTGTTCTAGCTCCAAACGGCCACAGGAAATTCGCTTTGCAGGTTGGGCTGCTGCAACTACGAATCAGGCATCACGCCCGGTCTGGGCGATCAACCAAGCCGCGCGAAGGCCGCAAATTGACACGATAATGCCGCCGATCGCGATCGCCAATTGGGCCCAGGAATCGAATGGCCAGGAATGGGTTTGATTCGGAGAATGCACGCCAGGCTGGCCGAAGTTGTCAACAAGAAGTCCGGCCACGATCAGAGCACAGGCTGCAGCCGCCACCTGGGCAAGAAATGGCCTTGCCCGCCAGAGCACTCGAGCGAAGGCAATGCTGCTGATGGCTATGCCGAAAACCGCGACGGTCTTGAGCTCGATGTTCATCGTGTAGTCCTCGCGGTCAAGCAAACTTGCAATGGAGCGCGGAGGCCGGGGCGTAGCGACAATATTGAGCCCAGCGCCAGATTAGGTCGCAGGACCATCGGAACGCTCAGCGTTGGCCTGCTGCTCCAGCACACGCACCTGGTCTTCGAATTCCCGATGTGCCTTCGCCGAGATCAGCCGAAGCCGGCGCCAGCGAATCGTCTCTGAGACCGAAACAACAACCATCGCGATGAACATCAACATGCAGAGCACCTTGAGTCCTGTCCCCCAAGCACCGGGTGTCTCAATGCCAAGGATCACGTTCGTGACCAGGACATATCCGACGATGATGTTCCCGAGAACGGAGAAGGCCTTCTCCTTGTGCTGATGAATCCAATCAATCACTCGTG
>JBCCZC010000119.1:0-13968 GCA_039188505.1 Pseudomonadota bacterium | reverse complement strand
GTCGAGGGCCGGCAGCACATGCTCCGCCGCGCCGCGAATGCCGCGAGCTTCGATGAGGGCTTCGACCGCCAGGTGCAGACGCAGATGTATGCGCAGGTGCACGCGGAGCGGCCCATCCGTACCTTCGTGTCCCTCGGCGACGACCAGGTCGTGGCGCAGGCGAAGGATGGCAGCATCGTTGCAGCTGCGGCGACCGATTACGTGATCTGGACCGAGGACCTCGAAGGGCTGATGCAGTCGTTCGACGGCAAGCTCAAGGCGTCCGGCCTGTCCGGTGACCGCTACCTCTGGCTGCTCGGCGGCGTGTCGGACAACGCCCGCGAGGGCCTCGGTGAGACGGGCTGGACGGTCAAGTCCGATCTCATCGACGACTACCTCGGAACCCAGTGCAATCCGAATGTAGCGGACGTCACGCTCGAAGAGGGCCCCTAGGCGACGGCGCAGCTACATCACGTTGTCGCGTAGCCGCCCGTACGGCGTCACCTGGTCGATGCGGTAGTAGTAGGACACGGTCTTGCCCGCCTCGTCCTGACGGAGGACCCCGGCGTCCTCGAGGATTCGCCACGCGTTGCCCGGAATCACCGATTGGTTCTGCATCACGAACCACAGCGTTCCGGGTAGCTTCATGAGCATTCCGCTTCGGTCTTCGGCCGAAAGGCTCCGGAGCGACGCGGGCAGGCCGTCCGGGATGATCTGGATCGAGACAGGTGGGCCGAGCTCGAAGCGGTCGTGGACCCGATCCAGCGTCCACTGGATCGCCATCATCGACAGGGTGACGCAGGAGCGGGTCATCAGCTGGTACGACAGATCCTCCTGTCCAAGCAGCTCCTTCATGGGGTCGTCGGGTATCGCGGTCTGCGAGAACACACCCTGGAGCTGCGCGATTTCCGCGTCGGCGAGCTGGAGCGGATCGGTGCCGTCGGTGAAGACCAGCTCACCGTTCTCGACCATCTCGTGGATGACCCGGCGCATGAAGCTGTCACCGAAGGCCAGGCTGATGCCGAGGAGCGTGCCGTAGGCGTCTTCCGGCCGCGGAAGGTCCAGCGGGTAGCAGACCCACGGGTTGCCGCGCAGGGCGTCATTGAGAAAGCGCTGTGCTCCGGCGTAGGCGCGGACCGTGAGCGAGTAGGTTTCGGGGTCGAGACCCGCGACCGCGTCCCAGCTGGTCTGTGGCGGCCGCCAGGCCTCCCAGCTCACGATCAGGTCGTCCAGGTGCGGATCAATGCCCATCGCGATGTCCTGGATGCCCGGGATGAAGGGCCGGTGCTCATGATCGAACACGAACCGCAGCTGCGAGTGCCCCATGACCCGATCCCGTCCCCCCGTGCGGTCGAGCGTGAGGCACCACTGCACGTCCGCAATGCCGCGGAGCGGCACCTGGACGGTGGCCAGCACGTTGTCGCCGGTCACCGGATTCCCGCCGATGTTGACGTTGCGCACTCGCAGTGCCGGCGCGTCGCCGGTAAGGCTGGAATTTCGCCAGTCGACGATGACCGGAATCATCGAGGCAGCGAGACCGTTCGGCAGCATGTCAGTCGGGGTGTGAATCACGGCGACCGGGGTCGGATCAAGTCCCCACCTCAGCAGGCCTTCCGCACTGATCGTGCGCCGCTGCTCGGGCTCGCGCTGGCTCACGCGCTCGACGAGCGGAGACTCCCGCATATCCGTGGGGCCGAGGATGTCCCAGAGTGCGCCCCCGATCACCATGGCCCCGACCAGCATCAGGATGGTCTTGAGCTTCTTCATCGATCGCCTCACTTCTCGAGGATCCAGTAGACCTGATCACCTTGACGCCGTTCGGCCGTGTTCGGTCGATCCGCTGGCGCCGGCGCGGTCGTCAGCAGCGCGCTCAGATCGGCGGCGACCACCGGATGATAGTAGAAATACTCGTGCCCGCTGGGGTGATAGCGACCGAGGTCGGTGACGTCGATGGTCGTCATGCCGGGCAGCACCAGCAGCGTCTCTCCCGCCTGGCCGAGGCGGGGATGGCCGTGGAGGGTCGCCGAGACCACCAGTGGCGCGTCGTTTTCGGACGCGTAGAGCGTCATCTTGTCGGCGAGGGGCCGGATGTCTTCGATGTTGCGGGAAAAGGTGCCTGCATCGAAGTCGGGAGCAAGCAGCACCAGGTGATCGATCAGCGGCAGGTCCTCGCCGGTGGCCGCCATGCGCTGCAGGGCGAATAGCGTTCCGCGCGACCCGAGGGAATGCGCGAGTACGCGCACCTGCGCTGTGCCGAAGCGCTGGCGAAGGCTCGCGATGACGCCGGCCAGATCCGGTACGCTCCATTCGACGTCGACCTGGTCCGCGACGTAGTCCGCCGGGTTGGCGTCCGACGGCCAGCTGAACATGACGACGCGTGCCCGGTCGTCCAGCATCCGCTGCAGCTCCGCGCCCATGCGACAGGTGCGCGCAAAGCCGTAGGAGTAGCCGTGCACGTAGAGCACGATCGGCAGCGCCTCGGGCCCGGCATCGGCGCGACCGATGGCCGCGCCGAAGTCATCGGGCGTCAGCAGGGTCACGTCGACCACGTCCCGGATATCGGTTGGCACGAAGAACGGCGCGCGCGCGGCCAGATCGTTCGCCATCGGAATGGGGCTGAAGCGGACGTCACAGCGGCCGAAGCGCAGTTCGCCGCGGCTGCCGTCGAAGCGCGCCGCCGGACGGGCAGTCGGATCGTGGCCCCGATTGGTCACGAAGAGGACGCCGACGTCGAACTGATCGCCCGCGGGAGCACTTCCCGGTGCGGGACGAGAGACGGCGTAGAGTCCCCAGCTCGCCACGGCGACCACCGCCGCCACGAGCAACAGCCACAGGAGCGGTCGGAGTCGGCGGGTTGCCACGGTCGCCGGGGCCTGGAGAATCAGCCTTCGGCGGCGGCCTTCAGGGCCTTGCCCATGACGTCGACGGCTTTCTCGTCCGGGGCGTCCACGCACATCTCGAGGAAGCGGTCGGTTGCGGCCGCCAGCACGTCACGGTCGAACACGGTCTCACCGCTCTTGCCGACGAAATAGCCCTGGAGAAACATCACGGCGAGATCGCGCTCGTCGCCGCCGGCGACCAGCAGATCGCGGCACTTGAAGGCCTCGATGTCGGCCATGTGGCCGTCGGCCTGGGTGGCTCCGATCACCGCGAAGGACAGCGCGAAGGCTGCGAGGAGCTGCTTGAACTGTTTCATTCCGGATTCCTCTCGATTCAGTAGCGTGAGCGACCGCGCATGCAGTCGTCGAAAACGCGTTCGTAGCTGTTGTTTCGCGCCGCCGCGCGGCGAGCGCCGCCGGCAATCGCGCCGAGGGCTGCGCCCCGCTTGGCACCCTTGCGACCGCCGAGGATGCCGCCAACAATGGCGCCTCGCGCACCGCCGCGGGCCACCCGGCCGTCGCCCAGACCGCCCGCGTCTCGCGACGCGCGCTTGGCGATGATGTCGCAGTCCGCGGCGGTGGGCTGCTGGTCGTAGTAACGATCGTCGCGGGCGGCGCGATCGTTGTAGGGATGATGCTCGGCCTGCGTGGCGCCGGCCGCCAGCAGCAGTATCAGCAGTGGTATCGCCGTACCTTGTCTTCGTCTCATTGCTTCTCCCTTCCTTCCGTTCACTGGGGCATCAGCACCGCTCGCCCCGTTTGGCCCACCGGTGCGACCGCGCATGACGGGGCGATCGGGTGCCCTCAGTGCGACGGTCCGTGCCTAATGCCCGGAGGCCTTTGGTGAGATCATGTCCGCCTCGCCGTCCTCGATCAAATCGGTGTCGCATCGAGGCTCGAGTACGCCGCGGATGAATCCGGTGCGAGTCGTTCCTTCTCCCGACCAGACGCACTCTGGTGACGGTTGCAGGTGCAGAGTCGCGGAGCCTGCGTTCGCGGCGGCGCCCTTCCCGCCGCGCGTGCTGCGGCGGGCGAGCTGAACCGAGATGCCACAGGACAAGGGGGCTGCTATTCTCTCGTCTCTGCGAAGAACTCGTTGTCCGCGCCAAGGGGAAGCCATGAAGTCACGAATCGCGCAACTGGCAGTCATCGGAATGGTCGCCCTGCTGATGCAGGCTTGCGGCAGCAAGAGCTACTCGACCGACAAGACGATCGTCTACAAGAACAGCATCTACAACGTTTCTCAGGTGCGACAGCTGTCGTCGAACGGCGTTGCGACGATGCCGGGCGGCGGCACGAAAGACATCATGAGTATCGAGCGCCGGGAGTTCAACGATCTCGTCGAGCAGAACGGGCCCCTCGCAGTTTCGCTCGTCTTCAATCTGGATGATCAGCAGATCGTCTATCGAGAGGGCACCGTCGAGAAGTACAACACGTTCCGGGACATCAAGCGCAGCTGGGAGCGCGCACGGGAAGACATCCAGGACTTCCTCGCCGACCGGAAAGACACCCAGCTCGAACTGAAGTAACCGGGCCGGCGAGTCTTCTTGGGGCAGCCAGTTCGAAAACTCACGCGGTTCCTCGGGGCAGCCGTACCGTGGGTCCTTGCCGCTACCGGAGCCTTGTTCCTGGGCGGCCAGTATTTTCTGGACCTCTCTGCCGGCCGAGCCAGCGACGCGGCGGTCGACGCCTTTGTCGCTGAGGCCGCCGTGGCGAGGCCCGACGCACTCTCCGCCCTTGACGAGCTGCCGTCCGGCGAGCCGGCCACCCCGACCGAGTCCGCCGACCCGGCACCGACCCCCGCTACCGCCCTGCTGTTTCTCCCGGGCAGCGACGAGCCGATCCCCGTGCTCGCGGGTACTTCGGACCGAGCGCTGGACGCCGGAGCAGGCCACATCGAGAACACCGGGGCTCCCGGTGTCGCCGGGAACTTTGGCCTGGCCGCACACCGCGATACGTACTTCCGCCCATTGCGGCACATCGAGCGAGGACACGCGCTGCGCGTGGTGGGCCGGCAGGGGCGGGAATTCACCTACGAGGTCACCGAGACCTTCGTCGTCGAGCCAACGGAAGTCAGCGTCCTGGCGCCGACCAGCGAGGCGACGATCACGCTGGTGACATGCTACCCGTTCAATTTCATCGGTTCTGCCCCCCAGCGCTTCATCGTGAAGGGAGTGCTGGTTGCGGAAGACGGAGCGCTCTCAGAATCGCTCCGCGACGAACCCACGGATGACGGCGTGGGGTTGCTTAGCCGTCACACCTCAGAGGTCCAAGGAGAGAAGTCATGAAGAAGTCCCTAAAATCCGCCCTCGCGTTGGCCATTGTCGTTGGCGCCGCGGGCTCCGCCCAGGCCCAGCAGAAGACCTGCGACGACGTCGTTTGGAGTGCCGCTGCGCTCGAGGCGTACCCGGCCGCGGCAGAGGCCTGCCGTGAGGTCATCACGCACGAAGGCCGCGATTTCGTGAAGATGAGCGCAGTCTTCTTCAAGCAGCACAACAACGGCGCCCTGACCGTGGCGATCGAGGAGACCGACGGCGACATGGTCCGCCACTCGTTCAAGCCGCAGAGCGAAATGCGCGTCTGGGTGGACGGCGAGCAGAAGGATTGGAGCGACCTCTATCCGCGCCAGCCGATCAACGTCTACGTCCCGAGCGACCGCTGGGAATTCGCATCTCTGAACGAGGAAGACCCGGGCATGGTCGAGCTCGCGATGGTGGTCGAGGAGCCGCCGGAGGAGCCGGCGCCGGAACCGATGCTGCCGAAGACGGCGTCGAATGCGCCGCTCGTGAAGGCCATCGGCGCAGGTCTGCTGGCCCTCGGCCTGTTCCTGGGCTTCCGCCGCCGCCAGGTCTGAAGCCTGGCCGCTGCTAGCGACAAACTGAACGAGAACGCCCGGCCTTCGTGCCGGGCGTTTTCGTTGCTGGCGGCCCCCTGGCCGATCCTGTCCCGAACCTGGCGGGTTCAGCTGGCCCAGGGATCGTGGACGTCGATCCCGAGGTTCTCGAAGTCGGCAACGTTTCTCGTCGCGATCGAGGAGCCATACGCCGACGCGATGCCGGCGATCATTGCGTCCGCGATCGCTAGCGGGCGGCCGCTACGCTGCCTCGCGGCACACAGCAACCCGAAATGCATAGCCGCTTCGCGCCCGAAGGCCAGCACCCGACCTTCGAAATCCTCGGCGAAGATCCCGTCGACTTCGCTTTCCAGTCGACGCTTGCGTGCGCCGTCCGAGAGAAGCGCGAGGCCGTAGCGAATTTCTGCCTCCGACACCGTGGTCGTGTAGCTCATCGTTGACGGGACCGAGCGCGCCCAGCCGAGGACGGTCGGGTCGGGGGCCGGGCGCATGAGTTCCGAGATGACGTTGGTGTCGAAGATCAGCATCAGTCGAGGTCGGGCGGATCACGCACCGGCTCCCTGGGCAGGGCTTCGAGCACGACTCCGCCCAGCGGCTCCATGCGGTCTCTGATCGCATCGGCGACGCTCGCCTTGTCCGACGCCGAGTTCATCAGGGCAACCCGCAGGATTTCCCGCACTTCTTCCTCCATTGAGCGCCCGTTGGTGGCCGCGCGGATGCGTAGCTTCGCCTTCAGCTCGTCGTCGAGGTTCCGGATCGTCATCATCGCCATGGGCGCCACCAGTTGCATTCAATGCATGCAATGCTAGCAAAGCAGGCCTTCCGTCGTTGTGTGGGCGAATACGCGCGGTATCGCGCGGTTTCCGATCAGTCGTCGTCGAACTCCACGCCCTTGGCTTCCTCGATCATCTCCGAGAAGTCCTGCCAGGTCAGGCCCTCCAGCGTGCGGCGGTAGCCGAACTCGAACAGCGCTTTCATGTACTTCGGGTCGAAGGCCTGATCGGGCTCGACGCCGACGGCCTCGTGGGCCTCGTCGGGGATCCAGGTGGCCTCGAGATCGAGACCGTCGCGATCGGCCAGTGTGGAGATGCGGAAGAAGTCGCCGATGCCCTGGGTACGGATCAGCGAGTCGATCGTGTGGCCGGCGATCGGGATCAGCCGGGGCTGGACGATCTTGTAGCGCGGGCGGACGTACGCGTTGCGGATGACCCAGATCGTGGGCTTGCCCTGGACCCCGAGCAACGCCTCGACGTCGCCCCAATCGACGCCTGCGGGGTAGAAATACATCTGCGAGGTCACCCCGCCATCGGCGTGCATCTCGTCGTAGGTATTGCCATCGCTGGCCTCGACCTCGATGTACACCGGCGGAAAGGCGCCCGGGATCGACGCCGATGCAAGCAGCGCATCGCGGATCAGCGCCGGGGCGTCGGGGTGTCCGGATGCGGCGATTCGCGTCAGGTTCCAGACAACCGGACGTCCGGCGTCCATGTTGGTCGTTCCGACCGACAGCGTCCGGCCGCGCTGATGCTCGCGGGCGATTGCCGCGATCATCTCGTCGTCGACCATTTCCTCGAGCAGCAGCGACAGCGGCGTCGTATCGACGATGGAATCGGCACCGAAGATGGAGAACACGTTGCGCGTATCGATGATGCGTGTCGTATCGAGCGTGGTGTAGACGAGCTCCAGCTCGTCGTCGTAGTCGCTGCCCAGGAAGGCAAAAGGCGCTGTCAGCGCACCGGTGCTGACGCCGGTTACGGCCGTGAACTCGGGTCGGGTGCCAAGATCGGTCCACGCCTTCAGAACGCCGGCTCCGTAGGCGCCGTTGGCGCCGCCTCCCGAGATGACCAGGTAGTTGTGCTCCTGGTTCATGATGCCGCCATATTTCTCCTCGAGTTCCTCGAGCGAAGTAATGCCAGGGAGGATCCGAACCTCGCGTCCGTCGCCCCAGTGGCGCAGGTCTTCGCGCCCGAGAACGGTCACATCCTCATGCAGTTCCTCCGGCAGCGGGGTCCTGACCACAGACGCGCAGGCGGACAGCAGGAGGCAGCCGGAGAGGGCGACGATTCTGGTGATCTCCCGAGACTGCATGCGCAAGCCCGGCGGCGTCGTTCTTGGTGCCATGAGGTGTGCTTTCTTGCTTCCGAATGACTCGAGGATAGCAGTCCATTCGCAGGATCCGAGACTGTCGATGCAGTCTCGCGGCACCGGCTCCCAACGGAAGCGGCGACCGGCTATCCTCGGGCCTTTTATCGGGATCCCGGAGTCTGAACATGAAATTGCGCAACTCTGTCCTGGCGGCGAGCGTCATGATCAGCAGTGCGTCCATCGCCAGCGTGGAGAGCAAGACCTGGCCGGCTTCTGACGAGGCCAAGCAGTTCGTCCACGACACGATCGTGATCGGCATGCTCGCCAGCCCCTACGGCACGGGCTGGACGGACTACGAGCAGCTCCACGATTACTTCCAGCTCGCCCGTGACAATGGGATCACTGGCCACGAGATGACGTTGGCGGCTGCGGACATGAATTTCGAGGTCCTGCAAGAGCAGCATTATCACTTCCGGGCCGCCATGGCCGCGCAGCCTGACAAGTTCCAGATCGTCCACAGCACCCGCGATATCGAGGCCGCACATATCCAGGGCAAGACGGCCGTTATCTGGAACAGTCAGACCGCCACGATCCTGAATGACGACCTCAAGAAGATGGCGCTGCTCAAGGACATGGGGATCAAGCGCATGATCCTCGCCTACAACGACACCTTCAGAACCGGTTCCGGACAGCTTGCTGCTTACAACGGAAACGACATCGGCCTCACCGACTGGGGCCGCCAGGTGATCGACGAGCTGGTGCGCTTCGGCATCCTGCTCGATCTCAGCCATACGGGTTCAAAGACGGCGAACGACGCCATGGACTACATGGAAGGGAATTACCCGGGCGTGCCCTTCGTCTACACGCACTCGGTGCCAGCCGGGCTCTATACGGACGAGCCCAAGGCCACGCCCAAGAGAAGTTCGACGGTGTGTCCGTCGGCGATGTCGGGATCGTGGTCTTCACCGAAGTCGTCGCGGTCGCGGTTCTGCGGGTCGGCGGCAACTCGGAGGAGCCAAACGGCGGGCCGCCATCCAGCGGTCCGGTTCTTGCCCCCGCGACAAGCGGCGCGGCCACGGGTGCGACAGGCCGTGCCCGTTGGCAATGGCCGCTGAGCGATATCGGCATCTCGCCGAGCCGGGGCCGACAATCACGCAGGGCCGCTCGAGACGGGTTTGAGGTCCCGTTCGAGTTCGACGTGGTGGGATCGGTTGCCTATTGGCCACGAGCAGCTCTGTAGCTCGAGCGGGTATCGACCATCTGCGGCCTAGTGGCTAGTCTGTGGCCGAAAATGTCAAGATGGGATGGCGTGAACTGCCTAGGATTTCGGCGATCCCCGGAATCCCTGTAGCGCCCATGAGCACATCCAGAAAGTCCCCGCGTTCCCATCTCCCGCTTGTGCGGCTCAACCTCGTGTTGCCGCTCGTGGAGGCGCTCGAGCGCGCTGATCGCACGATCGCCCCCGTTTTTGCGCGCCATAACCTCGCGCCGGATGCGCTGAGCGACAGCGAGATGTTCGTTCCCGCGTCGACGATGTACCACCTCGTCGAGGACCTCGCCACCGCGTCCGGCGACCCGCATTTCGGTGTTCACGTCGGCGAGAAGCTGGACCCCTGGTCCTGGTCGCCATTGACCGAAGCCGCGGCCGCGGCCCATAGCGTCGGCGATCTGCTCCTGCGATTCACCATCGCGGCGGCGAGGGATGCGAGCTCGGTCCACTTCGTGCTCGAGACCCAGGGTGAACGCGTGACCTTCGGCGAGCGCCGCGTATCGGATGGCGGGCTGCAGCCGCGCCACAACGACGGCTTCGGCATCGCCTACCTCCTGTCGATCATCCGCCCGGCCGTGGGTGATCGCTGGGACGGAAGCCGGGTCCTTGCGCGGCTCTGCGACCCCGAGGTCGTCCCGCCGAACTATTTCGGCATCAAGGTCGCATCCACCGACACGTACGGCTTCAGCCTCATCTTCCCGGTCGAGTGGATGCTTCTCCCCTGGGCCACGGATACCAGCCGACCTGGGCTCGCATCGCCGGACCTGGGGCCTTCACCGGAGAAGCCGGCGGCGACCATCGTCGATTCGCTGCGGCAGGCGCTCAGGCCGCACCTGCGGGTGCCCGATCTCAACACCCGGCGTATTGCCGAGTTGTGCGGCATGACGCCGCGGACGCTCGCTCGCCACCTCCAGGCCCACGGAACGTCCATCCAGCGGGAGCTCGCGGCGCTGCGACGAGAACGCGCCGAGGAAGAGCTTGCCGAAACCGACCGCCCGATTCAGGACATTGCCGTCGGCGTGGGCTACCTCGATCCCGCGGTGTTCTCGCGCGCCTTCCGCCGCTGGACGGGCGTGACGCCAAGCGAGTTCAGGCGGCGGGCCCGGGAGCCTGAGGTCGAGGGGTAGGCCTCAGCCCCTGGGCATGGGTCTTGGTGTTGGGCGTGGCACCGGGCGCGTAGTCGGCAGCTGAACCGGGCGGTTCGGCGGACGATAGCCGGGACCGTGCGGCGGTCTCGGGCGATAGGGCCGATGGTGCCAGCCGCCGTACCAGCCCGGGCCGTAGCCGTAGCCGTGATAGACCGATACGCCGGTCGAGACGCGGACATTGCCGGGATCACCGCACGAGGCGGTCAGGAGCGCGGCAACGGCGAAGGCGATGCTCAGGCGAAGCCGCTTCATGACGCGTCCTCCGCGTCGAGCTCATAGATGAAGAAGACGGCGCCTGCGGGATCCGCCAGCACGGCAACGCGGTAGGGCTTCAACTCCTCCTCGAAGATCGTGCCGCCGAGCTTCCGGGCCTTCTCGACCGTGTCCTCCAGGTCATCGACGGCGATATAGCCGCCCCACCGGGTGGGAAACTCTGGGTCCTCAACCTCGACGACACCGCCGATCGACTGCTCGCCCTGCATCAGGACGAGATACTTGTCGCCGGCCGACGTGTCCGTCCAGGCCATCGTGAGCTCGGAGAGCGCGTGGTAGAAGAGCGCCGAGCCGTCCGTATCGGTCGTCCAGAGTTCGCCCCAGACCCAGTTGCCCGCCGTTTTGTCGGCGACGGGCACCGCGCCGATGTTGGCGAGCATCATGATCGCCCCCTGAGGATCGCGGATCACGGCGTAGTCGCCGTAGCCGTCCACGTAGGCCGGCCCTTCGACGATCTCGGCGCCTGCCTTTTCCGCGGCATCGGCCGCCAGGGTCGCGTTGGGGACGCTGAAGGACGGAAACCACTGGGATTCCCGGACGTCATTGTCCGTTGCCTCGATCTGGCTGATGCCGGCAATGGGCTTGTCGCCCAGGTAGGCGACGAGGGATCCGGTGGGCGAGCGTTCGATGCGCCAGCCGAAGAGCTCCCGGTAGAAGTCCACCGAGGCCTCGGCATCCTCGCTGATCAGCTCGAACCAGCGGATCTCGGCGGCGTTTGGAGCCACGGGCAGGAGGCCGATCAGCAGCAGGGCGAGCCAGTGGCGCACGGGTTGTCGCTGGGGTCGGGTCACGGCGATACTCCGGCAAAAGGGAAGGGGCGTCCGGCATGGACGCCTTTAGCTGTGAGCCTAGCCGGTGCGCAGCCGCGTGGGCAACCTGCATGGGGAGATCGAAATGTCGAGACGCATCCTGGTCGTGCTGCTGGCGGGGCTCGTCCTGCTTTCTTCGCGTGCGCTGGCCGAAGACGACGCCGTCATCGAGCACATCCGTGAAGCGATCGAACGGCTCCGCCACACGGACAGTCTTCTGATCGCGGGGGAGGAGATTGCGGGACGCAATGTCTACCTCGCCCTCTACGATCGCAGCCGCTATCGCCCGCTCTGGACCGACGAGGCGGCGATCGACGATCTCATCGCGACCGTCGGCGACACCTGCGGCCGATGGGCTGCTGCCGCGGGATTACCACCACGAAGCGCTGCTGCGGTTACGGCAGGCCGATGGGGCCGAGCATCGCGGCGCGCTGGACCTCCTCTTGACCGATTCGCTGGTGCGCTACCTGTACCATCAGGAATTCGGGAAGGTCGCGCCGGTGCGCCTGGATGCTGACTGGAACCTGAGCCGACGGTTCGGCGACCGGGACCCGATCGCTTTCGTCGAAGACGCCATGCGATCCGGCAATCTCGCCGGTTTCACGTCCGACTATCTGCAGCGGAGCGGCTACTACCGGCAGCTGAAGGATCTCCTCGCGACCTACCGGGAGCAGGCGGCGAGCGAAGGCGGTGGCTATCCCGCCGTCCCGGCCGGGCCGACACTCCGTAAGGGCATGACCGACGACCGGATCCCGCTGCTGCGGGCGCGCCTGCAGGCCTCGGAGCACCTGCCGGCGAGTGCATCAACGGACGATCGAACCTTCGACGACGCGCTCGAGGACGCGGTGCTGGCGTTCCAGCGCGACGAGCGAATCGATGTCGATGGCGCTGTCGGCGCCGGTACGCTCGCGCCCCTCAACGTGTCTCTGCAGGCACGGATCGACCAGATCCGGGTCAATCTCGAGCGAACCCGGTGGGTCTTTCGTGATGTCCGCGAGGAGGACGACTTCGTGGTGGTCAACATCGCTGATTTCCGCGCCTACCTGGTCCGCGATCACGCCACCGTCTGGGAGACCAAGGCACAGGTCGGCCGAACCTACCGCAAGACGCCGGTCTTCGAAGGCAAGATCAAATACGCCCAGTTCAATCCGACCTGGACCGTGCCGCCAGGCATCCTGCGCCGCGACATCCTGCCGAAGATCAAGGCCGACCGCGGCTACCTCGACGAGAAGGACATGAAGCTGGTCGACCGCGAGGGGAAGGAAGTCGATCCCGCCTCGATCGACTGGGACGCGGTCAGCGCCGGGCGCTTCCCCTACCAGGTCGTGCAGCGACCGGGGCCCGAGAACGCCCTGGGCCAGGTCAAGTTCATCTTCCCGAACCCGCACTTCGTGTTCCTGCACGACACGCCGCACAAGGAGCACTTCGATGACCAGGTGCGGACGTTCTCCTCGGGCTGCATCCGGATCGAGAAGCCTTTCGAGTTCGCGCGCCTGCTGCTCGACGATCCCCAGTGGACGGACGAATCCATCGCTGACTTGATCGAAGCGGGACAAACGAAGACCGTCTACCTGGACGAACCGCTGCCGGTGATGGTCCTCTACTGGACGGTGGTTTTCGGCGCGGACGGTGAGCCGCGGTTCTTGCCCGACGTCTATGACCGCGATGGCGCCGTGCTCGCCGCCTTGGATGCCGGCTTCACCGTGGTGCCCTTCGACGACTTTCCGGAAGGCCTCGACGCGGCCCCCTGAGCGTTACCAGTAGCGAACACGCCCGGTGTCGACGTGCACGAAGTCGGATCGCTGATAGAAGCCGACGCCGCCGACGCCCAGCTCCCGGGCAATGTCGCGGAGACGCTCGGTCGGCACGCCGGGGAGGCGCACGTCGATGGCCTTGCCTTCGACGTGCTGGCTCTTCTTCGCGACCTTGCGGCCCTGGCCGCGCAGCATCTCGTTGGTCTGCGGCGAGCGATAGCCCGAGACCAGGTGGAAAGGCTCATCGGAGCCAGCCCGTTCGCGCATGGTCCAGAGCAGATCGAAGAGGCGCGGATCCATCTCCATCACCTCGCCATTGCGGTGGTCGCGCAGGAACCGGTTGAGGTCGTCGATCGCTTCCGGCACGAGCTCGCCGGCGATCCGGTAGGTGACGTCGATACGCTCGCCCGTGTGCGTGTGGACGAAGGCGAGGCTGCGGGTGTCCTCGGTGAGCGCGAGGAGGAGCGGAAAGAGCAGGGCTTTAACCATTTTAATTATTATTATCAATAGGTTAGCTATTCTCCCGGGCTCCCGTAGGGAAATCAAGCGCGGCGTGAAGGTGCGCGTTCCCGAGCCGCCGGTTTCGCCCCGCTGTCGCTTGAGGCAAACTCTCATCATCGAAGCCACGACACCCCGATGATTCCGCGCGCCCGCCTCCTCTTCGCCGGTCTGCTGCTGCTCCGGCTCGGTCCCGCCGCCGCCCTCGACGCCGAGGTGCCGCCGCTGCCGCCCGTCCTCGACCTCGAGTACGACATGACCCTCTGGTCCGAAGACCGGATCGACCAGTGGGAGGAGGCCGCCGCGAGTGGCATTCCCCTCACGCGTTCGATGCTCTTTCTCCCCGGCGAGTCCGTGCCGGTGCCGATCTTCGCCGGCACGTCGGATCACGTGATGGATCTCGGGGCGGGGCAGCTGAC
>JBCCZC010000118.1:0-14045 GCA_039188505.1 Pseudomonadota bacterium | reverse complement strand
GGTCCAGCTGCTGTCCGCCGCGCCGTCGTTCTCGACCCGGGCGCCCGGTGCATCGTCCGGTCCCGCATTCGTGACCGTGATCGTGAAGACCTGCGCCCCCCCGGGGACCACACTCGTCAGCGCCGCCGTATTGGTGATGATCAGGTCCGTCGAGCCTGGGATGTAGGCCGAGCCCGCCTCCCTCGCGCGGCTCGAATCGAAGATCGAGCCGATAAGCGCATCGTCTGCGGTGATGGCCACGGCGCTGCCGTAGGACTGGCCTGGCCGGCCGTCGCTGGGCGCCAGCCGCTGGGTCTCGCGCCACTCCCCGTCGACGAGATCGAAGACGAAGGCGGTGCCGGCCCGATCGGTGAGGTTGCCATCGCCACCGATGAGCGCTCGGGTCTCCGCCAGACTGACGACGTTTCCGAAGTTTCGAGTCGCTTCAAGATCGCGACGCTGAAGCTGCGCCGTCTCCCCCCCCAGACCTCCGCTTCGCTCGAACAGGTACACGACGCCGAGAGAAGAATTCTCGCCCACGGGGCGCGATGAGGCACTGACGAGGAGCGATTCACCGAAGACGCTGAGCGCACCGCCGAACGAATCGCCCGAGGCACCATCCGACGGGAACAGCGGTGTTCCCTCGGACCAGTCGACGCCGTCGAATTCGTAGATGAACACCACACCCGAGAAGGCCTCAGTACCGTCGCCGAAGTCGGCGCCCACCATAGCCACGTCGGGGCCCAGCGCGATCGCGCCGCCAAACCCGCTGGCCTCGGCCCCGGGCGGCGGTTGCAGGCGGGCCGACTGGGTCCAGGCCTCGCCGTCGGTCTCGAAGACGAAGACCGCGGGCTCGCCGGTGAAGGCGTCCTTGCCGATCAGCGCCCGGTCCCCGAGCAGCGCCACGCGGTTGCCGAAGCGCTCGCCCTGGCCGGGTGCATCGGCCACCAGGACGGCCGTCTCCAGCCAGCTCTCGCCGTCGAATTCGTAGACCAGCGCGCGCCCCTCGCTGCGGTTCTCGCCGGCGACGTCGGCGGCGCCCACCAGCAGTCGATCGCCGTCGAGGCTGATGGAGGCACCCGCCCTCGCCTCGCCAAGGCCCTCGTCCGGCTGGAGCTTCGCATTCAGCTGCCATTCGTCGCCAACGCGATCGAAGACATAGGCAGCGCCGCGCCGCTGCCCGTCTTCCGAGGCGCCGACCGCGGCGCGATCCCCATCGAGCGTGACCGATCCGCCAAAGAAGCTGCCGCCCGCACCCGGTTCCAGGAACAGCGTGCCCGTCTCCGTCCACGTCATCGACGCGAGCTCGAAGACGTAGACCGCACCGGCACCCGGCGAACCCGCGCTGGACTTCGGCGCCCCGACGAGCAGCTCGTCGCCGGCCAGGGCAACGCCCGATCCCAGGTTGGCGCCGCTCATCGCATCCGATGCGGTGAGCCGCTGGCTCTCGGTCCAGGTATTGCCGTCGAAGTCGAAGACGTAGGCGGCGCCCGCGGAGCCGTTGCCGAACTGGGCGCCCACCACGAGTCGATCGCCTTCGGCACTCAGCGCCGTACCGAAACCGCGGCGGTCGTCCTCGTCCGCCGGCTGCAGGGTGTCGGCGAGCAGCCATTGCGCTCCGTCGAAGTCGAAGACGACCACCGTAGGATCCTCACCGAAGATCGGATCGCGTGAGACGAAGGCCCGATCACCGATCAGCTCGACGCGCCGACCCAACGAATTACCGGCCATCGGATCGCCTTCCGCCAGCGTTGCCGTCTGGGTCCAGGAGTCGCCGTTGCGCTCGAACACGACCGCGGCGCCCGTCCGCTCGTTGAAGCCGCTGGCGCCGACGAGTGCCCGATCACCGTCGAGCACCACGTCGACGCCGAAATTGTCCTCGAGCACATCCAGCGAGAGCGTATCGCCCTCGATCCAGTCGTTGCCGTCGAACTCGAAGATCACCGCAGCGCCCGGCCCGGTTGGGCCGAAGACGCCGGGCGCGGGCACTCGCCCGACCAGGGCCCGATCGCCGTCGAGGCTCACCGAGACGCCCTCGGCTCCGGGGACCGCTTCGGTATCAAGTTCGGCACCCTGTATCCATTCGCCGTCAATGCGCTCGAAGACAAATGCGGCGCCAAACGAGCTCACCAGCGCGCGATCGCCATCGAGGCTGACGTCGAAGCCGAAACCGGTGGTGTCCTCCGAATCATCGAGCTTCAGGATGGCCTCCTCGACCCAGGCCATGCCTTCGCGGCGATAGACCGCGGCAGCGCCGAGACCCTGGAGACCGGAGGCGCCGACGAGCGCACGGTCGCCGCTGATGGACACGGACTGACCGAAACTGTCCTGCGAGCCGCTGATGCCCGCAGGCGTCGGGCGCAGCTTGGTTTCGACGAGAATCCCCTTCGATACCGGAACGGTCGCGATCTCGTTGGCATGGCCGACAGCGAGGCAAAGCAAGGAGACCCAGCAGCCGCTGGCAAGCGTGAGATTCATGGCGTACCCCCTCAAAGCTGACCCACCGTAACACGCGGGCCCCGCGGTCGATCAGCGCCGCTCGACGTTACCCAGGCCTACAGCGCTCCAACGCGCGCCTTGCAGCGCTGCCGGAGCTGCGGGCTCCGCTCGCTCGCGGCCACGAGGCTCCAGTCGAGCCGATCACGAGTGCCACCATGCGCGCCCCGACCACCAGGTGGACCCGCGCTAGGGCTCGCGAGGCAAAGAATAGGTCGAGGACGACCGGGAGCAGGCCGTGTGACCCCGATGACCGATTCATGCGCGCATCCTGATCAGGGACAGCGGCGCCTGTGCGCAGCTTTCCCTCGCCTACGCTAGTGCAGCTCCACAACGTCACCGTCAGCCACGACGTGGTCGGGGCCGACCTGCTGACCGTCGAAGACTTCGGCGCCCCAGACGCGCGCGAACTGGAGGTCCCGGGCGATGTCCTGGTGCACCAGCCTGGCCACGTCGCGGACGGTTCCGCCCTGGAACACGGCGAAGGGTTTGTCGGCCTCCGGAGGTTTTCCGGGCGTCTTTGTAAAGACACGGACGATCTGCAGGGCCCGAAAGAGGAACGGACCCAGCTGATCGAGTCCCTGGCCGGTGGTCGCCGAAGTTGTCAGTGCGGGGAAGCGCAGGCCCAACAGCTCCTCGAGGACGGCGACCTCGTCCGGGTCTGGATCGAGGTCCGCCTTGTTGGCCACGAGCAGCGTCGGCAGGTCGAGGCGAAATGGATCTTCCACGGCATCCGGGCTGAGACCTTTGCCGCCCGCCGCCGGCTGGCCCGGCCACGATGAACGCGGATGGACCTTCCGCTCCGCCAGTCGGTCGATGATCGCCGGAATCTGCTCGAGGCATTCCGGGTCGGCCAGGTCGATCACCAGAAGCAATCCGTCCGCCGGCTGCAGGGCGGCTGGAAGCCATGGCTCCATGAAGTCCGCGGATATCGGCGGTAGATCGACGAGCTGGAAGTGGATGCCTTCGAACGGCAGCATGCCGGGCACCGGATGGTGGGTGGTGTAGGGATACGGACCGATCTCCGTCCGGGAGCCGGTCCACGCCGCATGGAGGCTGGATTTTCCGGCGTTGGGCGGCCCCAGCAGGCAGATCTGCGCGGCACCCTCGTGCCGGATGACGTGCGTCGGACCGCTGCGTCCGCCGCCCTTCTTCGGGCCGGCGAGCTCTTCGGTGAGATGCTTGATCCGCGTTTTGATGTCCGCCTGGAGGTGCTCCGTCCCCTTGTGCTTCGGGATCGTGCGCAGCAACTCGCGCAGGCAGGTGAGCCGCTCGCGGGGCTCGCGCGCCTTCCGGTAGGCCTCTTCGGCCTGCTTGTATTCGGGCGACGTGTTGGTCGGCATGGATGCCTAAATCTTAGGCCATGCCCGCGCCCCGTGCCGCGCCGGAGCCCGCCCCTTCCGGGCGGGCGCGGGCCGTGCGCTCGCCGCTTGTAGTCATCCAGCCTGCGGCAGCTTCAGCTCGAGCAGCGGCGCGCTGCCGAATGCCTGGTAGATATCCGACGTGATCTTCGAGAGGTGCTCGTTGTAGGCGTCGATCGCATCGCCCATGGTCAGCCGGTCTACGGTCGTACGGAACGCGCGCTGACCGGCTGGCGTTTCGATGACGTGGCAGATCGCGTCGGCCACCAGCTGGGGATCCTGCTGGGGATTGGCCTTCAGCGCCTGTTCGAAGCCCTCCGCCGCAGCGGCCGGGGCGTGTACAAAATCTCCGTAGGCCTCGTTCCTGCTGTCATCGCTCGGGCGGATCAGGCGCTCCATGAATTCGGTCGGGAAGCCGCCGGGCTCCACCAGGGCGACGTCGATGCCGAAGTTGGCGAGCTCCGTTCGGTAGTTCTCGGTCAGTCCTTCCAACGCCCACTTGGACGCGTTGTAGGGCCCGTAGAAGGGAATGGTCATGCGGCCGAGCAGGCTCGAGATCTGCAGCAATAGACCCCGGCCGCGCTCGTGGAAGTGCGGCAGGATCGCGCGGTTCATGCGATGGACGCCATAGACGTTGATGTCGAAGATCCTCTGCAGATCCTCCACGGTGAACATCTCCACGATGCCCTGAACGCCGACGCCAGCGTTGTTGACCAGCACGTCGATGTGCCCTGCCCTAGCGATCGCATCGGCCACGCCGGACTCGACGCTGGCGTCATCCGTGACGTCGATCTCGACGATATGCGCCCCAAGCGCCTCGAGATCCCGAGCCACCGCCGCGTTGCGCCCGCCGACGTCGCGCATCGACGCGATCACCCGGTGGCCGCGGCTGATGAGCTTTCTGGTGCTCAGTAGTCCGAAGCCGCTGCTGGCGCCCGTGATGAGGATGTTCTGGTTCATGAATCGTCTCCTGCTGGCTGTCTTGAATGCGATGAACTACAGTCTCCTTCGGCCATTAATTCTGAATAACAGGCGTTTTCTGAAGTCATGGTTCACGATTTAAGAACAATGGGATTCCAGGAGCTGGCGGTATTCGTGACCGTGGCCCGCGAGGGCGGCATCACGGCAGCGGCGGATCGGATGGGGCTGGCCAAGTCCGCGGTCAGCAAGCTGCTGAAACGGTTCGAGGAACGACTGGGTGTCCGGTTGCTGGAGCGATCGTCCCGGAAGATCGCCCTGACTCCCGAGGGTGAATATCTGCTGCCGCGGGTCTCCTCGCTCCTCGCCGAGGGCGAGCGTCTCTTCGCGGAAGCCGAGGAGAAGGTCGCCGAGCCGAGCGGTCTCGTACGCCTCGCGATGACCCCGGATTTCGGCACGATCATGGTCGAACGCTTCTTCCCCGAGGTGCTCGCGGCCTATCCCCGACTCGAGCTCAAGGCCCGACTGAGCTTCCAGTACGAGGACCTGCAGGATCCTTCCTTCGACCTCGCCATCCGTTTCGGGCGCGTCAACGACGATCAGCTGGTGGCGCGGCCCCTCGGGACCTTTCGGCGGATCGTGGTTGCCAGTCCGGATTACCTGGCGGAAAACCCCGTCGCCGCGCCCGAGGATCTGGCCGAGCACCGGTGTCTCGTGTTCTCGGGGATCGAGAACCGCGCGGAGTGGCGGCTCAGACGCGTAGACGATTCCGCCGACGAAACTCGGGTCAACGCACACGGGCCGATCTCGGTGATGAGCTTCACCACGCTGATCCGGCTCGCGCGCAAGGGCGCCGGTGTCGCCTACGTGCCGGAGTTCATGGCAGCCGAGGGACTCCGGGAAGGCTGGCTCCAGCAGTGCCTGCCCGCCTGGGAATCGCCGCCGACATCCGTTCTCCTGGCCTACCGCTTCGGCGCGGAGAAGATCATGCGCATCCGCGCCGTTCGTGATCTGGCGATCGAGCGAATCCCGGCCATCCTGGACGCCTACGCGGTCTGAGCGCCGGCGGTACCCGGCCACTTCTAGAGTAGAAGGCCTAGCGCAGCCGCGTACAGTAGGGAGAGAAGCAAGTGCGAGGGGGATTTACCCCGCTCGCGCTGCCGGGGCCGTTTGCCCTGAAACCAAGGTCCTTGGACCCCGGCAACGGTTCCCCCAGCACGGTTCGCAAGGACTGGCGGCGGCGTGATCGCTTCGGCCCGGAGTCAGAAGGATCGAGGCGCCAGGAATGGCCCCTGATCAACGAGAATCGGGCGGGTCCGTGCGAAGCTGGGACGATTGAAGGACCGTTCCGCGCGAACCTCCTCGGCGCCACGCCATGGCCCGGGGGGAAGCGGGACGGAACACCGGCGAGCTGCACGCAGCGTCGCCAGCGACGACCTCGGCCATGATCAGGCCGCGCGGCGGTGGATCGGACTGACCCCGATTTGACACGGTTGCTGCCATAGATATCCGAGGCGAGGGACAGGAATTATCGAATCGGCCCGCCGGGCCGCCAATTTCGCACCGAGGGATCATAGCCATGTCATACAAGTCTGAAATCAACAACCTGGCGGCTGTCGTCGAGCAAGCCGGCCAAGGCTGGCAAGACATCAGTCCGGAGTACGCCGCGCGCATGCGGATGCAGAACCGCTTCAAGACCGGTCTGGACATCGCGAAGTACACCGCGGGAATCATGCGCAAGGACATGGCGGCCTACGACGCCGACACGGCGCAGTACACCCAGTCCCTCGGCTGCTGGCACGGCTTCATCGGCCAGCAGAAGATGATCTCCATCAAGAAGCACTTCGACTCCACCGAGCGCAAGTACCTGTACCTGTCCGGCTGGATGGTCGCGGCACTGCGTTCGGAGTTCGGGCCCCTGCCCGACCAGTCGATGCACGAGAAGACGTCGGTCTCCGGCCTCATCGAAGAGCTCTACACCTTCCTGCGCCAGGCCGACGCGCGCGAGCTGGGCGGCCTCTTCCGCGCCCTCGACGACGCCCGCGAGGCCGGTGATTCCGTCACCGAGCAGCGCATCCTGGGCCAGATCGACAACTTCCAGACCCATGTCGTGCCGATCATCGCCGACATCGATGCCGGCTTCGGTAACGCCGAGGCCACCTATCTGCTGGCCAAGCAGATGATCGAAGCGGGTGCCTGCTGCATCCAGATCGAAAACCAGGTCAGCGACGAGAAACAGTGCGGCCACCAGGACGGTAAGGTCACCGTGCCCCACGAGGACTTCCTCGCGAAGATCCGCGCGGTCCGGTATGCATTTCTCGAGCTGGGCGTCGACGACGGCGTCATCGTCGCCCGCACCGACTCCCTGGGCGCCGGCCTGACCAAACAGATCGCCGTGACTCACGAGCCGGGTGACCTCGGCGACCAGTACAACTCGTTCCTCGACGGCGACTACATCGAGTCAGCGGATGATATCCAGAACGGCGACGTGTTGGTGAAGGCCAACGGCAAGCTGCTCAAGCCCAAGCGCCTCCCGTCGAACCTCTTCCAGTTCCGCAAGGGCACGGGCGAGGATCGCGTGATCCTGGACTGCATCACCTCACTGCAGAACGGCGCTGATCTGCTCTGGATCGAGACCGAGAAGCCGCACGTCGGACAGATCGCCGCCATGGTGAACCGGATCCGCGAGACGGTGCCGAACGCGAAGCTGGTCTACAACAACAGTCCGTCCTTCAACTGGACGCTCAACTTCCGCCAGCAGGTCTTCGACGCCTGGACGGAAGCCGGCAAGGACGTCTCCGCCTACGACCGCGCCAACCTCATGAGCGCCGAGTATGACGAGACCGAACTGGCTGCAGAGGCGGATGCGAAGATTCGCACCTTCCAGACGGACGCGGCCCGCGAGGCCGGCATTTTCCATCACCTGATCACGCTGCCGACTTACCACACGGCCGCACTGTCGACCGACAACCTGGCCAAGGAATACTTCGGTGATGCCGGCATGCTCGGCTACGTCGAGAACGTCCAGCGGAAGGAAATCCGCCAGGGCATCGCCTGCGTGAAGCACCAGAACATGGCGGGCTCCGACATGGGCGACGATCACAAGGAGTATTTCTCCGGCGACGCGGCCCTGAAGGCCGGCGGCAAGGACAACACGATGAACCAGTTCGGCTGACATCGAGTCCAGCTTGCAACGGAGAAGGGGGCGCTTCGGCGCCCCGTTTCTATCTCGTGGCCGTGGCGCGCGCGGGCCCGAAACGAGGCGACTCGCTCGGGAAGCGAGTGAACAGGGGGCGGCATGCGCCATATCCGCGACCCCACAGGCCGGCAGGGAGCAAAGGGGAAGCGACTAGCGACTCGAAAGGGGGCAGCGCCTGAACATGGGCATGAACCGAGAAGGTCGTGATCGCCAGCATTGCCGGCACCCACATTCCGCTCCAGGAAGCCCCAACCGACATCTCTGGAAAATCCGGGCCCTGAAAAAGGGAAACGGACCGGACTGTGCCGCTCCGCTTCGCATGATCTGACAGGGACTCGAACCCGGTGGCACCACAACTGCCATTACTGTCAGGCCTCCAAGGCTAGCACGTTTAAAGCGCTGGTGGCAGCGATCACAGGTCGCGGACCAGGTTGTGGTGATCGATGAGTGTCCATGACGGAGTAACGTGGTGCCCGAGCGTGCCCGTCGGCCCACGAACGAGATTCTCGCGGAATACCCAGTGATGGCGATCGTGGTCACCGAAGTTGTCGACCGAGTTCAATCGAATGCCCATCGTCGCCATCTCGATCCGGTTCTCCGCAACCAGGACCTGATGCCCGATGACGCCCCAGATGCGGATTCCCTGCCGGTAGTAGCGCCGGAAGTTCGGCTTGTCCGAAAGGCGGAGGTCGTTGCCGCGGATGCGCGCCGTATCGACGTTTCCGATCATCATGCCGTAGGCGGCGTAGGCGTCCGCGTTCTCGGCCAGCAGCTCGAGGACGTTGTCATCGATGAGGACGCTACGTGCCCGAACGCCCTGCTTCCTCCTGTGGCTCGGCGCGACGCGAATACCCACGTGGAAGTCGCGAATCACGTTTCCGCGGATTCGAACGTTGTCGAGCTGACGACCTGCGCAAACGATCGCCTGCATGCCCAGGCTGACACCGTTGATCCGCAGCCGGTCGACCCAGTTGTTGACGGAGCCCAGTCGTCGTCGTAGCCGCGGATCGACCAGCACCTCCCGTGCAGCCGCATGGCTGAGGCCGAGCAACTCGTCGGCGTTGGTCACCTGAGCGGCCTTCGGGTTGGCGGTGATGATGCGATTCCAGTCCGCCTGGCTGAAGGGAGAGTCGAAGGAGACGACCTGCCCGTTAGCCTCGATGACCACCTTTCGCAGCGTGTCGGCGCCGGAGTCGAAGCGTTGTACCGAAGGTTCGCTCGAGATGAGCAGCGCCCGGGCAACCTCGGGCTGATCAAAGCGCTGGGCTCCTGGACCGAAGCGGGTCCGAATTCGGTTCAGCTGCGCGTCAAACGCCGGCATGGTCCGGGGGCTCTGCGACACTCTTTCGATCAGCGACGACGCATAACGTTCGAACGCACCCTTGCTCGCCACGTCGGCTTCGGTCGGCGGACTGCCCGCGACCAATTCGTCCCAGTCCCGCTGGGAGACCGGGCTCTCGAACGACATCCGCCATCGGCTCCCGGCGATCTCCCGCAAGTCGCCCCCGGGTTTGCTGATCGTGCCCTTGACGGGGCGTGTCACGAGGTCACGCGATATCCGCCCGAGCCATCCCTTGTCGATCAGGAAATCATCGAAATTGATGGCGCTCGTCGTGCGCGGACGTACGGCAAAGCGATTATCGACGATGTCGACGTCGATCGCGTCGGTCACGATGACGGCTTCCTGCAGATTGCCGACGACGAAACGATTTCCGCTGACCTCAACGGCTCGGGTTGCCCGAAAGGCGCCGAGCGTGTCGCTCCAACCTCGAATGGAGAGGCAACTCCGACGCGGTGATGTTCCGCCGCCGCAGCGCAGCAGGCACCCGGTGACTGTCACCTCTGGACAGAGCCCGATGTCCAGGGCCCCGAGCCGGTGCGTGTCCGCCTCGTCCGGCATCACGCTATTGCCGTCGGGCGCCGCGATTTCCAGCCCGTGGACAGTCACGCTCTCACAGTCCACGAAAGCGAGCGCGGCCTCCACACGATTGGCGATGAGCTGGACCGTTGTGGGCCCGGCACCGGAGAGCCGGACGTGGCCGAGGCCCTTCAGTCGGACCGTGCGCGAGGTCTGATAGACCCCGCGTGCGAAGCAGATCGAGGCGTTTTCCTTCGGCTTCAGCCCCTCGAGCACGGCAACCCAGTCCTGATCGTCCCGGACGATGTAGGTCGTGCAGCCGATCTGCTGGAGCGCGGCCAGCGCGTCGAGCGCCTCCTGCACCGTTCTCGTTCCCGCCAGCGGCACCGAACCGGAGGAGTCATAGCTGGTTTCCGCGGCGCGCGACAGCGTCGCGTTGAAGGTAATCGCATGGTGGGTCGGGTCTTCGGCCGCATCGAGGCGCTGCGCCATGACGCGCTGCAGCCGGGTCGCCCCGTCCAGACTCCAGGCAACGGCGGCTATGCCCGAAGCGTCGGTCTCGACCACTTCGGAAAATTGACCGTTCCCGAGGCGGCCGTCGCCGTCGATGATTTCGAAGCGCACGGTTTCCCCGGCTATCGGGTCGTGCCCGCGCAGCACCGCGACGGACAGCCTGGCGGGCAGCGGTACGCGAGTCGCCGGCGCCAGCGGATCGGGAGTGGCTTCCTGACCGTCGCCGCCCGCGTAGACGAACCGCTTCGCCTTCGTCGCGACCGGAAAGATCGGCCGGCAGTCCTCGGTGATCGTCCAGAGTCCGCCCGCATCGCGGGCAAGCCAGCCCAACGCGGCGTAGTCCCGGCGCGGACCCTCGGCAGGCTTCGCGACGGGCTCACCGGTCACTGGACTCCGGGGCCACTCGACATCGCCGGACACGGCGCGCGCCGGAATCGTCCAGTGGTCTGACGACTGGAAGAAGCCTGCCTCGAAGGACACCTGGACGCCATTCTCGAGATCGACCCAGCTGCCGACACCCGCGTCGACCGCGGTCGGCCTGCCCCCTTCCCAGCGGGTGACGAACGCGGCGCGCGGCAGCTTGTCGACGTCCGGCTGGCTCGCGGCGATCAGCGGCATCAGGGTCTGAGGATCGAGGATCTCCTTGAGGAGGATGCGCTGCCCGTCGACGTCGTCGATGAGCGCGAAAAACCCCGGCGCCTGACCATTGATCGATTCCTGGTCCTTGATCTCGATCCAGTCGCCTTCCTTCAGGGCCGTCATCTCGTCCTGGCCGACGCTGTCAACGAGCAGCTTTCCAGCCTCGATCGTGCGATAGCGCGTCCGGTGGATGGCGTTTTCCCGTGACCACTTCCAGGTCGCGGCGTTCTCGTCGCCGCCGGTGTGGATCTCGACCCGGTAGAGCAGATTGTCGAGGCTGCGATAGCCGGCCGCCGGGGGCAGCGTGCAGGGGCCGGCGCTGAGATCCGAGAGCTCCGCGCGCGCCAGGAGTTCGCCGGCGTCGGTTGCGCCGGTGACCGGGTCGAGGCCGCTGGCGAGGGCCGGACAGGTCAGGTCCGATGCCGCATAGCCCAGCCCGAGAAGGTCTCCCTCGGAGACCAAGGCGACCTGCCAGATCGTCCGATCCCGCACGGCCGTATCGGGCCCATCGAAGGCAGCTTCGCGAATCTCGGAGTCATCGACCGCGGAGACGCTGATCTCCGTCGATTTCAGTATCGCCAGATAGTTGCCAGCCGCCGATGGCAGCGCCTCGCCGCGACCGTAGGGCTGGCGAGTGAACATCGTGGGCCTGAACAGACGGGTCTGCGCCGGATCGATCGCTGGTGCGGTACGGAAGGTTCGCGTCCCGTCCTGGGCGTCGACGGCGACACCGTTCACGGTGACGAAGCCCGAGGCACCGTCCGCCGTAGCGGATACCACGTCCCCATCCTCGAGCACCGGGCCCGCTTCGATCCGCCAGACCGTGGCGAGCCCGCTCCCCGAAACGCGGGCAACGTTCAGGACTGCGGCCGGTCGAACCACGTGGCGGACGCCGGCGACGTGGCCGACGCCGGGCAGGATGAGGATTTCTCCGGTCACGCCGTCGGGCAGGAGCCCGAATCCCGCGTTCCCTTCCGGAAAGCCGGCGTGGCCCACCAGGTCCGCCGAGGTATCACGATCGGAAGCGCGGAGGATGTCTCCCTGCTCGTTCCAATCGGCGTCGGAGAACAACCGACCTTGCTGCATTCGAACCAGGCTGAAATCCTTTGAGCCATCAAAGGTCCTTCTGGAATAATCGCCAGCCATCGCCGACCTCCTATGTCATGTAGATCAGCCCCGGCACCAGTCCGACCGGGGCAAATTCTTCAACTGCGTCGCGGATATTCGCGCGCCGCGCGGGGTCGCGGTTCGCATGGCCCACGCCCATCTCCATGCCGTCTTCGGCGCCCTCGAGGATGACCGGGGGCGACCCCATCGCGAGGCGACCGAACTCCGGGTCCTCGAAACGCGTGGAGACGAAGACGGGGCGTGTCGCGGCTTCGTCCCCTGCGGAAACGCATCGATAGCGGCGCGGCAGGCCTTCGCCATCCTCCACGAAGGAAAACCGGACACAGCCGATCTGACGATGGCTGACCTCGATCCTGCGGGTGAAGATGCCGTTCGACGCGCGGAGACTGCGGCACGAAACGCCGCCGATCACGGTGCTCCCGTCAACGGTTGCGTCCATGTTCGGTGCCCTGAGCACGACGGCCGCTCCGGCGCCGCCGCGGTCCTCGCCGATGATCGATCGCCTGACCCGGAGTGCGCCCGCGGCCTCCCGCAGATCAACCCGGGAGACGATGCAGCGGTCCAGCACCAGGCTCATCCTGGCATTGCCGCCAAGGGCCAGGACGGCACGTTCCAGTTGCGGCCCTTCGGCACCGACGGTGCAGTTGTAGAGTCCCAGCTCGAGCAGATCGCCGCCGGGTCTGGCGCTCACGTTTCCTGCCAGCACCAGGCCGTCCACGATCAGCGTCCCGCCCTCGTCGTCGCCGGCATCGGCGGCATCGACCATCAGCGGGCCGCGCAGAACCGGCCCCCGGTCCATCGGCGCCAGCTGCCCGACCTGGCGCTCCCGGCGCCCGCCGTCTTTCTCCTCGACGGGCCATGCGGCGGCGACGATCGCGAGCCGAGCCCCCTTGGGCAGAAGGATACGGCGGCCGTCGGTGTTGAGCGCCTCGGTGTACGTCGCGTTGTCGAGCACGGTGATGATGCCCCGGGCGCCCTCGGTCGCCTGGTCGTTCCAGCGCCTGACGGCTTCGCGGAAGTTGTCCACCACAGGGCCACCGCTGAGGGGATCGTCCGTGACCGAGCCAACGAGCTTGCTGACGCCGATCTGCCACAGGCCTGCGGTATCGGGTTCGAACGCCGGCAGCCACTGCCCCAGGCTCGCGCGCCGATCGTACGCGCCACCCCCGATGTCGAAATGCTGGATCGAAGCGAAGCCCGTCTCCACCGGCTTTCCCTCGTCCATCGGGTGCAGGGACAGCCGGCCGAGTTCGGGATCGACGAGAACTTCGCCCGCGTTGGCCGGGCGGCGCCAGACGCCGGCGTCCGTCTGTTGGAGGTTGCAGCAGAAGAGCCTCGCCGGAGGCACTTCACCGCCGTCGAGGCGGACGCGAAACGGCGGATCCTCCTCAAACCACCGTTCGGGAGTCTCCCCACGGTCCCGGGCCGCATTCAGCGCGTCGTGGACCGCGGCACGACCCAACGGCATCGGCACCATCCGCGGGACCACGCGGGCAGCGACGGCGTGGTCGGCTGCCGGTCGATTGACCAGCGGCAGGTCCCGCCCCAGGGGGTCGAAGGTGAGGAGACCGTTCCCGGGCACGAGCGACGCCGGCTCTGCGCCTCCGAGATAGCCATCGTCCTGGCTCTGTATGGGCCAGACGGGCGCGGCAGCGTTGCGCCAGATGAAAAGGCCCAGGTGCGGGATGTTATAGCGGCCGGACCACCCCGCTGGAACGCCCGCGGCAGGCGCGTGCGCCATGGCCGAGAACGGTGAACGGCTGTTCCGGGCCCGCGTCGAATCGCGAACGGAAGCGAACGCGGGCGCGTCGCCGCGCACGTGATTCACGTGCTGACTCGTGGCCAGCCGCTGGAAAAACTCCACGGCGACCACGGACCACCCGGACACGCTCCGCGCCACCTGCTCGACGACCGCGGCGGTGCCCTTGGCCTGCCGGAACTGGAGGATATTGGC
>JBCCZC010000117.1:0-14087 GCA_039188505.1 Pseudomonadota bacterium | reverse complement strand
GGTTGCGTGATGCCGCGGACGCGAGTCCGCCGCGGACCGCCGCGTGCGAGCTGGCGGAACAGTTCGAGCTGGATCCGTTCGGGCGCAACGTGCTGCTGCTCTGCGCCTACACGTGCCTCGAGCCCGAGGCGCAGGAGCTGCTGGCCGGGCTCCTCGGTGATCCGCTTCCGACCTCGCCGACCGTGGGGCTGGCCCTGGCCCGGTTGCCCGATGCGAACTGGCGAGCGCTGGCCGCGGACGCTCCCCTGAGACGGGTCGGGCTCATCTCTCTGGAGGGTAACGGGTCCATCGTGTCAGCGCGGATCAGACTCAGCGAGACGGTGCTCTTCGCCCTGCTGGGCGCGCCGGCACTGCACGACGGCGCAGCGGCAGTCCTGCGCCCCCTTGCATCACCCGAGTCCCTGACGCCGAATCGAGCCGCGCTCGCGGAGCAGATCGCCGAGCGGCTGCATCTGCCAGGTCATCCGGTGATCCACCTCGTCGGCAGCGATGCAGAGGGCAAGCAGTCGGCCTTCGCCGCGGCCGCGGCAAGACTCGGACTGAACGCCTTCGCCCTCAATTCCCAGGTCCTGCCGCAGAACGTGTCCGAACTCACGGAATTCTCGACTGCTCTCGCGAGAGACCTCGCGGTGACCCGCTCGCTGCTCGTCATGACCCACGAGGACCAGGGCGACAACCGCACGGCCCAGCTGTTTGCCGAGTGCTTTGCCGGCCCCCTGGCCATTGCCTCGACGGAGGCGATGCGTGTCGGCACTCGGATGGCGGTGAGGCTCCATCTCGCACCGGTTCGTGCCTGTGAGCAGGAACGGGTCTGGTCCGACTCGTTGGGAGAGCTGCGGGAGCCTCTTGCGGATGCGATTCCGGAGCTGGCGGCGACCTTCCGCACTTCTCCAGAGGTCGCGACGGCCATCGCGGCGGAACTTTCGCTGGCGCCCGTTGACGAGCCGGCGCAACTCCGGGCCCGCGCCTGGGACGCCTGTCGCCGGGCCTCGCGGCCGCGCATGGACGACCTCGCCCAGCGGGTCGTCTCGACGGCCGAGTGGGACGACCTCGTGCTGCCGACCCGCCAGAAGGACATCCTCGTTGGCATCGTCGCCCAGGTCCGGAACCGGGCCCGCGTCTATGAGGACTGGGGGTTCGCCCTGCGCCTGCAGAACAAGGGTCTGGGCATCTCGGCCCTGTTTTCCGGCCCGTCCGGCGTCGGCAAATCCATGGCGGGCGAGCTCATCGGCAACGCACTCGAGCTAGACGTGTATCGCGTGGACCTCTCGGCGCTGGTGTCGAAGTGGGTGGGAGAAACGGAGAAGAACCTGCGGCGCGTCTTCGATGCGGCGGAAGACGGCGGGGTGATCCTCCAGTTCGACGAGGCGGATGCGCTGTTCAGTCGCCGCTCCGAGGTGAAGGACAGCCATGATCGCCACGCGAACATCGAGGTGAGCTACCTCCTGCAGCGCCTCGAGGCCTATCGCGGTCTCTGCATTCTGACCACGAACATGCGCGACAACATCGACGACGCGTTTCTCCGTCGCCTCCGGTTCATCGTCGATTTCCGGTTCCCGAAACAGCCGGAGCGTCTCGCGATCTGGCAGCGGATCTTCCCGAAGGACCTCCCCGTCGGCCCGCTCGACTACGACAAGCTCGCACAGCTCAACGTGTCGGGCGGATCGATCCGGAACATCGCGCTCGGCGCGTCCTTCCTGGCCGCCGACCGCGCCGGTGCGGTGACCATGGCCGAGATCCTGCACGCGGCGCACCTCGAATACGAGAAGGTCGGTCGCAGCATGACCGACGCAGAGCAGGCGGGGTGGTTGCAATGAACGGGTCGCGAGTGACGGTGCGGATCGATCGGATCCGAGTCAGGGGCGCAACTCCGGCGGAGGCGACAGCGCTGGTCTCGGCCCTTCGCGAGAGTCTCGCCAGGCAGCTAGCGGCGGCCCCGGGGCCCCTTGCCGCCCAGGATCCAGGGCATCTCCGACTGGCTGTCTCGCCGCCTCCGGCCGGTGGTTTCTCGGGCCTGGGACTGTCCGTCGGCCGACAGATCGCCGGGGCGCTGACCCGGCGGAAGGCGAGATCGTGACGTCCCTGCGCGCCTTCATTCGCGCTCGTCGCGCCCGCCCTGGTGTAGCAAGCACGAGCGTCGACCGCGGCGCCGATCACAGGAGGATGCGTATTCCCGGATCACTGTCGGGCGTGCCCGGCGTTCAGCGTCGGTCGGCAGGCCAGGCTCGCGGGGCGGAGGCCACGGATTCCAGGCTGTCGCATGCAGAGCTGTCGCACGGCGGGCGGCCGCTCGATCCTCCTCGGCGAGCCTTCTTCGAGGCCAGGCTCGGTCGTGATCTCTCCCAGGTCCGGATCCACTCTGGCGGGCACTCCAGGGAGATGAACCGTGCGTTGAGCTCGCGCGCGTTCACCTACCGGAATCACATCTGGCTGGGGCGACCAGAGAACGCCGTGTCTGGGCACACCTTGGCACACGAGCTGGCGCACGTGGTCCAGCAGACGCGACCCGCTCGGTCATCCGGCCCGCCCCCGGCAGCGTCGGGCTCCGCGGCAGGCGTCTCGGTCTCTGCGGCGCCGCCTGCAATCCAGCGCCAGCTCAAGCCGCCCGGCAACTGCATTCGCGGTGTCCACGATGCGATGCAGCGTAATGTCAAGAAATGGTGTGACCACCCCTCGGGCAGACATTGCTCGGGAAGCGAGTCGTGCACCCGCCTCAGGCAGAAGATCAAGCGCAATCAGATGTGCGCGCAGAGCCGCAAGATGATCAACGATATCTGCTACGCGGGCGGCGACGTGGGGCATCGCATTGCGGAGACGGACGCCCGTCTGGCCCAGGCCACCTGCATGGCGAGCTTCGTCGCGAAGAAGTGCGGGAAGAAGAGGAGGAAGAACAAGCGGAAGACCCGGCGCCGGGTATCGAAGAGCTGGCTCGACAAGATGGCCGCGATCACGGGCCTGACCGGGGCAGCCCTGATCGCCTACCTGATCGTTTCGGAAGGGAGCCGGATCGTCTTTCCTCCCCGAAACCTGATTCCGGTGCCGTGACCGATGAATGCTGTTCGCGACACCGTACTGGCAAGGATCACGGCAGCGTTCTGGAACCGGCTGCGGATTCCCGACGGTTTGACACTGTTCTCGTCCCGCTCTCCGGAGGTGGATCACGAATCCTTGGAGAAGTGCGCGATGGCTGGCTCCTGGCGGGACGTTCCCGATCAGTTGATCCGCGATAACGCCATCGCGATCGCCTTTGCCAGCCGAGAGGGCTTCGCGTGGTTGCTGCCCGCGTGGCTGTTGGCCGCAGCACGCGAGTCGATTCCCGGTGCCGCTGTGACCACGGCATTGCTCAGCTGCCTGACGCCGCCTGATCCGGAAGATGCCAGGCGGTCTGCCGCGCTGGCGGAAACGATGGAACAATTGGAACCGGGCGTCGGGGCGGATCTTCCTGTCGATGCGTTCGCCCACGACTCGGCTGTCGAGGCGAGATTCCTCGAGAGAGCGGGTGAGCTGTCGGAATCGGAGTTGCTCGCCGTCCGCGTGTACCTGGAATGGCTGGCTACAGAAGCCGATGGCCACTATCCGCTGCTGGGACCGGATGTGGCCCTGCAGCGGTACTGGGCCCTGGATCGCACGGAAGACCGTGATGGGTAGAGCATTCAGCCGTTCACGGAAGCCGGCCGGGAGGGTCATATGGCCATGACCCACTGCCGTGCGAAGACACGTGTTCGCGCCGGCGCCCCTCCGGTTCAGCGGAAACCGGCCGCCCGGGAGAACGGTGTCGAGCAGACTCCGCGCCTGCCGGAGTCCTTGTCTGCCATTCCGGCGGTGCGGCGGAAATGTCGAAACTGCGCCGACGACGACAGCAATCAGATGCCGGTGCAGCCCCGCCTGGAGGTCGGACCGGAGGACGACGTCCACGAGCGTGAAGGGGACGACGTTGCGCACCGGCTGATGGCTCGGCGGACGCCGACGGTTCAGCGGGTGGTCCACGACGACGATCAGGAATTCGAGGGGGTCGCGCAGGCGCGTCGTCAAGGCGCTGCGGCCGTCCTCGCCGACACGACGTTCGGGGCGACGGAGGGCAGCGCGCCCCGTGAATTCGACGAGGACGTTGCGCAAGCGCGGCGAGAGACTCCCCAACTCCGTCGGCGTTGCGTCGGGTGCGACACCGACGAATCCGCGGTCATGCCGAGGCTCGAGGTCGGCCCGGCCGACGACGCCTACGAGCGTGAGGCCGACGACATCGCGGGTCGCGTCATGGCCATGCGGGATCCCGTGCGGCGTCAGTCCGAGGAAGGAGAAGAAGGCGAGGAATCGCCCATGCCTCGCCGTCATACGGTCCAGCGGGCTCTCGACCACTCCGCCGAAGAGGGCGACGACCCGATCATGCCCCGGCGAGCGCAGGGCCTCGTTCGCCGGATGCCTGCAGCGCTGCTCGAGAACGACCTGCTTCGAGACACCACCGATGTGCCTCGCATGAAGTCGCAGCCGGCCGCCGCAGGGACCGAGCATATCGCGGCGTCTTCAGCCCAGCTGACCACGGGCGGGAAGCCCTTGGCGGACGGCACCCGCCAGTTCTTCGAGGGCCGCATGGGGCGGGACCTGTCGTCCGTTCGCGTGCACAGGGGGAAGGAGGCGCAGGCGTTGAACGCCAGTATTTCGGCGCGCGCATTCACGTTCCGGAATCACATCTGGCTCAGCGGCGCAGAGGCGGATCGGCCGTCCTTCACGCTGGCCCACGAGCTTGCTCACGTGCTCCAGCAGACGAAGCCGGACGCCTTGCACGCGAGGCATCCGACATTGACCGACTCCGGTGCCACGGTCCGCGCCAAGAAACCGAAGCTGTTGTTCGCGGGAAGGCCCTACTGGAACTCACAAACCCTCGGAAAGACCTCCGGCACGAAGATCCACGAGGATCTCCTGGGTCATTTCCAGTCCAAGGACAAGAGCCTCTTCATCGAAGCACCGGTGCCGCGCTCGCTCCCGGGACTTCGTGCCCGGTCGGGAGAAGCGGACCTCTACAAGGCGACGGACGCGGCCGGCAAGGAGAGAACCGTCGGCGTCAATTTCAAGTCCGGAGTCTCGAAGGGCAAGACAGCGATCACCAAAGTGCGCTACGCAACCGCCGGTCCACACCACGCTCCGCCCTACGACCACAAGACGGACGCGCGCCCGAGGCTCCAGGGCAGGAGCACGCAGGTCGGCATCGACGAGGCTCCGATGAAGATTTCGCTGGGTGAGCTGAAACCGAATCTGGTGAAGAAGGGATTCGCTCAGCTGAACAAGTACGAAGCGAGTTTCCGGAGAACGCGGACGAAGGCCAATGCTCATCAGAAGGCTCAGCACTCGGACTCGACGACCTCCCCGCCGCAATGGCCGGAGATCGCCTTCAATCGCCTGAGCGCTGCGCCGCCGTCACTGGCCGGCGCGAGCGGTGTTTCGTTTGGTCGCCACCCGCTGGAGGTCCGGCAGTTCGCCGGATGGAAGAAGGGCAAGAAATCCGCCGTCGGCAACATCATCCACACGCCGAAGACGCCGGTCCACGGCGAGCTCAAGGTCAGATACGAGCGCGGCGGCGTGTACTACTACTGGTGGGAGCCCGATCCGAAGCTGGTCGCCACCTCGACGCCGCCGAACCTCGCCGCGCTCCATCCGCTGTCGAAGAAGCTCTTCACGGCCCTGCGAACGAACCGGCAGGTGGTTCTCCCCCGACGGACTGGCCGCGCGCCCGGCCTGGCGGCCACCGTTGCCGTCGAGGCGCGTTCGCCCGTGCGCCCGACTGGCCGGGCGATCGGCGACCGCATTCAGCGTCGCAAATCCGGTAATGCCAAGTCGTTCAAGAATCACTTCGACAAGAAGTTCGAAGGCGAATGGGTGACCCAACAGAAGAAGGTCGCCAAGAAATACAAGGAGCCGAAGAACACGGACCTGCTGACCGATCACTACCTGCTGAAGATCGACAGCGACATGGACCCCAAGGACAGCCAGGTGATTGAGAAGAAGCAGAAGGCCCGCGGGAGCAAATCCTATCAGCGCGTCAAGGACTATCGCGCGACGCGACTCGTTGCCAGTCCCTTTGCGCCGGCCATGGCCAGACTCAGGCGCCTTTTCGGTGGGATCTTCGCCAAGGCGAGCGAGCTCTACGAGCGGATCAAGGCCAAGTTTGAACGACGCTCGAAGCCCACCCGGTCCCTGAAGGGCGGAGGCATCCTGGGCGCCCTTCTGCGCGCCGCCTTCAAGGTGTTCCTGCTCATCGGTCGCCGTGTCGTGGCCAGCACGATGATTCAGCTCACGGAGCAGCTGAAGACCTGCATGGCCGGCATGTTCCAGAAGTGGTTCTCGACTAACGACTCGGTCGCAGTCGTCAAGGGTCGGGTCGATGGCGCCGCCGCCGATCTCGAGAAGCGGGTCGAGACCTTCATCGGCGGCGATGTCGAAACGCTGTCCGAACAGCTCTTCGGCCCCTATGGCAAGAAGGTCGATACCGTACGCGGCTATATCGAGGGCATCACGAAGGCGACGGGCCCGGTCTTCACGGCCTACAGGGTCGTGAAGTGGGGCATTCAGGCGCTTGCGTGCGCTTCACCGCCGGTGATCGGCTGCCTCTGGGGGCTGGCCAGGAGCGCCATCGAATGGGCGGCCGGAAAGGTCATCGAAACCTGCTGGTTCATGCGCAAGGTCACGCCGAAGATCCTCAAGATCGAGAAGATCCGGAACTTCATGCGCGACACGTCCAGGAGTCTGAGCAACGGCATCCTAGCTATGGCCGGATCGGTGCTCCCGAATCCGGTCGGAGGGTTCCTGCAGACCTGCAAGGTCAAGGCACCTCGTGTCGGCATACCGAAGTCCAAGACGATCTGCGAGGAGGGCGGCGGCAGCGGGGGAATGGGCAACAGTCCCAGGCCGAGCAAGGAGGCCCGCGCCTTCTGGAAACGTTGGGTGAAGCTGTCCTTCGCCAAGCAGATGGCGCTCAAGAATATGCTCGGGCAGAAGGAAGCGCAGGGCGGCGCCACGGCCGACTGGGACAAGATGAACGCCATGGTCGCCTGGGCAAAGAAGACGGATCTCGCAGAGATCAAGCGGTTGGCCGCAGAGGCGCAGAAGGGCAACACGTCGGCCATCCCGGCCCCGGTCGCCGAAGTCAAAGCAGCCAGCGCGGCCGGCAAGGCTGGCGGCGCGACGAAGAAGGGAACGCCGGGATCCACCGGCAAGGGTACCTCGGGCGAGGGCGGGGAAGGCGCGCTCACCGCCAGTCGAACGGCTGGGAAGCCGAGGATGGGCGGAGCCGCGTCGGATCTGCACCTGTACGCATTTCTGCCGAACAGCGGGGGAATCCCGGCCAAGGGAGGCAAGCGGACCGGCAGCGTTTACATCGCCTGGACGCCCGCGGGCGGCGAGCGCCAGACGATCGTTGTCCCCGACGTCGAGATGATCTTCGACACTCCCATGGGGGACCACGAGCAGGAAGGCATCAAGTTCGAAAGATGGCGGCTGAAGCCCGTCAAGACCGAGGGCTTCAATGTCCCGGGCCGCAACGGTGGATTCGTGCTCGAGAGCAGCCGCTCCTACCGCCTGGTCGTTCCCGTTTCGGATTCCGAATAGGCTGATCGATGACTGGACTCTCCGCATCCCCCAAAGTCGACAAAGGCGCGATCGTCGGGCTCGACATCTTCAATCCCGTCAGCTCGGTGGCGATTTTCCAATACAACCCCGATCAGCTGACGCGCTCGCTGGCGCCCAATTACAGCCAGGCCGGCGGTGGCCAGGCGGAACCCCTGCGGCTCGCGGGGCCGCCGACCGAGACCATCAGCGCGAATCTGAAGATGGACCTCGTGGACCAGATGGAGCAGGGCGAGAACGGTCCGCTCGGCGGCGGTATTTCCGGATACCTCGCCGCGCTGGAGATGCTGGTCTATCCGAAGAGCGTGGCCGTGGCGATCAACCAGGGCCTGATGCTGGCCGGGACCATGGAGGTCGTCCAGCCTGCCGCGCCGCTGACGCTCTTCGTCTACGGCTGGAAGCGGGTCGTACCCGTGAAGATCGAGAGCCTTTCGATCACGGAGACGGCCCACGATACGGCCCTGAACCCCATCCGCGCCGACGTTTCGGTGTCGATGAAGGTCCTGACCTACAACGACCTGTCGATGACCAATCCGGGCTACTGGGCGTTCCTGACCCACCAGGTAGTGAAGGAGACGCTCGCCACCGTGGCGAGCGTCGAGAACGTCGCCCATTTCGTGGATAACCTGGACATCTGAGGAACACGCCATGACCGATCGAACCAGCCGCTACGCGAACGCCCCCAAGGCGGAACTCACCGCACCGGACGGTAGCGTCGTCCGCTACCTGGTGCCGACCCTGTTGCCGCATCCGGACGAAGTCCAGGTGGCCCAGCGGCACCGGATCACGGATACGGATCGGCTCGACACCATCGCCGCCCGGGCCTACGGCCAGGCGACCGCGTGGTGGCTCATCGCCAACGCGAACACGCCAGCCCATCCCGATCAGCTCACCGATCCACCGGGCAGCCTGCGGGTGATCCCGATGCCGGATCCGGGAGGAGGCGCCGTTCGGTGAGCGCGTTCGGCAACATGCTGGGCATTCGGGCCACGCTGCTCCTCGGGAAGGAGGCGGTGATCGCGCCGGCGCCCCTCTAGGCCATGGAGTCCATCGAGGAGATCGAAATCCGCCAGTCCATGGACAGCGCTTCGGGTTTCAAGCTCACGTTGCTGGCCGGGCGGCAGGGGCCGCTGGGCGCGTTCGGTCCGCCCTTCGTCGAGGACATCCGCTTCCAGCGTGGGGCGAGGATCGTGGTCACGGTCTGGAACGGCGTGGTGCCGACGCCGATCTTCGACGGGGTCGTGACGAAGACCCAGTACGTACCCGGTCACGGCGACACCGAGGGGCGCTACGTCATGTTGGGCCGGGACCTGTCCTGGGTCATGGACCGTGAGGAGAAACGAACGCAGCATCCCGGGCAGGACGAAACGATCATCGCGAACGCGCTGGCGCTTCAGTACGCCACCTACGGCATGATTCCCGTGGTGATGCCGCCGCCGGTGGTCGATCCCGTGATCCCCGTCGATCGCACGCCGCAGCAGACGTCGACCGATCTTGGCTACCTCAGGAAGATGGCCAAGCGACACGGCTACCGGGTTTTCGTGGATCCCGGACCGGCGCCTGGAACGAGTCAGCTCTACTTCGGACCGGTTCCCCGGCCAGGGCTGCCCCAGAAGCCGCTGTCGGTCAATCTCGGGCCCGTATCAGATGCCTACGACGTCACGGTCGAGCACGACGGCGAGAGCCTGACCGCCGCGCGGGCGAAGGTGCAGGACCGCGCGACCGGTCAGGTTATTCCGCTCGAGATCCCGACCGCGACCTCGACCCCGCAATCCCTCCTGGTCGACGCCCTCACCCAGATCGGGAATACGAAGACGAAGGAGCTGGAAACCTCTGGGCTCAATTCTCCCCAGGTCATGGCTCGTCTCATGGCAATGGTGAACAGGAGTGCCGAGAAGGTGCTCAAGGTGAACGGCACGGTCGACAACACGCGCTACAACGACGTGCTGAAGCCCTACTACAGCGTCCAGATCCGGGGGCTCGGCAACATCTACAACGGCGAGTACACCGTTGCCGAGGTGAGACACCAGCTCAAGCCCGGCGAGTACACGCAGCAATTCACGCTCCATCGCGACGGGCTGTATCCCATCGTGCCGTTCCTCACTCCGGAGGTGTCGCCGCTATGAGCAGCGACGACCAGCAGTTCTTCGGCAAGTATCGCGGCAAGGTCGAGCTGAACATCGATCCCCTTGGTCTCGGCCGCGTGCAGGTGAGCGTCGCCGACGTCATGGGCGACGGCGCGCTCGCGTGGGCCATGCCGTGCCTGCCGGGAGCGGGGCCGGGCGTGGGGCTATTCGTCATTCCGCCGGTAGGTGCAAACGTCTGGGTCGAATTCGAACGCGGGGATCCCGACTATCCGGTCTGGTGCGGAGGCTTCTGGGATACCGATGACACACCCGCAGCGATGGGTCCCACCCAGGCCATGACCCGGGTCTGGGCCGGCGACCAGTTCAAGCTGGAGGTGATGGACGCGCCGGGGCTGGGCGAGCTGACGCTGTCGGTCACCACCGCCACCGGCGAGGCCGTGCTGACAGCTGGCGCCGGCACGATGGAGCTCAGCTTCGCGGGCAGCTCGGTCAAGCTCGGCCCCGACGGTGTCACCGTCAACGAGGGGAATCTGAAGGTGCTGCCATGAGCACTCCGATCATCACTCAGGGCACGGTGGCAACATGCCCGCACGCCATTCCGGTGACGATCGCCGCCACCGGATCCAAGCTCCTCATCGCCGGAACGCCCGCGGCCCTGCTCGGGGACAAGGGCACCATTGCAGGCTGCCCCTACACCACGCCGGAGCCCAAGCCGCAGCCCTGCGTCGTGGCCGAGTTCACGAAGCGGTCGAGCAAGGTCCTGTCCGGAGGAACCCCAGTCGTCCTCGTCAATCCGGCCGACCTGTGCAAGGCCGGGCAGATCCCGAACGGACCCGTGGTGTGGTCGTCGCCGCAGACGAAGGTGCTCGCGCTATGACCTTCTTTTCGTTCCCTTACAGCCTCTCGCCTGCCGGTACGACGGCCACAGTCGATCGAGATGGTCAGATCAGGGACATGGTCGAACAGGTCCTGTTCACGCGCCGCGGGGAACGGGTGAATCGTCCGGATTTCGGTACCGAACTGTCGTCGATGCTCTTCTCGGAGAACGCGCCGGAGATCGCCGCGGCCGTGCAGCACATGGTCCAGGCCGCACTGCAGCAGTGGCTGTCCGAGGCCATCCAGGTGCGCAGCGTGCGCGCGGAAGCGATCGACAGTCTGCTTCGCGTCAGCGTGGTCTACAGCCGCCTGGGCGAGGAGGAGCAGCGGAACATCATCGTGGAGGGCGCCGTATGAGTGGCGGGCGATGCTACTGCGGCACGTCGCTTCGTCGTCAGCGCGTGCTGGACAGCGATCTCGACATGGGCGGCGGGCTCGAGCTCAACGGCATCAATTTCGTCGAGGTGCTGGACAGCGGGGCTCCCGCCGGCATGGCCCAGAGGCTCCTGGACGTGGTCTTCCTGAAGTCGGACGGCGTCGGGGCCCTGTCTCGCGAACACTTCCTGATCTTCGGCGGCGTCCGGATCAGGGGCGTTTCCGTGCTTGCCGCGGCGGCGCAGCCAGACGGCAGGACCGTGAGGCTGACGCTGGATCAGGCCGGAGACTTCTCCCCCTACGAGCTCTCCCTGACCGGCGCTGCACCCGCCAACATGGACGGGCAGCTGGCCCGAGTCACCTTCTCCTTCAAGGTCGAGTGTCCCTCGGACTTCGACTGTGCGCCCGAGGAGGCGCCGCCGACGCGCGTCCGTCGGGGGCCGCCGATCGACTACCTCAAGCGTGACTGGTCCGGGTTCCGTCAGCTGATGCTCGACCGGATGTCGACGACGATGCCGGGCTGGACGGAACGCAACCCAGCGGATCTCGGGGTGGCGCTCGTGGAGGCGCTCGCCGACGGCGCGGATCGCACGAGCTGGTTCCAGGACGCAGTTGGAACGGAGTCGTTCTTCGAGCGGGCGCGCTATCGCCAGTCCCTGATTCGCCATGCCCGGCTGCTGGGCTATCGCCCGGGCGAGGGCACCAATGCCCGCGCTGCCATTGCCCTCACCGCCGGCCAGGACCGGAACGGTGCCCCCGACATCCTCCCGCGAGGTACCCGCTTCCTCACGCGCCCGGGCGGGCCCGGCGTCCCCCCGTCGGTGGTCCTGCGTCCGGACGCCGAGGTCTTCGAAGATCTGGTCCGTCGAGGCGCCATCGTGTTCGAGGCGATGGAGCCCCTGCGATCCCTGAGGGTCGCCCGGAACGCGGTGGCGTTTCACGACTGGGGGGACCGTGACTGCTGCCTCGAGCCGGGCGCGACCTCGGCCTTTCTGGTCAAGGCGCCCGGTGACCTCGATCTGCGGCCTGGAGATCTGCTGATCCTCGAAGAGCGTGTGCCCTTCGGTGGAGGCGCCGACGACCCGCCGGATCCGCAGCGCCGGCAGGTGATCAGACTGGCGCAGGAGCCCCGAGCGGCCGTCGATCCGGTCTTCGGAGTGGACCTGACCGAGATCACCTGGAACGCCGAGGACGCGCTTCGCTTTCCGCTGCCGATCGGCGCGCTCGACGACGGCACGGCGATGGCGGTCGCCCGGGGGAACGTCATGCTCGTCGACGAGGGTCGTACCCTCGACCACCGCAGCTCGGCGACGCTGGTGCCCGAGGACGCGATCGCGCTGGCGCTTCGGGATTCCGGCGGGATCCTGCCCGACGATGGCCCGGGAAGGGCGCAGCGACTGCGGCTGGATGCGGACGCCATCGTCCACTCCGTTCCCTTCGACCCGATCGACGCTAGTGGCTCCGCTGCGAGCGCGAGCCTCGATCCGACCGGCGTGCCGGTGGCGGACGTCGCGCTGGAAATGGGCGGGGAATCGTGGAGTGCCGTCCCCGATCTTCTGGGCTCGGATCGCTTCGCCGCCGATTTCGTGGTCGAGCCCGGAACGGCTCCGGGAACCGCCTACGTGCGCTTCGGTGACGGCGTCCTGGGGCGGCGGCCCGCAATCGGCGCGGGAGTTCGCGCCAGCATCCGGCATGGTGGCGGGCCCCGGGGCAACGTGGGTGCGGGGGCGATTGCGCACGTCGTGACCACCAACGGCGAGGGCATCGAGGCGATCCGGAATCCACTGCCTGCCTCGGGCGGTCGCGCCGCCGAGACCCGAACCCGGGTGCACGTGCGGGCGCCGCAGGCGTTTCGCACGCTGGCCCGAGCGGTCACCGTTCAGGACTACGCTGACGTCGCTGCCCGCCATCCCGCCGTCGCGCGGGCCTTCGGCCGCCGACGCTGGACCGGTAGCTGGCACACGATCACGCTCGCGATCGACCTGGTCGGCGGCGGCGAGATCGACGAGGCGCTGAAGGCGGATCTACGTCGCTCCATCGAGGAACAGAGGCTGGCCGGCCACGATCTCCAGTTCGCCTCACCGATCTTCGTCCCGCTCGACATCCTCCTCTACGTCTGCGCTCTCCCCGATGCCGATGCGGCGGACGTGAATCGCGACCTGCTCGCGCTGTTCTCGGACCGCGACCTGCCGGACGGAACCCGCGGGCTCTTTCATCCCGACGAGCTCGCCTTCGGGGAGGATGTGGCGCTCTCGCCCCTGCTTGCGCGAGCGATGCAGATCGAAGGGGTGGCGTGGATCGGAACCCGGAACGAGTCGAACCAGCCCGTCGGCCGTTTCGCGCGCCTTGACCAGCCGGGCGTCGATTATGCGGACGATGCGCTCCTGCCCATCGCCGGTGGGGAAATCGCGCGACTGGACAACGACCCGAGTCGTCCCGAGAACGGTCGCATTCGCTTCATCGTTGAGGGAGGGCGTTGACCATGAAGGGAGACCGAAGAGGACCCTGCGGCGCTGCGGATCACACCCCGAAACGCCCCGATAACCGTCAGGGTCTTCAGACCCTCGACTATCGCATCACCCGACAGGTGGACTCGTTCGACCGGATGCTCTGGCGCCTGCCCCGGCTCGAGCTGCCGGACGACGCCGAGCGGCGTCATCCGCTCGCGGCGCTTCGCACGCGGGACCTCGAAGACCCGACGATCAGCCTCATCGACGCCTACGCTGTCGCCTGCGATGTTCTGTCCTTCTACTCCGAGCGGATCGCCAACGAGGGTTACATCGGAACCGCGACGCAGCGCAGCTCGATCGCCGAACTGGCTCGCATGATCGGCTATGAGCTCGGGCCAGGGGTTGCCGCCAGCGCCTACCTGGCGTTCACGGTCGAGGACGCCGACGATCCGTACCGGGTCGTCGAGGTCGAGCCGGGCGTGCAGGCCATGTCGATTCCCCACGAGACGGGCAAGCTGCCCCAGATCTTCGAGACGGTGGAGGCGATCACGGCCCGGGCCGAATGGAACGACATCCATGCTCGCACCCAGCGACCGCAGAACCTGGTCATCTACAACAACCTGGCGGATGACGAGGACGACCTGAACGGCACGCTTTTCCTCTTCGACCTCGACAACAGCTT
>JBCCZC010000116.1:0-14089 GCA_039188505.1 Pseudomonadota bacterium | reverse complement strand
GCGATATCATCGGCAACGAGATCCTCCAGCCGGGCGAGGACGGATCGCGCCGATTCCAGTTCGAGCCGGGGCCGATCTTCACCCAGGTCCTGCTGACGGACGAGATCAATCGTGCGCCGCCAAAGACCCAGGCCGCCCTGCTCGAAGCCATGCAGGAGCACGCCGTGACCTACGCCGGGGAGACGCGCGCGCTGCCCGAACCGTTCTTCGTGCTGGCCACGCAGAACCCGCTCGAGCAGGCTGGCACCTATCCGCTGCCCGAAGCCGAGCTCGACCGCTTCCTGCTGATGGTGCGGGTCCCCTACCCGACCGAGGACGAGGAAATCGAGGTCCTCCGGCGGACGACAGGCGCTCCCGGCGCCATGCCCGAGCCCGTGATGACCGCTGCCGAAGTCATGGCCCTGCAGATGCGGGTGCGCGAGGTCGTGGCCGAGGACATCGTGGTCCGCGCGGCGGCGACCATGGTGCGGCGGACGCGCCCGGATGAGCGGGCGACCACCCAGATCCGCGACTTCGTCCGCTGGGGCGCCGGTCCTCGCGCCGGACAGAGCCTCGTCCTGGCGGCGAAAGCACGCGCCCTGATGAGCGGCCGCTTCGCGGCGACCCGGGACGATCTCGCTGCGATCGCTCACCCGGTGCTCCGCCACCGCCTGATCCTGAACTATCGCGCCGAGGCCGAGGGTGTCGGTGTTGATGAGATCATCGATTCGGTAGTCGCGGACGCCTGATGGACTGGCTCGATCCCCGGCTGCTGGCTCCCAGCCACGACCTGGAATGGGTCGCGACCCGCCTGGCGGACGGCCTCCGAGGTGGCCGTCACCATGCGGCTCGACGCGGCCGCGGTATCGAATTTGCGCAGCATCGCAGCTACGACCGGGGCGACGACGTGCGCCTCATCGACTGGAAGGCCTTCGCGCGCACCGAGCGCCTCGTGATCCGCGAAGCGGAAGTCGAGGCCGACCATCGTTTCTGGCTGATCGTCGACGCTTCGCCTTCCATGGCCGCCCGTGACCCGGACCAGCCGAGGACCAAACTCGACGTCGCGCGTGCCGTGGCTGCGGGCCTCTGCGCGGTCGCCGAACGACAGGGCGACGATTACGGTCTCGCCGTACCGGGGCGCGGGATCGTTCTGCCGCCCGGCCAGGGGCGCGCGTGGTTCAATCGCATGCTGGCCCGGTTGCACGACCTGACGCCCGACCATCGACCCGCGCGCGACGAATCGACGCGGATGGCCGTCGCCATGCAGGCTTCGCAGCGGACGTCCGATGCCGTGATCCTGACCGATGCGTATGACGAGATTGGCCCCCAGGTCCGACTCGCGCACGAACTCGTCGCCCACGGCGTGACCGTGCGGGTGCTCGCCCTCGAATCAACGCTGGAACGCGACTGGCGCTACGGCGCCGCCGCCGATTTCATCGATCTCGAGACCGGTTCGCGGGTGCCCAGCCATCCCCAGGCGCGGCGCGAGTATGTCGCCCGGCGCCAGGCGCACTTCGCGGACCTGGCCGAGCAGCTCGCCGACGTCGGCGCGCGCTTCGACCGGTTCTGTACGGACGAACCCTGGGATCGCCAGCTGCGGCGCTGGGCGGCGCCATGAGCCTGACCGTGCTGCTCATCGCTGCGGCCGCGACGGTCGGCGTGATCGCGCTGCATCTCCTAAACCGCGGTATGGATCGAAGCCTGCCCGTCGGGACCGTTCGATTCATCCCGCTGCTCGCGTCGCGGCAGCCCCGGCTAGGCGCCCTGCGAGAGCCCCTGCTGCTCGCCCTCCGTGTGCTCCTGATCATCGGGGCCGCTGCGGTTCTCCTGCGCGCCCTGGCGGAGGACGGCACGAGCGGACGTAACGCACCGGCGAACGGCGAACTCATCTCGGCACTGATCGATTCGGCCGGGACGCTGCCCTCGCCCGCCTTCGGGGCCATCAACGGAGCGACGATCGACGTGGTGACCATCGCCGACGACGCCCGGGAAGGCCTCGTCGTGGCGCCCTTCGTGGAAGTCGGCGAATGGCGGCTAGCGCCCGCCGCCGTTCCGAAGATCGTGGACGTGGTGGTGCTCGCTTCCCGGGAACGCGACCGGGATGCCCGGGTGGTGACGCTTGCTCTGGAGAGTCTCGGGGACGCCAGCGGGCTCCGTCTTGGCGAACGCTGCGAGGACTCGGAATGCGTCGCCGCGGCGGCGCCCGAGATCGTGGTCGCGCTGGGCCGGCCGGAGTTTCGGGGTCCGCCCGGGACCGTGGTTCTCCACGATGCCGACGAGCCCGCGGGCGCCGGCGCGCCGTGGCCCGTTCGGCTTGCGACGGCCTCGCATTGGCGCTGGCCGGCGCGCTTCGATCCCGTCGAGAACCCGGTGGTGGCGACGGCGGCCTTCCCGGAGCAGCTGGCCGACGTCCTGCGCCGGATCGCGGTCCAGGATCGCCGGGCGGCCGGGGCCGGCGAGGGCGTCGACGCGACGCCGATGTGGCTCGCCGCCCTGCTCGGCCTGCTGTGGATCTCGGAGCGAATGCTGGCCCGGGGGAGCGATGGCGATGGCAAGGCCTGATCTCGACCAGCTGGCGAGGCGGGCCCGGAGTCGCTGGGTCCTCACGGCAGCCGCGTTGGTCGTCGGGGCGACCCTGCCGCCGGTCCTTGCAGGCGCGCTGCTCCAACCCGTCATCGCACCGATCCTGGGCCTGCTGGGAGCAGCTTCTGCCCTGGCCGTCGCCATGGATCGTGCACGCCGTCTGGATGCCCGGTGGGCGGCAGATCGCCTCGATCGACGGTTCCCGCAGCTCGAGGATTCAAGCGCCCTGCTCCTCCGCGAGGCGCCGAGCGGTTCGGACTCGCTCGCAGCGCGCCAGTTCCGACGCGTCGAGGATCGCCTCGTCGCTCTGGGTCGGGGGCAATCACCGAATCGCCTACTGGGTCTTCGGCTGCCGCGCTGGCTACGCCTCGCCCCCCTGGCCGGATTCGCCCTGGCCGTTGGCCTCGCCACGCTCTGGTCGGCTCTGCCGCCGTCGGTCACGGTCACGGTCCGCGTCGTTCCACCGGCGTATACGGGCTTGGCCGCGTTCTCGACGACGGCGGCCGACTTCGCCGTCCCGGAGGGCAGCATCGTGAGCTGGACGATCGACGGACTCCGCGACGACATGACGCTGACCTGGTCCCGCGACGGGCTCGACCACGCGATCGAGATCACCTCCGGCGTGGCCGAACTCGAGCTGGAACTCGGTGCTGATGTGGTCTATCGGTTCGCGTGGTCTGGCGCTTTCGGTGCTGATGCCACGCCAACCGGCGCCGTCAGCGTGGTGCGTGACGAACCGCCGCAGCTGCTCCTGACCGAACCGGTGACCTGGCCGATCATCTTCGACGAGGCCCCGGCCGACGGAATGACCGTCGCCCTCGAGGCACGCGACGAGTACGCGCTGGCAAGCGCGGTCCTGCTGTTGACGGTCGCCGCCGGCGAGGGCGAAGCGGTGAAGTTTCGCGAGCGTCGCGTCGATCTGGCGCTCGCGGCGCCGGCGGGCGATGAGCCCTGGCTGCTCGGTGCAACCCTCCTGCCCGAAGATCTCGAGATGGGCCCGGGTGACGAGCTCTACGTCCAGTTCGAAGTCACCGACAACCGCCCGGACAATCCCGGTCGATCACTCTCGCCGACAGTGATCTTCCGCTGGCTCGCGCCGACCCTTTCCGGCTCCGCCCTTGACGGGCTACCCGTCGATCGGGTCCCGGATTATTTCCGCAGCCAGCGTCAGATCATTATCGACACCGAGCGCCTGGTCGCTGAGCGACGCATTGCCCGGCACAGCAGTCTCGCCATGCAGGCTTTCAAGACGCGGGCTCAGGCACTCGCCATGGACCAGCGATCGCTGCGCCTACGATACGGCCAGTACCTCGGCGAAGAGGCGGAGAGTGAGCGTGTCGTCCTCTCGGACCGACAGGTCGAGGGCGAGAGCGGAGGCAGCGAAGGGCTAACGCTGATCGCCGTGCCCGACGATGGCCACGGGCACGGTGCGCCCATGGACGGAGGCATCGAAGAAACGGAAGAAGCGGGGTTCGGCGATGAGCAGGGGATCCTCGACGAATTCGGTCACAGCCACGACTACGCCGAGAACGCCACCCTCTTCGATCCCGGCACAAAGGGCACGCTCAAGCAGGCACTCGACGCCATGTGGCAGGCGGAGCTGGGCCTGGGGCTCCACGATCCCGAAGCCGCCCTACCCTACGAATACGAGGCCCTGCGAAACCTGAAGGCCGTGCAGCAGGCTGCACGGATCTACGTGAAGCGGGTCGGCTTCGAACCGCCGCCGCTGAGCGAAGAGCGACGCCTGAGCGGCGAACGGGAAGAGGTGACGAGCCTGGACCTGGAACGCCCGCTCGACGCCAGCGTCGATCCGACGGCGGCCCTGCTCGGTGATCTGCTCGAAGGGGCCCCGGATCCGGAACGCCTGACGGCGCTCGGTGCCGACGCCGAGTGGCCTGCCGCTGAGCGCGCACTCGCCCGCCGTCTCCTCGAGGATTCGGGCTGTGAGGGGTGTCGCCGCGAACTCACCGAGCGCCTGCTCGAGCGCTCCTCGATCCCGCCACTCGCGCCGGCAGCCCGGCTCCACGAGGGCTCGATGGGCGCAGGACGTCGGTATCTGGAGCGTCTCGAGGAAGCGAGCGACGCCCCATGACCCTGGGTGCGCCCGGTGGACTCGCGATCGCGGTGGCGGTCGTACTCGTTGCCGGCCTGCTCCTTGGGAGCCGCCGCGGACCGGCCCTGCTCCTCGGCAGCGCGGCTGCGTTCTGCCTCTGGGCGCTGGTCGCCGACCTGCGCTTCGGCGTCGAGGACGCCGGCGTGCGAATCCTGACCCCCGGGGCGGATTTCGGTCAGCCGGGTCTGCGTTGGCCGGCCGCGGCACCTGAGGGTATCGTTTCGCTCGCGGAATTGCCCGGCGATGTCCGGGCCGTGGACGTCGAGGGTTATGGACTTCCTGCGGCGGCCTGGGCCGAGGCCGAGGTTCTCGTCGCCGACTTCGATCCTCCGCCGCTACCCCGTGGCTTTCGCGAACTGAGCTGGCCCACTAGGGTGCGCCCCGGTGAGACGATTCGGGTGGCTGGAGTGGCGCCCGGAGCGGGGGAAGCGGTGCGTCTGGAGGTGGGCGGCGTGCTCGTCGACACCGGCGAGGCTGATGGACTTGGGCGCTTCGATCTTTCCTGGGCTTCACCGGTGGTGGGTCGGCTCACCGCGACGCTCCGAAGCAGGTCCGGCGACACGCCGACGGCCGAGGAATCACTGGGCATCAGCGTGATCCCAGCGCAAACTCCGACCGTCAGCATCGAGCTGGGTCGCCCCGGCTTCGACCTGCGCGCCCTCCGCGATTGGCTGGCCGCGGGCGGCGCCAGCGGCATCAAGCAGGTGCAGGTGGCGCCCGAGGTGGACCGCACGGAACGGTTCGGCGCGGAACCCGATGCGATTCCGGATTTGCGCATTCTCGACGGCGCCCGTCTCAAGGCCCTCGAGGATGGTGATCGGGACGCGCTCCTGGCGCACGTTCGCCAGGGAGGAGGCCTGCTCGTGCTTCCCCGTGGTGAAGCCCTGCCGGCCTGGCTGGGTGTGGATTTCACCCCCCTGGCATCCAGCGAGGAAGTCACGGTCCGCGTGGCGGAAACGGAGCTGCAGGGGCGTCGCTACGGTCGCCTTATCGCCGGGGAGGACGACGCGGTTTTTCTCCGCGATACGAGCGGGTTGACCCTCGGGATGCGCGCCAGTCGGGGGGCGGGCGGCATCACGGTGCTCGATCTCGCTGGCACCGCCGCGTGGCGTACGACGGGCGCCGCTGCGGCCCATGCGGCCTTCTGGGACGAGGTCGTGCTCGGGGCGACCGGACTTCGCCAGGCCAGTCACTGGGCCCGACCGAGCGAGCTCGTACCCACCGTGGGCCAGCGGACACTGCTGTGCGGGAGCGGGACCGAGCGTCCCGTCGTCAATCCGGCGCCTTCATTGCCGCTGCTCGCGTTCTCCCGGGGCGAAAACGCCCGTTGCTTCGCATGGTGGCCGGACAATCACGGCTGGCACGATGTCGCGGGGCATGCCGTCTTCGCCTATCGCGTCGACGCCCTGCTTCCCGACCGCGCCCGGCACCGCATCGACGCGACGGCAGCCTTGCGCATTGCCGGCGACCTTGCGCCTGCGCCGGAACCCGCCTCTCGCCGCCTGACCTGGTGGTTGCTTTTCATCCTCTTCGCGCTCGGACTTTTTGCCGAACAACGACTACGCTCCCCCTGATCCGAGGATTGCCAGATTCCGTTCATGATGGCTTCAGACACGGCACGTAGGGTCTGGTTTGTGGCAGAATGGTCGTCTGGTCGAGGGGACCAGAACCCAGGAGACAAACCCGCAGCATGGAAGTTACTGATCGCATCAGGCAGTTGCTCACGACCCATCCCGTTGTCCTCTTCATGCGCGGGTCGCCGGCGCGCCCCATGTGCCCGGACTCCGCGGCAGCCAGCGAGGTGCTGGAGCACTGCGGCTCGACCTTCGTTACGGTTGATGTGCAGACCGATCCGGAGCTCAGGGCCTATCTGCCGAAATTCGCCGACGCGCCTGGCTTCCCCCAGCTCTTCCTCCAGGGGGAACTGATCGGCGGCGCGAGCATCCTGCTCGATCTCGACCATCAGGGTGAGCTGGCGCCCATGCTTGCGAGCTGTGAGCTGCCGCGCGCCAGCAACCAGTAGGCCCTTCAGCCAGTCGCAATCCCGTGGCTAGGCTTCCGCCGTCTCGAGCTGGGGAACGCCGTCCAGGGCGTGCCAACGATTGACGATGTGACAGAAGAGCGTGGCCGTCTTCTCGGCGTCGTACAGGGCGGAGTGCGCTTCTGCCGTGTCCCACGGCTCGCCCATCGCCTGAACGGCCCGCGACAGCACGGTCTGGCCGAGCGCAAGCCCCGCCAGCGTCGCGGTATCGAACGCGCTGAACGGATGGAACGGATTGCGCTTGGTGCCGGTTCGGCGGACGGCAGCGTTGAGAAAGTTCAGATCCAGTGCCGGGTTGTGCCCGACGAGCACCGCGCGCGTACAACCGCACTCGCGCAGCCGCTTGCGGATCGGCTGGAACAGCGTCTGCAGGGCCTTGCGCTCGTCCACGGCCTGGCGGAACGGGTGTTCCGGGTCGATGCCCGTGATCTCGAGCGAGCGCGGATCGATGTTGGCGCCCGGGAACGGCATGACGTGGACATGGACCGTCTCGACGACGGACAGATGGCCGGCTTCATTCATGCCGATCACGCAGGCAGCCGCTTCCAGCAGCGCATCGCGATCGGCATCGAAGCCGCCAGTCTCGACATCGACGACAACGGGCATGAAGCCACGGAAGCGTCTCGCCAGGGTCGGCGTTGCGGAAGCATCGGTCATGGGGCGCGAGGATAGCGAATGCCGGCCGGTGTTGCAGCCGCCATGGACTCTGCCGATGCGTCTGCAAGTCGCCGGTGCTAGCATTACGGGTTTGACCACTGCGGGCGTGCTGGCCTGATGTTCGAGATTCTGAAGGAGTTCTGGGCGTTCATGCGCGTGCGCCGAAAGTTCTGGCTGCTGCCTATCGTGCTGACCCTTGCGCTGCTCGGCGGGCTGATTGTCCTGACCCAGGGATCGGCCATTGCACCGTTCATCTACACATTGTTCTGACCGACCATGAAATTCGTCGATGAAGTAGAGATTCTCGTGGAAGCTGGCAAGGGCGGGAACGGCGCCGTCAGCTTCCGGCGCGAGAAATACATCCCCAAGGGCGGTCCGGACGGCGGCAACGGTGGCCGCGGCGGCGACGTCATCCTCGTCGGCGACGAGGGACTGAACACGCTCGTCGACTTCCGGCACCAGCGAAGCTTCCGGGCGGAGAACGGCCAGGCCGGCGCTGGTCGCAAACGAACGGGACGCTCCGGCGGGGACTGCGAGATCCGTGTCCCCGTGGGCACGGTGGTCGGCAACGCCGCGACGGACGAAACGATCGGAGAGGTGCTGACCCACGGCCAGCGCCTGACCGTTGCCCAGGGTGGGCACGGCGGCCGGGGCAACGAAAGCTACAAGAGTTCGACCAACCGCGCGCCGCGGCAATTCACACCCGGTGATCCCGGCGACCGACGCGATCTCCACCTGGAGCTGAAGGTGTTGGCCGATGTCGGCCTCGTCGGGTTTCCCAATGCCGGAAAGTCAACGTTGATCCGCGCCATCTCCGCTGCGACGCCGAAGGTTGCGGATTATCCGTTCACGACGCTCTACCCGTCCCTCGGGGTGGTCAGCCCCGAACCGGCGCGCAGCTTCGTCGTTGCGGACATTCCCGGGTTGATCGAGGGCGCGTCCGATGGTGCCGGCCTCGGCATCCAGTTTCTGCGCCACGTGCAGCGCGCTCGCCTGCTGTGGCACGTCGTTGATATCGCGCCGATCGATGGCAGCGATCCCGTCGCCCAGCTCCGGCAGATCGAGACGGAGCTCGAGCGCTTCGACGATTCGCTGCTGGCACGGGAGCGTTGGCTGGTGCTGACCAAGGCCGATCTGGTGCCCGGAGAGGATCGCGAGGGCACGGCGAAGGGGATCGTCGACCAGCTCGGATGGACCGGGCCGGTGCATGTCGTTTCTTCGGTATCGAAGGACGGCCTTCGGGCCCTGACACTGGACGCGCTCGAGGCGGTCGAGGCCGCCCAGCAACAGGATTCCGCGATCGACGGAACCGTCGATCCATGAAGCGAGGGGAAAGGTGCCGGGCGGTCGACTTCGACCGCCCGCGGGTACCGGTTCTCGGCTCAGAGAGCCTCGATACGCTTGCTCAGGCGCGCCTTGTGCCGAGCCGCTTTGTTGCGGTGGATGAGGCCCTTGCCGGCCGTCCGGTCGATGACCGGGATGGCCTGCTGCAGGGCGGCGCTGGCGCCGTTCTTGTCACCGGCCTCGATGGCGGCAACGACTTTCTTGATGCTGGTGCGGAAAATGGAACGCATGCTGGCGTTCGCGCCGCGGCGCTTGGCCGCCTGACGCACGCGCTTACGCGCTGAAACCGAATGTGCCACGGCAGATCTCCAGTAAATCGGTATGAAACGGTAATGCTCGTAAGCGAGCAAAGCCCGCTATTTTCGTCCTTTCCGTCAAGAACGTCAACCTGCCCCACAGATGCCCGTAAGGCGACCCCGAATTGCCTCGAGCCGCCGGCACCCTGCTCTGCGGTCACCCAGGGCAGCAGGCGTCCATGAAGCTCTTCCGGTCGACGGCGCTCGTGAGCGCCATGACCTTCATCAGTCGAATCTTCGGCTTCATCCGCGACGTGGTGATCGCGCGTGCTTTCGGCGCGTCTGCCCTCACCGACGCATTCTTCGTTGCTTTCCGGATCCCCAACCTGCTGCGACGCCTGTTCGCGGAAGGGTCCTTCGCGTCGGGATTCGTGCCGGTGCTCAACGAGTATCGGGAACGACGCAGTCGCGAGGAACTCCGGCGACTGCTCGACGCGGTCGCCGGCGTACTTCTGGCGGTGGTCACGCTGATCGTCGGTCTGGGCATGCTGGCCGCCCCGCTCGTCGTGCGCCTGTTCGCGTGGGGCTATGCCGATGATTCCGACTGGGTGGCGCTGACCACCAACCTGCTCCGAATCACCTTTCCCTATGCCGTGTTCATCTCGCTGACCGCCATGGCGGGCGGCATTCTGAATACCTGGGGACGCTTCGCCATCCCGGCCGTGACCCCCGTTCTGCTCAACCTGTGTCTGATCGGCGCCGCCCTGGGACTGGCCCCCCTGCTGGATCAGCCCGTCGCGGCGCTGGCCTGGGGTGTTCTGCTGGCAGGTGCGCTCCAGCTCGCGGTGCAGATCGCGCCCCTGGCGCGCCTGGGCCTGCTGCCCCGCCCGCGCCTGGTTCTTGGCGATCCGGGCGTCCGGCGTATTGTGCGATTGATGGTGCCGACCCTGATCAGTTCCGGCGTCTACCAGATCAATCTCCTGGTGGACACCCTCATGGCGTCGCTCATCGCGGCCGGCGCCATCAGCTGGCTCTATTATTCCGACCGGCTGCTCGAGTTTCCGCTCGGTGTCTTCGGGATCGCCATTTCCACGGTGATTCTGCCGACGCTGTCGCGCCGCCATGCCGGGGAAGACCCTGCAGGCTTCGATCGCACCCTCGACTGGGGCCTGCGCGTCGCGGCACTCATCAGCGTTCCCGCGGCCGTCGGCCTGGGCATGCTGGCCCTGCCCATCGTATCGACGCTCTTCAACTATGGGGAATTCGGCGAGACCGGGGTGCGGATGACCGCGCTGAGTCTCGCAGCGCTGGCCGCGGGGCTGCCGGCTCACATCGCGAATAAGGTGCTTACCCAGGCCTTCTACTCTCGCCAGGACACCAGGACGCCGATGCGGATCGCCATCGTATCCATGGTCGCAAACGTATTCCTGAACATCGCCTTCGTCGCCATGCTGATGGCCGAGCCCATCCTCCCGGCCCACGTGGGTCTGGCCTTCGCGAGCACCTGCTGCGCCTGGCTTCAGGCAGTGCTCCTCTGGCGCGGTCTGCGCCGAGCTGGCGTCCTGCACGGCCGCACCGGCTGGGGGCAGCATCTCCTGTCGGTCGGTGTCAGCTGCGTGGCGATGGGAGGCGTGCTGGTGCTGAGTGTCCCGGCGACCGCGACCTGGCTGGAAGCCGGCGTGGTGGACCGGGTGCTGCACCTGACGCTGGCTATCGGTGCAGGGGGCATCGCCTATCTGGGCGTACTGTGGGCGACCGGGGGCGTTCGGCGGGAGACCTTCGAGGCCCCGATCTGAATCGATTATTGGGGAACGGCGATCGCGCGCTAGATGAAATGCTGGCGCAGCCGCAGAGGGATCGACAAGCCCGCCGCAAGTAACCACTCGAACGCCTGCTCTGGCTGATCGACGATGGTCATCTTCGAACGCAGATAGCCGGACCCGATCGCGGAGGTCGCAAAGGCCTTCTTCAGCTCGTTGTCGTCGTTGATGTAGGCCGAGGCAACGAGACCCTGGGCGTCCTTCCAGCGGCTCAATTCCTGGAGCATGGGACCAACCTCCGGAGTGGCGAGTCGCCAGCGGCGGGCATCGACCACGAGGCCCCAGCCCTCCGCGTAGCCCGCGTCGAGAACCACGGCCTTGAAGGCGGCGGCGTAGGCTTCCATCGTCTCGGCGTTCCAGGAATCGTCGACCGTCGAGACCACGATGTCGTCGAATCGCTGGACGTTGAAGTGGCCGTGTCCCTGCATCTACCTCAGCACCCCGCAAGCGACTAGCAAGCCTACCGCGTCGGCGGGTCGTACCGGAAGCACCGGCGAGGTGGCCGGTGCGCAAATGTTTGGGAATCGTGAACGACGCCCGGTAAAATAGGGGGATTTGACCCGCAAGGAGTTCCGACCATGAAACAGCCCGTTCGCGTCGCCATTACCGGGGCCGCCGGACAGATCGGCTACCAGCTCTGCTTCCGCATCGCCGCCGGCGACATGCTGGGCCCGGATCAACCGGTGATCCTCCAGCTCCTCGAGATCACTCCGGCGCTCGGCGCCCTGGAGGGGGTGATCATGGAGCTCAACGACTGCGCCTTTCCGCTGCTGGCCGGCGTTGCGGGCACCGACGACGCGAACGTCGCGTTCAAGGACGCCGACTACGCCCTGCTCGTCGGCGCGCGTCCGCGCGGACCGGGCATGGAGCGCAAGGATCTGCTCGCCGCCAACGGTCAGATCTTCGGCCCCCAGGGCCAGGCCATGAACGCCCACGCGAGCCGCGACATCAAGGTGCTCGTCGTTGGCAATCCCGCGAACACGAACGCCCTCATCGCCCAGTCGCACGCGCCGGATCTCGACCCGCGCAACTTCACGGCGATGACCCGCCTCGATCACAACCGCGCGATGGCGCAGCTGTCCGAGAAGACCGGCACGCATCACGGTGACATCGACCGCATGATCATCTGGGGGAACCACTCCTCGACCCAGTATCCGGACATCCGCTTCTCCCGCGTCGGCGGCGGCAGCGCGCCGGATCTCGTGGACCAGGGCTGGTACCGGGAGACGTTTATCCCGACCGTGCAGCAGCGCGGCGCCGCGATCATCAAGGCCCGCGGGGCATCCAGCGCCGCATCGGCTGCGTCGGCGGCGATCGACCACATCAGATCCTGGGCCCTGGGCACACCCGACGGCGACTGGGTCTCCATGGCCGTACCTTCGGACGGCAGCTACGGCATCGCTCCTGGCGTCATCTACAGCTATCCCTGCGTCTGCAAGGATGGCGATTACCAGATCGTCAGCGACCTCGAGATCGACGATTTCAGCCGTGAGCGGATGAACGCCACGGAAGCCGAGCTGCGCGAAGAGCGCGCGGCCGTCGAAGACCTGCTCGGCTGAGCAGTCCTGGCAATCCGGCCGGCGCTAAGCGCGTCGGCCGGCCTCATTCGGTAGCGATCATGAACCAAGCAGTCTCCTCCCCCGGCGCGCGGTTCCGCGCGCTCGTCGCCGAAGCCGCACCGCTCCAGGTGGTCGGCACCATCAACGCGTTCACCGCGCGCATGGCCCAACGGATCGGCCACCAGGCGATCTACCTGTCGGGCGGCGGCGTCGCTGCCAACTCGCTGGGACTTCCCGATCTGGGCATCAGCGGGCTCGAGGATGTGCTCATCGACATTCGCCGGATCACCGACGTCTGCGACCTCCCGCTGCTCGTGGACGTGGACACGGGCTTCGGCGGGGCCTTCAACATCGCCCGCACCGTCCGTCAGCTCACTCGCGCGGGCGCGGCGGCGATGCACATCGAAGACCAGGTCGCCCAGAAGCGCTGCGGCCATCGGCCGGGCAAGGCGGTTGTCTCCCGCGAAGAGATGGTTGACCGGGTCAAGGCGGCCGTCGACGCGCGGATCGACCCGGGGTTCGTGATCATGGCCCGTACCGACGCCCTCGCCGTCGAGGGCTTCGAGGCCACCGTCGAACGTGCCGTGGCCTGCGTGGAAGCCGGGGCTGACATGATCTTTCCCGAAGCCATGCAGACCGTCGAGCAATACACGGCCTTCCGAGAGGCCGTCGGGGTCCCGATTCTCGCGAACATCACCGAGTTCGGCAAGACACCCCTGTTCTCGACGCCGGAGCTCGGCGAGGCTGGCGTGGACATCGTGCTGTACTGCTGCTCGGCCTACCGGGCCATGAACCGCGGGGCGGAAACGACCTACCGGGCGCTGCTGACCGACGGCCATCAGCGCAACGTTGTCGAGATCATGCAGACGCGCGATGAGCTCTACGATTACCTTGACTACCACGGCTTCGAGCAGAAGCTGGATGCGCTCTTCGGCGGCGACTGAATGCTGTCCTCGCGCGCGGTGTCGACCGTTCGTCGGCACCGCGTTGCGCAGGCCGCCCGCCATCCGTTAAGATTCCGTTAAATTCAATTCGGAGCGATGGCCTCGGCCGTCCCCACGATCATGATGACCGCCCTCTGCTGACAACGCTCCACCCCCGGCCTGCCGGCCGGCACCCTTCTCCTGGCAGAGGAACATCCCATGGCATCCGTTCAGAGCGCTCAGCGGCGCTCGCGGCCCGGTATTCGGGCCACCATCAAGCAGGCGCTGTCTGCGAACACCGCGTTGGACTTCACCCGCATCCCCGTGCGCCGGGCGATGCTGCTGCTCGCCATCCCGATGATGGCCGAGATGATGATGGAGTCGATCTTCGCGGTCGTCGACATCTTCTTCGTTGCCCGGATCGGCCCGGAAGCCGTCGCGGCGGTCGGCCTGACCGAGGCGCTGATGACGCTGGTTGTTGCCGTCGGCATGGGCCTGGCGACCGCCACGACGGCCATGATCGCCCGGCGCATCGGCGAAGGCCGGCCCGAGGCCGCAGGTGTGGTGGCGGGCCAGGCGCTCCTCATCGGCCTGCTCGCCTCCCTTGCGGTCGGCTTCGTCGGACTCCGCTACGGTTCGCAGCTGCTTGGACTGATGGGCGCGGACACGGCCGTTGTCGACGTGGGCGGTGGCTACACCACGGTGATGCTGGCGGGTTCGCTGTCGCTGGTCTACCTGTTCCTGGCCAATGCGATCTTCCGCGGTGCCGGCGACGCCGCCCTGGCCTTCCGGGCGCTGTGGCTCGCCAACGGCATCAACCTGGTGCTCGACCCG
>JBCCZC010000115.1:0-14110 GCA_039188505.1 Pseudomonadota bacterium | reverse complement strand
GAAAGCGGCTGATTGACGTTCGAGCCGGACCGCGAGATCGGTCTTCTCATCCGCCAGCCGTTCGAGATCCGCCGTCCGCTCGGACAGGGCAGCGGTGCGGGACGCGACCTCCTGCTCCAGGCGTTCGGTCTGCCGGCGAAGGCCGGCGAGGCGGGCACGGACGAACCCGGCGATCACCAGCATCAGGGCCACGGCGAGGCCGGCATAGAACACCGAGGTTTCGTAGAAGTAGGGTTCGATCACCAGCGCGAGCGCTGCCGGCGTAGGCGCCCAGATCCCCTCGACACCAGCTTCGACCAGGAAGCGGTACTCCCCCGGGTCCAGGTTGGTGTAGTTGGCGGACCGACGGCTTTCCGCGATCTGCCAATCGTCATCGTAGCCGTCGAGGCGATAGCGGTAGTCGACCGAATCGGGCGCCGCGAGCTTGAGGCCGGCGTAGCGAAACTCCAGGTGCCGGGTGCCGGGAACGATGCGAATGGGGTGGGAGAGATCGGCGGCCACGCCGTCGATGAGGAGCTGTTCGACGGCGACGCTGGCAGGCGGGGTCACGACGATTCTCGTTTCCAGGTCGTGGGGGTCGATCACCGCCGCGCCCTTCGATGTGGCGACCCAGATATGCCCGTCCGGACCCGCAGCGAGGGCGGGGGTCGAGCCGCCATTGGCCTGTCGGCTCACGAGACCGTCGGACTCGCTGAAGCGCCGGAACGGGGCGCTGGCCGCGGTGCCGGACGAGACCGCCTGGAGATCGTTCCGACTGACGCGGAAGACGCCCGCGTTGGAGCTCATCCAGAAGAAACCATCGGCGTCCTCGACGATACCGAAGACGACCTCGTGCGGCAGTCCCTGGCGCCGACCGATGCGGGCGGAGCTCCCGGCGTCGAGGTGAACCAGCCCGGTTTCCGTCGCCAGCCAGATGGTGCCGTCGTCTGCCTGGTGCACGTCGAAGACATCGGAGCCGTCGTAGCCTCCCGGCGTCGGTGGGATCACCTCGAGGCGCCCGTCCTCGATCCGGGCGAGAGACTCGATCCCCCCGACCCAGATGATGCCGTCCCGGTCCTCGGTGACGGACATCGTGTAGTCCCGGGGCAGGCCGTCGGTCGTTGTGTATACCCGGGTCCGGGTCTCGTCCCGGTGGGCGACACCCCGGATCGTCCCGAGCCACAGGGAGCCGTCCCGCGAGCGTAGAATGCTGCGGACATGTCCGCTCGGCAGGCCCGGGACCTCGAAGGGCTCGACCTGGCCGTCGGCGGTCACGCGGTTCATGCCGGCACCGTACGTGCCGACGAGTACGGACCCATCCGTCTCGACCCAGAGGGAGAGCACCGAGCTGCTGACGAGGCCATCGCTCTCGTCAAAGGTCACCACCCGGCCGCGATCGAAGAAGTTCAAGCCGTCGCTGGTGGCGATCCACGCCTGTCCCGGCCCCACGGGGGCCACCGCCCGCACATAGGCGTCCGTAAGGCCCGAGCGTTCCGTGAGCGTGCCGAAGACGCCGGCATTGACCCGGGTCAGGCCGCCGCTCGTGCCCAGCCAGACGTTGCCTTCGCCGTCCTCGAAGATGGCGGTGACGCGATTGTTGGGCAGGCCAGTCCGCGTCGTGAGCTGATAGACACCGTCGCCTCGAAGGGCGAAGGCACCCTTGGCGAAGCTGCCCGCCCAGAGCACGCCGCTCGAGTCCATCAGGATCTGGGCAAGCTGCCGGCGATCTGCGGATGCCGGCCAGGCTGGATGCCGCTCGAACCGCGCTCCCGCCTGCCGGAAAAGGCCGTGCTCGGTGCCGACGACGAGGTTGCCAGCCAGATCGACGGCCAGGCTCAGGGGCGCGGCGTCGGCCGGCAGGCCATCGGCCTCGCCGAAGAGAGTGACGCCCTCGTCCGTGACGCGCTGAAGCCGGGTGCGTCCCGCGACCCAGAGGACTCCCGCCGGGGCTTCGCTCAGGGCGACGACCGTGTTGTCCTGGAGCCCGTTGGAACGATCGATGGTGCGAAAGGTGCTGCCGTCGAACACGGACAGTCCGGACGCCTCCGTGCCGATCCAGAGGCGGCCATCGGCCGCGACGTGCATCGTGAGTACCTCGTCGCCGGCCAGCCCGTCCGCCTCGCCGTAGCGATCCCAGGCGCCGCCCTGGACGCGGGCGATGCCGGCGCGCGCCGTTCCGACCCAGAGCGCGCTGTTGTGATCCACCGCCAGGGCCCTGACGCCCCGATCGGCGAGGCCGGGCGTATTTTCCGGACTGAAGACCTCGAACTCGTAGCCGTTGAACCGGGTCAGGCCCTCCCAGGTGCCGAACCAGAGGTAGCCGTCGTCGGTCTGGACCACGTCGTGGACCATGTTGTGGGGCAAGCCGTCCGCTGTATCCCACGTGCGAACATTGACGTCGATGAGCGCCGAGATCGCGTCGTCGGCCGAGGCCGGCGTGGCCAGGATGAGAACTGCAAACAGCAGGCAGGAGAGCCTGGCGGCCACTTTCAATGCCCGGCGTGCGAACGCAGGTGGGTCACGACGCGGTCGATGAGGGTCTCGAGCTCCGGCGAGGGCGCGCTCTCGCAGAGCGCTTCGGCGGCACGGGCGTCGGCCGCCAGGTCGTCGAGACCGTGAAGTGCGGCAGAGCCGGCAAGCCGGTGCACCAGCGTGCGAAGCGTCTCGTCTCCGGGAGGCCCGGTCTGACTGAGCGAGAGCGCGTCTTCGAGCGCGTCGGCCTTTTCGGGGAAGGAGGCGAGGTAGCGGCGGCGGGCCGCGGCGAGGCGTTCCGCCACGGTCGTCATGGGCCGATATGTTCCAGCCGGTAGCCGTACTGATACACCGAACTCAGGCGCCAGCCGCACTCATCGCCGAGCCCGAGCTTGGAGCGCAGCCGTGACACGTGGGTGTCGATCGTGCGCGTATTGATGCTCGCGGTAATTCCCCAGATCTGCTCGAGCAGGGCGTCGCGGGGCAGCAGCTGACCGACATGGGAGAACAGATAGGCCGTGAGTTCGTACTCCCGCCGGGTCAGGGCGATCTCCTCGTCGTCGCGAAATACCTTGCGCGTCTTGAGGTCGACCTTGAAGGGCGGACGATCGAGCGTCGTCTCCTCGCTGTCCACACCGTAGCGGCGCAGAACCGTTGCGATCCGGGCGATCGTGACGGCCTGCGACGGGGGCTTGACGATGTAGTCGTCCGCGCCCTTGGTCAGGGCGGCAACGATATCGGGCTCCGCGTCCCGGACCGTGAGGAAGATGACCGGAATGGTCTCCGCATAGTGGCTCTTGAGCCAATCGAGCGTCTCGATACCCGTCGTGTCCGGCAGGTGCCAGTCCAGGACGAACAGGTCGAAGGCCTTCTTCCGCAGCGCGTCGCGCAGTGCCTTGCCGGTCTCGAAAACCGACACGGCCCAACCCTCGTGCTCCAGCCAAAGCGACAGGACTTCGGCCTGATCGGCATCGTCCTCGAGTACGGCGATATTCACTGAGCGCATGGCAAGTCCGTTTTCTGCACTACGCCTCCCCCCGGCAGGCTTTATATGACGATACCGTAATTCATGTCACGCGGCGACGACCGATCGCTACCGAGCCGGCTTTCGCGTTGCCGTGGCCGGAGCGGTAACATCCGCGCAGGCGCAAGGAGATTACAGCGGAGCGGGGCCGACGGCCGGATGCAGCATCCACTCGATACGGTTGGGGGACGAGCGCGCGAGGAGGCCTTGCGGCGTGTTGACGAGCGCCTGGCCCGCCTGGTTCTTCCGGGTGCGCTCCTGCAGCCGGTCGCCGGAATTTTCCTGCTCCTGGCGGTCCCGGAGGGTGCGGTCCAGCTTCGCCAGCTCGCCTGGATCTACCTGATCATCGCGTCCCTGCTTTCCGCTGCTCAATCCGGGCTTGCGCTGGGCTTCCCGGGTATCTACGCCAGCCATGGAACGGCCTGGCGCCATGGGATCCATGGCACCACGCTCGCGCTGATGGCGACCTGGTCGATGATGGCGCTCGTCGTGATTGCCAGCATGGGGCTCGAAGGCGCCGGGGCGTTCGCGCTGCTGATCACCGGTGCGATCGTCGCCGCCCTGAATACGGTCTTCGCGGCGCGGCGCTGGATGGCGTGGACCGGCTTCGGGCTGGCGCTTTCCGGGCCCGCGATCGGGCTCGCGCTCGCCAACGAGATGCTGATGCTCGCCGCGCTGCTGCTCTACGGCGCCTACTTCGTGGTCCTCAGCATCACGCGCTATCGCGAATACTGGGACCACACGCTCGGCACCGTACGGATGAGTCGCAGCGTTGCGGAGCTGGAACGCGTCAATCGGGAGCTCCAGGTGCGGAGCGAAGAGGCGGTGACCGCCGCTGCGTCTCGAAGCCAGTTCATCGCCAACACCTCGCATGAGCTGCGCACGCCGCTGCACGGCATCCTCGGGAATGCAGAGTTGCTCCTGGCCCGCGCTGCTGACGAACGCTCGATCAAGCTCGCGAAGGCCATCTTCGACGCCGGGCGATCGCTGCTGCATCTGGTCAACGACGTCCTCGAACTCTCCCGCGTTGAAGCGGGGCAGATGCGGATCGACATCGACGCGGAGGAACCGCGAAAGATCGTCAACGCGGTCCGTGAGACCGTGGAGCGGCTCGCCGAGCCCAAGGGTCTCGACGTCGAGGCGCTGGTCGACAAACCGGTCCCGCGCCTGCTGCTCATGGACGGTGAACGCTATAAGCAGATCCTGATGAACATCGCCGGCAATGCGGTCAAGTTCACCCAGCGCGGCAAGGTACGGATCGCGCTCGGGTATCACGCCGAACTCGACCCACCCCGGCTCGAGACCTACGTCTCCGACACGGGACCAGGGATCCCACCGGGCAAGGAAGCCACGATCTTCGATGATTTCGTGCAGCTGGACAGCGGCATGGATCGACGCCACGAGGGCACGGGACTCGGCCTGGCGATCTGCAAGCGGCTCGTCGAGTCCATGGGTGGCGAGATCGGCCTCGAGTCGGTGCCGAACGCGGGCAGCACATTCTGGTTCTCGATCCCCGTGCGGCCGACGAGTTCTGTCGATCACAAGGCCCGGTCCAGCGGGCGGATCATCGCGGCGCGGGAGCGGCACGGGCGCGGCTCGAGGATCCTCATCGTCGACGACAACGAGTCCAACCGGCAGCTAGCGGTGGAACAGGTGCAGCACCTGGGGCACGAGGCGGACGCGGCCAGTGGCGCCGACGAGGCTTTTTCTAGGCTCGAGCAGTTTGCCTATGACCTGGTGCTGCTCGACTGCCAGATGCCGGAGGTCGACGGCTACGAGGTGGCCCGCCGGATCCGCGAGATGCGGGGCAACGTCAATCATCTGGTGCCGATCGTCGCCGTGACGGCCAACGCGATGCCGGAGGAACGAAATCGCTGCCTCCAGGCTGGCATGGATGACTACATGAGCAAGCCCTTGACGCTGAAGATGCTCGAACAGACGGTGGACGTCTGGATCGGTGGCGTCGAGGGAAATCTGGAGCCCTCGGAGTCGGTGACTCCCGATACCGACAGCGACTGGTCTGCCGGACCCGATCCGGCAAAGCAGAGTGAGCTCGAGTGGCTCACGGCGTCCGTCGGGGCGCCGGCGGTCGCCGACATCCTCGATGAGTTCGAGCGCGAGTTCGATACCTCGATGGTGAGCCTTGTCGACGCGCTGACCGCCGGAGCGTCCGATCGGGCCCTCGAGGCGGCGATCGAACTGGCCGGCCATTGCCGGGACATGGGTCTGTCAGGACAGGCGCGAGGTTTCGACGCGGTCGCTGCCGATCTGCGGGATGGGGACACCGGCGCGATCCCGGAGTCCGGGCTCATGCGAGATGCGGTCCTTCAGCAGATCCAGGCGGTGCGTGGAACGCTCATGGCGTCGGCCGCCGAGGCAGAGACCGGCGTCGGCGGCTGACCAGTGCGCGCGTTCACGACCCGCGAGCGACGTCCCGCAGCTCGTCGGCAAAGGTGGCTGGACTGAAGGGTTTCGCCAGCGCCCGGGCGGCGCCGTAGGCTCTGGCACGCTCCTCGACGCTCCGATCGAGGTTCCCGGTCAAGAGAATCCACGGCGGCGTCGGTGCGATCATGTGGGTCAGTTGCTCGGCGAAGGCAATCCCGTCCACGTTGCCAAGCTGAGCATCGATCACCAGCAGCGTTGGCGTGAAATCGGCGAGGGTCGCCATGGCGTCCTCGACCGAGGTGACCACTCGCGCGTGGAGACCGCCGACGTCGATGAGCGCGAGACTCAGCATCTCCGCGACGTCCGGATCATCATCAACGGCCAGCACCCGCAGTTCCTCTGCGGTCACGTCGGTTGCTCCTGCCGAGGGGTTCCGGCGAGAACTGCCGCGATGGCCCTCGACGCACCATCGGCGCGACCCTCGATGGCGGCCAGCAGCCGCTGGGTCGCCTCCGTCTCGCCACGACGCGCGGCGTGATCCAGGCGGCTGAGGGCCGCCGCCAGACGATCGGCCCCGACGCTCCCGGCGGCGCCCTTCCAGGCGTGCGCGAGCCGCCCCACCTCGTCGAGCGCGTGGTCCGCGACGGCGGCGCGCAGGCGACTCTGCCGCTCCTCGACCCCATTCAGATAGCCGCGGAGGATGCCCTCCACGCGGTCGGGTGCGCGGGCGCGCAGGAGATCGAGTTCCTGCCAATGCGCGGGTTCCAGGGCGTGGTCCGCGCTGGCGTGCGGGGCGACGATCCGGGCGAGGACGTCCGCGGCGCCCTCCCGGGGCAGGGCCTGGATGCCGAGTTCGGCGGCTGTCACCGCGCCGTCCCCCAGAAATTCGATCCAGCAAGGATCGACCGCAGAGGTCACGGCATCGAGGAGACTCTCCTCGGCGATGAGCGCGAGCGCGTGCTCGGAAATCGCGTCCGCGATCTCATCGAGGCCGTCCGCGACGGTGACCTCGATTCCGGCGGCCCGCAGGCGCGCCTCGTCGAGCTTGCGACGAAAGCCCGGCCGAGCAATGAAGTAGATGATTTCGGGAAAGGCGGTACAGGCAGGCGGCAGCGCCATGCTTCGCGACCCTCATGGACCGAACACCGGTCGAGTATAGCGAAGTGCCGATGGTGGCGGTGCGGGGGCGGAGCTACCGAGCCGGGGTGCGATGCACGCAAAAGAAGAGCCCCGAAGCTCGCGCATCGGGGCCAGAAAGTCTGTGCCAATCGTGGGCGGGAGGATTCGTCTCGCCTGGAGCGTATGTTCCCGAAAGGGCGCGTCCGAATCCTTGACGCATGTCAATCCACCGACATGTGACCGGGTCGCTTGTGCCGGGGCGGGAATGGGGGCACAGTTGAGGTCAGCGCTAAGACGGGAGGTGTCCATGGATCTGCTGATCATGCTTCTGGGGCTTTCCGTGCTCGGACTGTGGATGCTCTGGTGGACGACCTTCCGCGCGCTGCGACGCGCCGAGCATGTCGCCGCCGAGCGGCAGATGCGCATCGAGTCGCAGCTGCGCGTCATCGAGGAGCTGCTCGATCGCAACGGCTCGGCCGTCGATGGCATGCCGCACTCGCAGACGCGGCGGGAAGCTCGGCGGGAGGTGCAGCAGCTTCTCGATCGCCAATGAGGCCTTGGCTCGACCGGATTTGCGGACGCGCCCAACGCGGCAACCGGCGCCCGGCTGGGCCTTCTGTTTCGTCCGAACCTGCAGGATTCCGTCGGGTCACCGGTTCGCACGTGTGAAAATTTCGTAGACGTCATCGCCATGGCATCATCGCGGCCATGAGACTCCTCGCCGCCATCGTGATCCTCCTCGCCGCTCTCGACGCCACGGCCGAAGTGCCCTTCGTGAACTGGGAAAATCACCCGGTCCGCGCCCTCGATCTGAGCCCGGACGGCCGACTCCTGGCCGCGACGCACACGGCAGACGCGCGGGTGCAGCTCTACGACGTCTCCGAGGGTCGGGCCGTGCGGGCAGGGCACGTCATGGTCGGCCTGGACCCTGTCGGCGTGCGCTTTCGTACCGCAGCGGAGCTCTGGGTCGTCAATCACATCTCTGATTCCGTCAGTATCGTCGACGTCGCCAGCCGCACGGTGGTACGCACGCTCGCGACCGGTGACGAGCCATTCGATGTGGTCTTCGCGGGCAACCGGGCGTTCGTCAGCTGTTCCCAGGTGAACGAGGTCTGGGTCTTCGACCTTTCGAATCTCGCGGCCGCTCCGTCCGTCGTGAAGATCCTGGGCGAGGACCCGCGCGCCTTGACCGTGAGCCCGGACGGCGCCCGCGTCTTCGCCGCGGTTTTCGAGTCGGGCAACGGCACCACCATCCTCGGCGGCGGTATCGACTCGCCAGTAGGCAACAACGGGACGCTGGCCTTTCCGCCCAACATCACCCGGGACGCAGACACCCCTTATGGTGGTGAGAATCCACCGCGCAACGCACCGGGCGGCTTCGAGCCGCCGCTGAATCCTGAGCTGCCTCCGGCTCCGGAGGTGGGACTGATCGTTCGCAAGACAGCACCCGGGCAGTGGGTGGACGACAACTCGAGCGACTGGAGCGCCTTTGTCAGCGGCCCGAATGCCGCTCGGTCCGGGCGGGTGCCCGGGTGGGATCTGCCGGATCGCGACATCGCCGTGATCGACTCGGGGACGCTGGCCGTCGCCTACGTGCGCGGCCTCATGAATATCGGCATGGCGCTCGCGGTGAACCCCGCGAGCGACGAGCTGACGCTAGTGGGCACGGAGGCCTTCAATGAGTTCCGCTTCGAGCCCGTGGTCAACGGGCGCTTTGTGCGCTCCCAGCTGGCGCGGGTGTCCCTGGACGGACTGACCACCGTCGGGGTGTCGGACCTCAATACCCACCTGAGCTACGAGGTGCGCACGATCGACCAGTCGCAGCGGGACCAGTCGATCGGCGATCCCCGCGCGATCGTCTGGGAGGCCGACGGGACGCGCGGCTTCGTCGCCGGTATGGGCTCGAACAACGTCATCGTGCTGAGCGCCAGCGGCGCCCGCGCCGGCGTCCCGATCGAGGTGGGGGAGGGGCCCGCAGGGCTGGCCCTCGACGAGGCTCGGGAACGGCTCTACGTCTGGAATCACTTCGAGGCCTCGCTTTCGACCATCGCCCTGGACGACGGGTTGCCGCGTGAGATCGATCGGTTGGCGGCCTTCGATCCGCTGCCCGAGGCGATCCGAGCGGGTCGCCCGTTCCTCTACGACACGCACCGAACCTCCGGTCTTGGGCACGTCTCCTGCGCGTCCTGCCACGTCGATGGGCGCATGGACCGGCTGGCCTGGGATCTCGGCGATCCGGCGGGTGAGATGAAGGCCTTCAATCAGAACTGCGGGACGGATATCGATCCCGACACGCCCTGCGAGGACTTCCACCCGATGAAGGGGCCGATGACCACCCAGACGCTCCAGGACATCATCGGGCACGAACCCTTCCACTGGCGCGGCGACCGGGACGGCATCGAGGAATTCAACGGTGCCTTTACCGGACTGCTGTCGGATGATCGCCCCCTGACCGATGGGGAGATGCAGCGCTTCGAGGATTTCCTGGCGACGATCGTGTTCCCGCCGAATCCGTTCCGTCAGCTCGACAACGCCCTGCCGGACGCGCTGCCGCTCGACGGGCACTTCACGACCGGGCGCTTCGGACCAGCCGGGCAGCCGCTGGGGACGGGCAACGCGCGGCGGGGTCTCGAGCTGTACACGGGCGACTTCCTCGACTCGCCCTTCCAATGCAGCAGCTGCCACACGCTGCCGACCGGCATGGGCGTGAACGGCCCGCTGCTGCTGGGAACGGGCATCCTGCGCGCCGGCGGCGAGACCATGCCGGACGGACCGCTGGGCGAAAATCATCTCTCCGTGGTCAGCGTCGACGGCTCGACGAACCGGGCCATCAAGGTGCCGCACCTACGCAACATGTACGACAAGGTGGGCTTCGAGACGACGCAGGCCGACAATCTCGCCGGTTTTGGCTTTCTCCACGATGGCTCGGTGGATTCGCTGGCGCGCTTCGTGTCCGAGCCGGCGTTCAGCGTGCAGTCAGACCAGGATGTCGCCGATCTGGTGGCGCTCATGCTCGCTTTCGCGGGCTCCGATTTCGGCGAGGATCCGACGCCGCTCAGCGTACCGGCGCCGCGGAGCAAGGACACGCATGCGGCCGTGGGTGTGCAGGTGACCGTGGCGGGGGCGGCACCGGGGCGGCTCGGGGTCCTCGTCTCCCTTGCGCAGGCAGGGGCCATCGACTTGGTGGCCCACCGCGGTCGCGAAGGATGGCGTTACGACGGTGCGGAGGGCGGGTTCGCCGCCGCAGACGGAAGCATCGTCGCCGTAGACGACCTGGTGGCCGACGCCACGAATGGTCCGATCACGGTGACCGCGGTTCCCGCGGGGCTGGGGGCGCGCCTGGCGACGGACCGCGATGGGGACGGCCTCACCGACATGCTGGAGCTTAGCCAGGGCTCCAATCCTGCGGACGCGGGGTCCACGGCATTGACCCCCCGAGCGGGCCTCTGGTTCAACCCGGCGCGCAGCGGACACGGGCTGGACGTCCAGCGTCTCGGCGACTTCCTGTTCGCGACCTGGTACACCTATGAGGACGACGGCACGCCGACCTGGTATCAGGCCTCGGGTCCGTTTGCCGGCGAAACCTGGTCCGGCGAGATGAACCGCTTCACCTGGAATCCGGAGACGGGCTTCGTCGACATCGAGACGGTCGGAGAGCTCGGCTTGACGTTCGAGGACGCGACCCACGCGCGCTTCGACTGGCGCCTTGGCGAGCGGACCGGCAGCGAGCCCTTCGAACTCCTGGTTGCGAGTACGGCGACGACGCTACGTGACTACACCGGTACCTGGTATGACGAGGGCGAACCGGGCTGGGGCCTGACCCTCTACAGTCAGGGGGCCGAACGTGTCGGCGTGCTCTATTTCTACGACGCCGACAACCAGCCGCGCTGGGCGCTGGGGCAGGGGGGCAATGACCTCGCGGGGGAGCTGGCGATGTTCCGCTTCGCTGGCTTCTGCCCGGACTGCGACCGCATCGAACCACAGGCCGTATCGGCCGGCGCGCTGGATCTTGTCTTCGACAGCGAACGTTCGGGCGTCGTCACCTCGACGGTGGTCTATCCCGATCTGGCGGACAGCGGGTGGCCTCGCACCGGGGTGGCGATCGTGCCGCTCTCGGATCCCTACCTCGACGTCGCCGGTTTCTGAGCGTTCAGAGCCCGGATCTTGCCGAGCCAGACCTCGAAGCAGGCGCACTGCCAGACGAGGAGCTGAACCGACTGTCGCTGTGATTCGGGGGCCTGAATCGTCTGCTCGATGACCTCCCTGCGCACATACCGAGGCCATTCTTCGCCCCCGTGGAAGAGGGTCTCGAGCATGATCTTCCGGTGGGCTTCGAAGATGCCCCGGCGGAATACGTCGTGCAGCAGGCCGGTACGGGGTTTCATGCGAAGATCCTCGGGTACTCCCGCGCCCAGTAGTCGACGCCAAAGCGTCTTGCCGTAGCGCTCGTCCATCAGCTGATACGCGGGCGTGTCAAAGGCGAGCTGTCTGAGCGACCAATCATGAAACGGGTCATGGCGCTCCATCCGGAACCGGGCTGCGAATCTCTCACCGCCCAGTTCGTCGAGCTGCTTGGTCTTGCCGAAGAGAATCTGCATGAAGTCGCGACGCGGAGCATCTTCGAACTCGACCGGCTGAGATGAGACCATCGCCGCGGCTTCCGCCGTCAACCAGGCGGGCGTCGACCGGCGCGGCGATTGTCGAAGCAGTGTCCGAACGAGCGTCCGCAGCTCCTGGACGAAGGATGTCTCGGCGGTGCGGAGGTGCGTCCTGGCGGTCGCCCAGCGGGCGTTCGAAAGGGCGTCGAAAAGGCGATACCGATAGCCCATCATCAGATCGTCGCCGCCCGCACCGGACACCAGGGTGTCCATGCCCTCATCACGACACCGTTTGAAGAGTTCGGCGTAGAAAGCGGCGAACGGACTTATGCCCGGCCAATCGGCGTCGACAAGCGCTTCGATGTTCCCGCCGGGAGCGAGATGGCTTAGATCGATCAGTGAAACCGGGATGCCAAGAGCCCCCGCGCCCCGTTGAATCCAGCTCGACTCGTCAGCATCGGGAAACGCGTTCAGGGACCAGGAGACGACGCGGAGATCGGCAAGCTCATCCCGGCGACGTGTCAGCCTGCTCGCAGCCAGCAGAGAATCGAGGCCGCCGCTGAGGGCAACGGCAACGGCCTTGCCCCGGTTCTTCTCAAGGGCACGGTCCAGATGCCGAGTCCAGGTTTCATCAACGGTCTCGAGGCGCTCGACCCGGCCAGAGGAGTCGAAAGGCCGAGCATCGAAGGTGACACCGCGGATGGGCGTCTGCGGTGTATCGGCCGCGGAGTAGGCGAAGTGGCTGCTGAAAAAAGCTTCGTCAGGCGAGACGCTGTCGCCTTGCCGGAATCCCGCATCGAGGATGGAACCATGCGCGGTGCCGTCGCTTGCCCGGAAGCAACGGCGTCGCGTGGGCTCCTCAGGGGCCGCAGACGCCTGGTCCACCGCCAAACGGGCACTCGACGAACTGATTGCCGGAATCGGTCGTGCCTGGCGAACCGCCCATGGTCACATCGCGCACGTCGCCGAGGTCTTCGACGACCGGAGCCTCATAGGGGCGACGTTTCGACATCGTCGCGGGCTCGGTCTGCTCGTAGGCATCATCAGTCATCCGCGAAGTATCCCCGGGCGCGCGAGGTGCGGTCAAGGTGCGCGAACGGCAGGGTGATCGATTTCACAAGCCCTGACAACTGTCGGTCTGCTAGGCTCTCGATGCTTGTCGGGAGGGGCGGTATGAGCGGATTGACCGTCATCATGGTTAGCTGGCGTCGTCGGCAGAACTGCGAGGCGATTCTGAAGAGTCTGTCAGCGCAGACGGTGCGCCCGCAGATCATGATCTGGAGCAACGACGACGGCGGTGAGGGATTCCCCGGCGCCGATCATGTTGTCCGGTCCGGTGGGAACTTCCGGACCTGGCCGCGCTGGTTGCTGGCCAGCCTCGCCAACACCGAATTTGTCCTTGTGCTCGATGACGATCTGCTGCCATTTACGGCCGACTTCGTCGAGACCTGCCTAGCGGTAGCCCGCCACTATCCGGACCGCATCATCGGGGTCGGCGGGCGACAAATCAGCCAGGAAGCGCCGCACTACCGGGTGCTGCCCCAGCGGGACTTCTTTCGCGACCGCCCCTGCGAGGTTGTACTCGGAAGGCTGATGCTGCTGCGGCGATCGCTGCTGGCCCGGGTCCCGCTGGTCGTACCGCACTGGACCTGGCGCGAGCGTGGCGATGACATCATCATCAGCACTGCGATTCGCCGCCAGCACGTGCTTTCCGGCGCCCTGCGGGCGCGGGTCAGAGAATTGCCAACGGGGGAGGAAAGCCTGAGTGCCGATCCCCAGCACTTTGCTGCCCGGGAATTGCTCGTGAAACGCATCCTTGATGAGGGTTTCGGCGCCTGGAAGAAGGCCTAGCCGCCGCTCGACAGCAGCCGGTGATCGCCGCCGAGACGCCCGAGGACCTGCTCCTCGGCAGAACCGTCGGCATAAGTGAGCGTGCATTGCATCGTCTCGCCGTCCGGGACAATGGGCTCCGGGCAGGCTATGGATTCTACCGATCGGCCGACGGTTTCGGCCTGGCGCCGCAGGAGCCATGCGGCGTCCAGGATGGAGAAGGTGAAGTCGTTCTCGTCGAAATCGAAGGGCGAACCATGACGCTCGGCCCAGACCGGCAGTTGATCGCCCCCCGAAAGGGTGACCATACCCTCGGCCGCGTCTCCGATCAGCGCGAGCTTCTCGAAGGAGATCTCAACGGTGTCGATGCGGGTGCCGACAAGGTCGGAGAGCTTAGCCGCCACGACCTCCTGCAGCTGCTCGCGATGGAGCGCCGTGCCGTGTTCCGGGACGATGAGGAAGCCGAGCAGCCGTGCCGTCCCATCATCGGCGATCTGCACGCTGAAGCGACCGCTGAGCGGCGCCTCGGCGCCTCGTAAAAGCACCTCGGCGTGGTGTTCACCGGGTTGCGGTGCCCGGTAGAACCCGGGCTCGCGAGCTGCGATCGTTCCGGCGGCGCGGAAGAGGGGGCCCAGCTGCGATCTCAACCCGTCGGGTCGGGTCATGTCCTGGAGCGGCTGAGCGAAGCCTGCATGCAGCGCGG
>JBCCZC010000114.1:0-14196 GCA_039188505.1 Pseudomonadota bacterium | reverse complement strand
GCCGAGCAGCACCAGCGCACCACCGCCGAGAATCAGCGGGTTCGAGAGCAGGCCGGGCTCCTCGTCGAAGGTGACGGGCTCCGTGGTCGGCCGCGGCTGGGGCGGCGCGGCGCCCGCGGGCACCTGGTCGGCCGGCTCCTCGGCGATCGGTTGGTCAGTGGTGGCCGGCACGGTCGGCTCGGGCTCCACGATCGGCGACGTTGCCGGCGCCTCCGTGACCGGGGCCGGCGTCGTTCCGGCGGTCAGATCGGCTTCGGTCTCGCGCGCGGCGCGCAGCTGGGACTCGAGGTCCGCGAGATCGGCGTCCTTGAGGGAGATTGCCCGCTCCATGCTGCCGACGAGCTCCTCCAGTTCGCCGACGCGATCCTGGAGTTCCGTGTTTTCCTGGCGAGCGCTGATCAGATCCTCGCGGACCCGCGCCAGCTCCTCTCGCATGCGCTGGGCTTCTTCACCGGCGCCGGGCCGGTCGGCAACCGAGCGCGTGTCGTTGCCGGGCGGCACCAGCTCGAGGCGGGAATCGGCCTCGCTGGGGGCCGTGCGCCCGCTGGCCGAATCGTACTCTGCATCGGCGCCAGCATCGGAGATGGTCGGCACGGCGCCGCCGGTCTGGCTGCGCACATAGATGTTGAACAGCTCGTTGTGCTCCTGCACGGTGCTGTTGGCGGCGCCGAGCGAGATGGCGGCGGATTCCGCGCTGTCCGGAATCCGAAGAATCGCGCCCTCGCGCAGGGCATTGACGTTGTTCTCGTAGAACGCGTCGGGATTCATGCGCAGGATCGCGACCATCATCTGGTTGATGGTGATGGAGTCGTCCGGACGGTAGTCCCGGGCAATCTCCCAGAGCGTGTCGCCGCGCGCCACCGTGTAATCGCTGCCGCCGGTCGACCGGGTCGGCCGGGTTGTCCGCGGCGTGGTGCTCGGCGTGGTCGTCGGTCGGGCGATCGGTGCCGGCGGCTCGCTGCTCGGCAGCGGCGCGACCTGCACCGGGCTCGGGGCCGTGACGGGCGGATCAAGGAGGATCACGTACTCCCGCAGAAGCCGTCCGTTCTCCCACTGGACCTCGATGAGGAAATCGAGGAACGTCTCGACAACTGGCGCAAGCGACGTCACCTCGATGACGAAGTTGCCCTGGTCGTTGCGAACGACGTTGAACATCAGCTCGTTGCCCGCCAGGGACGGGTCGAGACCGACGCGTTCGAAGTCTTCGACGGAGGCCAGCTGCACGGCTGCCCCTTCGGCTTCGGAAGTGTCGCTGTAGATCAGTTCGATTTCGGCGCGCAGTGGCTCATTGAGCTTCGAGCGCACCTGGATCTCACCGACACCCAGTGCCCAGCTCGTGGCCGGCAGCAGCGCTCCGATCAGCGCGACACGTAGCAAACGTTGAATCATGGCCTCAAGCCCCCGCGGATTCCGTCCACCCAGGAATTCTCGATTCAGTTACGGGCGATAATTAACAGACCGCCTCATGATGCGGCTATAACTATAGATTATAAATGATGATTTACCAATAGCTCGGCAATCTGAACCGCGTTGAGCGCCGCGCCCTTCCGCAGATTGTCCGAGACGATCCAGAGGTCGAGGCCACAGGGGTGGCTTGGATCCTGCCGGATTCGACCGACGAAGACCCCGTCGCTCTCGGCGGCGTGCGTCACCGCGGTCGGATAGCCGCCGGATTCCGCCTCGTCCACGACGACGACGCCCGGGGCGTCCGCCAGAAGCTCCCGCGCCTCGGCCGGATCGAGCGGAACGCGCGTTTCGAGATGCACGGCTTCCGAGTGACCGTAGAAGACCGGGACGCGCACCGCGGTCGGATTCACCCCGATGCCCGGATCGAGGATCTTGTGCGTCTCCCAGACCATCTTCATCTCCTCCCGCGTGAAACCGTTCTCTTCGAAGCGGTCGATGTGCGGGATGGCGTTGAAAGCAATCTGGACCGGAAACTGCTCCGGTTGCTTTGTCTTGAAGTTCAGCAGCGCCGCGGTCTGCTCCGCGAGTTCCTTCATGCCCCCCCGGCCGGCGCCGGAAACGCTCTGGTAGGTGGCGACGTTGATGCGCGTGACGCCAACGGCGCGATGGATCGGCGCCACGGCGACGAGCATCTGCATCGTCGAACAGTTCGGGTTGGCGATGATGTTGCGCTCGCGGAAATCCGCAATCGCGTCAGGATTGACCTCGGAGACGACCAGCGGCACGTCGGGGTCGTAGCGAAACTCCGAGGAGTTGTCGACGACGACGCAGCCCGCATCCGCGGCGCGCGGCGCGTATTCACGCGAGATCGAGCCGCCAGCGGAGAACAGCGCCAGGTCCGCGTCGGCGAAGTCGAATTCCTCGAGGTTGCGCACCGTGATCGACCGCTTGCCGTAGTCGACCGTGTCGCCGGCCGAGCGTTCGCTCGCCAGCGGGATCAGCTCGCCCACGGGAAACTCGCGCTGGGCGAGGATCGAGACCATGGCCTCACCCACCGCGCCCGTCGCGCCGACCACTGCTACTCGCCATTGCCTGCTCATCAAAACGATCCCTGTCCTGGCGGAATGGCCGGGCCGGTGTCGCCGACGTCGGCATTCTGGCCGCGGTGCCGTAGAGTCTGATCCATGAGCACCAGCGCGAGCATCGCCTCGGCGATGGGCGTCGCGCGGATGCCGACACACGGATCATGCCGCCCGTGGGTGACGACTTCCACCGGTTCCCCGGCCGCGTTCACCGAGCGGCACGGCAGCCGGAGGCTGGAAGTGGGCTTCAGCGCCATGCTGACGACCACGTCCTGGCCCGTGGAGATGCCGCCGAGCACCCCGCCGGCCTCGTTCCCGACGAAGCCTTCGGGGGTGATCTCATCCCGGTGCTCCGTGCCCAGCTGGGAAGCGGAGCGGAAACCGGCGCCGACTTCCACGCCCTTGACCGCGTTGATGCTCATCATCGCCGCCGCCAGCTCACCGTCGAGCTTGCCGTAGATGGGTTCCCCGAGGCCGGCCGGGACGCCGCGGGCCACGACCGTGACGCGGGCACCAACGGAATCGCCCGACTTGCGCAGGCGATCCATGTACTGCTCAAGGACCGGCACGAGTTCCGGGTCGGGGCAGAAGAACGGGTTGTCGTCCACGATCGACGGATCGATCGTCTCCGGGCGGTGCGGCCCCAGCTCCGACAGGTAGCCGAAAATCTCCACACCGAGGCGCTCGCGCAACCACTTGCGCGCCAGGGCGCCCGCCGCGACGCGCATGGTGGTCTCGCGGGCCGAGGACCGACCGCCCCCGCGATAGTCCCGGAAGCCGTACTTGCGCTGGTAGGTGTAGTCCGCATGCCCCGGGCGGAAGACGTCGGCGATCTTGCTGTAGTCCTTCGATCGCGCGTCGGTGTTGTAGATCAGCAGGCAGATGGGCGTCCCCGTGGTCCGCCCCTCGAAGAAGCCCGACAGGAACTGGACGTCATCCGCCTCCCGGCGCTGCGAGGTGTGCCGCGACCGCCCCGTCGCGCGACGTACCAGCTCGTCCTTGATCTCATCCGGCGTGATCTCGAGCCCGGGCGGAAAGCCATCGATCACACAACCGATCGCGGGCCCGTGGCTTTCGCCGAAGGTCGTGACGGCGAGGAGCCGGCCGAAGGTATTAGCGCCCATCGAGCCGCCTCGTCGCCAGGGCCGCCGCCGCGGCCTCGCTGGCCGCCGCGAGCCCCGCGCCCTCAAGCTGGCAGACGCCATCGCCGCCCCGCTCGAAGGCAATCCAGTGCGCACAGCCCTCCGGCAGCGCCGCATCCAGGGCGGCCCCCGTAGCGCCGACCTCGAGCACCAGCGTGCCGCCGGGCCGGAGATGTCGTGGCGCGCCCGCAAGGATGCGCAGGGGGACATCGAGGCCGTCTTCCCCCGAGCGCAACCCGAGTTCGGGTTCGGCGCGGTATTCGGCCGGCAGGCCGGCACACTCGGCGGCCGACACGTAGGGCGGATTGCTCACGATCAGGTCGAACTCCTCGGCGTCCAGCGCCGCGTAGACATCGGATTGGACGCAGCTTACCTGATGGTCGACGCCGTGCGCCGTGACGTTTTCCCGGGCCACGGCGAGCGCATCGACCGAGATGTCGGTGGCCACGACTTCGGCGTCCAAATGAACCGCGCAAGCGATGCCGATGCAGCCGCTACCGGTGCAGAGATCGAGGATCCGCTCGGGCGGCGCGTCGACCCAAGGCTCGAAGCGGGTCTCGATCAGTTCGGCAATCGGCGAACGCGGCACCAGCACCCGTTCGTCGACAGCGAAGCGCAAACCGGCGAACCACGCCTCGCCGGTCAGATAGGCGGCGGGCACGCGCAGGGTCACGCGCTGTTCGACCAGGGTCGCGACCGCTTCCTTCTCGGCGGCCGTCAGGCGCGCGTCGAGGAAACCCTCGGGCAGCAGGGGAGCGAAATGCAGGGCGTGGGCCACGAGGTACGCGGCCTCGTCGACGGCATTGTCTGTCCCGTGGCCGAACGCCACGTCGGCCGCCAGCATGCGCGAGGCACCCCAACGAATGAAGTCGCGCGCAGAGACCAGCTCCGCGAGCTCCGATTGATTCCACACAGACGCGCACCCGCTATAATTCGCGCGCATGATAACTGAATCCCCTGGAGCGAAAAGCTCCACCATCATTGCCGTCGCGGTCGCCGTCGGAATCCTGGCCATGGGTGCCGGCCTGTGGTTCTCCGGACAGGGTCAAGCGCCCCAGGAATTGCGCGCCACCGCCCTCTATCCGGAGCCACGGTCCATCGAGCCGTTCGAGCTCATCGGTATGGACGGGGGCGCTTTCGGCCTCGAGGCCCTCCAGGGCGAATGGGACCTCGTATTTTTCGGGTTTACCCACTGCCCCGACATCTGCCCGAACACGCTCGGCGTGCTGCGCGACGCCAACGGCCTGCTCGCGGAGCGCGGCATCGCGCCGCCCCGGGTCACGCTCATTTCGGTCGATCCGGAGCGCGACGATCCCGAGGTCATGGGCCAGTACGTCACCTTCTTCGACGAATCCTTCCGGGCCGCCACCGGCGAACCCGAGGCGCTGGCTCGCTTCGCGCTGGACCTGGGCGCCGCGTTCTTCGTCGAGGAGCATGAGCCTGGCGATCTCGACTACACCGTCGATCACAGCGCCGGCGTCATGATCGTGGATCCGGCCGGGCGCCTGCGGGGCCAGCTGCGGCCGCCGCCGGACCCCGAAGCGTTCGCGGATGACCTCGCCCGCCTGATGGCCGGCTGACCCCGATGCTGACCCGACTGTTCGTTGGCCTGCAGCACGTGGTGCCCCAGCGCCTGCTGTCCGACCTGGTCCTGGCGACTACCCGCTGGCGCTTCGGGCCATGGAAGAACGCTCTTATCCGGATCCTGAGCCGAATCTACGCGATCGACCTCGACGAGCCGGCGCGACCGGCGCCCCACGGCTACGAGAGTTTTGCGGACTTCTTCACCCGCGAGCTCCGTCCCGGTGCCCGCCCCCTCCCCGAGGCTGCGGTTACGATTGCCTGCCCGGCCGACGGGAAGATCAGCGCCATGGGGCCCGTCGATGGCGACCGGGTCTTCCAGGCCAAGGGGCACGACTATGGCCTCGCGGAGCTGCTGGCGAGCGAGGACGAGGCCGCCCGCTTCGAGGATGGGGCCTTTGCGACGATCTACCTCGCGCCCAGCAACTACCACCGCGTCCACGCGCCCGTGGCCGGCCGGCTCGTCGAGACCGCTTACGTCCCAGGGAAGCTGTTCAGCGTCAGCCCAGGCACGGTCGATCATCTGCCGGGCCTGTTTGCCAGGAACGAACGGCTCGTCTGTCTGTTCGATTCAGAAGACTTCGGACGGGTCGCCGTCATCCTCGTCGGAGCCATGCTCGTCTCGGGGATCGAAACGGTCTGGGGCGGCGCGGAGGCGCATCGGGACACGCTGGAGCGCATCGACCGGACCGGGGGAGACATCCAGCTGGAGCGGGGAGACGAGCTGGGACGGTTCAATATGGGCTCGACGGTCATCTTGCTGTTCCAGCGGGACAAGGTGCGGCTCGAACGCCTGCCTGCCCATACGGTCGTGCGCATGGGACAGGGGCTGGGGCAGGCGAACGAGCCGACCGCTGGAGTGCCCGGGTCAAATGGGACGGAGGATGCTGGTCAGTAGCCGGTGGCAGTCTGACGGGCAGCCATGACATCTTCAGCGCGCTCGGCGCGGGATCGCGGCCGGTCCGAGAATTCCTTCAGTTCGCGCGAGATGCGGATGATGCGCCGGTGGATCGACTTCGCGGTCGTGTTCTCGAGGCGCAGCGTCTCGTGGTAGGCCACGGCCAGCCACAGGGCGATGCCGCAGACCTGCACGTCGGGGTTTTTCGACTTCACCCGATGCATCCCGAGACGGGTCCCGTCACCCCAATCGCGGTAGCCTGAATTCTCGCTGCTCTGGTAGAGATGCGGTTCCGGTGCGGCCGCGGCGGCCTTCATTTCGCGTGCGAGTGCAAGCGCAAGCTTGTGTCGCTGGTCCTGTTGGTAGTCCTGCACCACTTTCTCGACTCGCGTCATCTCGATCGAGAGCTGGGTCAGGCGGGTATAGGCCAGCACGCGCTGCAGGGGTGACATGGTGTTCCTCCGTTGAAGTCATTGCTCCATGGGGTGACTTTTTACGTCAGTTAACAGTTCGTCTTTGTTAACTGTGTCACGGAATGCGACGCAGAGCGCCAGAAAGTGACGCTGAGCGTCACCAATTTCCTACAAGCTGCGAGCAAGGAGAAACAATGGCGGACAAGTCGCCTCCCAACGGTCCCTTCCGGGATCCCGGACGAACGCTGGACGGTTCGCCCCGGGCGAGCGTGCGCCTGCGCCGCCTCGAAACGCTGTGGTTCAACACCGGCACGCTGTGCAATCTCACCTGCGAGAACTGCTACATCGAGTCGAGCCCGAGTAACGATCGCCTGAGCTACCTGACGCTGGATGAGGTCACGGGCTACCTCGATGAGATCGAGGCGCGGTCCCTCGGCACCCGCGAGATCGGCTTCACGGGCGGCGAGCCATTCATGAACCCCGCACTGCCCGCCATGCTCGGTGTCTGCCTCGAGCGGGGCTTCGAGGTCATCGTACTCACGAACGCGATGCGCCCGATGATGAAACAGGCCGATGCGCTTGCCGACCTCGCGCGCCGCTATGGCGACCGCCTCGAGGTGCGGGTCTCGATCGATCACCACCAGGCCGAGCAGCACGAGCTCGAGCGCGGCCCCCGCAGCTGGCGGCCGACGATCAAGGGCCTGCAGTGGCTGGGGAGCGCAGGCTGCCGCCTGACGGTTGCCGGCCGAACCATGTGGGGCGAGGACGATCCGACGGCGCGCGCTGGCTTCGCCCGCCTGTTTGCCGACCTCGGCGTGGAGATCGACGCGCAGGACCCCGCCAGCCTCGTCCTTTTTCCCGAGATGGACGAGGCCGCAGCGGTGCCCGAAATCACGACCGCCTGTTGGGAAATCCTCGGCAAGTCACCAGATGACGTGATGTGTGCGACATCCCGCATGGTGGTCCGGCGCCGCGGTGCAGATCACCCCACGGTCGTCGCCTGCACGTTGTTGCCCTACGATCCGCGCTTCGAACTCGGCCGAAATCTCGCCGATGCGGAGGGCGAGGTCCCACTGCTCCACCCCCATTGCGCAAAATTCTGTGTTCTGGGAGGCGGCGCCTGCTCGGTCGGATGAGCAGGTCCAGCACTGACGGAGGTTGCATGCCCCTGGCTTCATCGAGAATCAAGACCTGGCTCTTCGCCGCGACCTGGCTGGTCGCTGGAGCCGCGTGGGCCCAGCCGACGGTGCCTGAACTCGCGGCAGAGGCCGACATGATCGCCCTGGTGGTCGTGGAGCAGGTGGACTACCAGCGCACCCGGGGCTTTCCGTCTAGCGGTTCGGCGTTCCTGCGCGTCCTGATCCCCTACCGGGGCATCGAGAAGGGCACCTGGATCGAGGTGAAGGAAAAGGGCCTCGGCGACGAGAAGTGCTACTACCCCGAACCCGATCCCTACGCCTTCGAGGGTGCCCGTTTCCTGGTCATGCTGCGGGAGACGGACAAGCCCGAGGTGTACATGGGCGTCGCGCCCGGCTGTCGGATTCCGGTCCTGGTGACGGACATCAATGGCTATGCCGTGCGCTACCCGGTCGATGACCTCGAGATCCCCGAGGAGCTCGCGCGCGACTTCACCTTCAACGATCCGGCAGCGATCGTGGACGCGAGTGATTTCACGTCCATGCAGCTGGAGGATCTGGAGACCCGCTTCCGGGCGAAGCCCGTCGAGACCGGCCCCTTCGAGCCGAGCACGGGGGAATACACCTACACCCGCGGCGTCGATCTGAGCGACTTCCGCCGCCTCATGGATCTGAACGCCTCTCAGTAAGGTACCGGTGGCGTCAGCCCCCGGTCCTTAACCTGCTTGGGTCGCTGCGAGCCGGCGGCTGGGGCCACGGCAGGTCCCGCGAGAATTGGACGAGCGGATCAGCGGCTAATGCCCGCCCTGGCCTCACGCGACGATCGCCGCGGAAGCGCCTCCTGCGCGCACAGGCCGCAGTCGCTCGCCCGGGTCGACGCCATGCGTCGCCTATATCCGGGCTCACCTGCGGATGGGCGAGAGCAGCGCCGGCCGATATCTCCGGCGCTGCAGTCCGGTCGGGTCAGACCGTTGGCTCGCGTCAGCCGTCGAGGTCGAGGGCGCCAGTCGCGCTGTCGCGGCGGCGCTGCTCCTTCTCCTCGTACTCCTTGAGGCAGCGATTCTGCTTGACCATCGCGCACTCGAGGTAGTTCGAGGACTCGATCAGCGCGGCGCGGATGGCCTTGCCGACCGGCGTCTTCTGCTCGTTGCTCAGGCTGCCGCCGAAGCCGCCGCGGTAGGCGCCCAGGCGGATGCCACCACCCTTGCTACGACCCTCGATGGTCCGGACGTACTCGATCTCGCCGGTGGTGCTGTTGACCACGCGGAGGTCGACCGCCAGGTAGGCGTTGTCCTTGCTGCCGCCCACCGAGAAGCCCTTGAAGCTGATGCCACCGCCGGTGTCGGCGACGTCACGCTCGAAGGCGGTCACGGTGCCCATGACGAGAAAATCCGCCCCGGTCAGCTGACCGATCTTGGCTCCGGTGCCTGCCGAGACTCGCCCTGAGGCAGCCAGATCCTGCTCCGTGAGGACGGACTCCAGCTTCGAGCGCTCGACGACGCGGAACTCGCCGGTTGCCACCAGCTCGTTCGACAGCATGCCAGATAGCTCCCAGCCAACACCCCCACCCCACCAGTAGGCGCCCGAGTCGTTCTTGAATTCCGCCACGGCCAGTACCGGCTTGTCGGCCTGCGCCGCTCCGGCGACCAGCGCGAGCGCCAGTGCCAACGAACCTGCGATCGTCTTGCTCATATTCCTTCTCCCTTCGGAATCCCCGACAGGCGCATGCGCACCGCGTCCTGCGGATGCGGACAAGCGCCCGATGAGTGTGCCAAACTTGAATCCGCGCGCTACGGCGCGAAATCCCCGTTTCCCGCTGTCCTCGTCATTCTAGCCAGTAGACCAGAGGCCATCCAGCGGACCCATCGGCAGATTAGCCTTGGACCTGTAGGAAATGTCTGACGTCAAAGCAGAACTCGCGACGCTCCGCGAGCGACTCAACACGGTAGATCGCACGATCCTCGAGCTCGTCGCCGAACGCCAAAGCATCGTCCAGGCGATCGGCCAGACGAAGGTCAGCAGCGGCATCCCCACCCGCGACTACGCCCGGGAGCGGCAGGTCATCGAACGTGCGCGGGGCATTGCCGACGAACTCGGCCTCAGGCCCGAATTGGCCGAGACGCTTGTTCGCGCGCTTATCGCCACGAGCCTCGAGAGCCAGGAGGCCGATCGCATCGCCCAGCGGGACCACTCAGGCGCGCCGGCGCTGGTGGTCGGCGGCGCCGGCAAGATGGGCCGCTGGATTGCCGGCTTCCTCGACAGCCAGGGCTACGCGGTCGCGATCGCCGACGAGCATCCCGAAGACGTCGGCTTTCCGAATCGGCCGGACTGGCTCGAGGATGTCGACCAGTGGGACGTCATCATCCTGGCGACACCGATCGCCATTACCGCGGACCTCCTCGAAGCCCTCGAGCAGCGCCGCCCGCGCGGCCTGATCTTCGACGTGAGCTCGCTCAAGAGCCCGCTCCGTCGCCCCCTGCGCGCGCTCGCCGACGCCGGGCTTCGGGTCACCTCCGTGCACCCGATGTTCGGTCCTGACACGCGGCTCCTGTCGGGCCGCCACGTCATCCTCGTGGACGTGGGCCACGCAGAAGCCAACGCTGAGGCCCGGGCGCTGTTCGAGCCGACCATGGCCGAGCTCGTCGAGATGAGCCTCGAGGACCACGATCGTCTGATCAGCTATGTCCTCGGCCTGTCCCATGCCCTGAACATCGGCTTCTTCACGGCGTTGCGCGAGTCCGGCGAGGCCTCGGGCCAGCTCGCGCGCCTGTCGAGTACCACCTTCGACGCGCAGCTGGACGTCGCGCGTGCCGTCGCAGGAGACAATCCGCGCCTGTACTTCGAGATCCAGTCGCTGAACGACTACCGCCTCGCCCCGCTGAACGCGCTGGGAGAAGCCATCGACCGGCTGCGGTCCATGGTGGTCAGTGGCGACGAGAACGGCTTCGTCCGGCTCATGGAGCTTGGGCGCGAATACCTGTCCCAGCGGCCCCAGTGGCAGGATCCGGCAGACGGCGATAGCTGAAGAAGGATCTGGTGAATCTGGCCCCGAGGTGGCGGGATTCACCAGCGTGAGACGAGGAAAGCCCGGAAAACCGGGGCTTCCGGAACTGGAACGGGACTTGCATCGGAAGCTGCAGGTCCATGCAAGGAGACTTTACCTATGGCTCAAGGCTCAGCCGGCAACGTCCTCGCCGCGCTCGCCAGCTTCTTCATCCCCGGCCTGGGGCAGCTCGTCCAGGGTCGGATCCTGCTGGCGCTGGTGCAGTTCGTCCTGGCGGCCCTGCTCTGGCTGGTCTGGCTCGGCTGGATCATCCACCTGTGGTCGATCATCAGCGCGGCGCTCTACGAGCCGCCCTACGAGCGGATCCGGCGCGCGAACCGCTAAAGGCGCGGTGGAATCGACGGCGCCCGCCTTGTGCGGGCGTCTTGCGTTGTCGCCGCTTCTAATACTGTCCCTTCGTTTCAGAAAGGGGGATGCGGCCACCACGAGTTAGCAGGATCGTCCATCGGCAGACCTGGACCATCGTCCGAGCGGGTGGTTGACGATCTTGGCTCCGCGCGAACCTATGCAACGAGCAGCACTACGCCGGCCAGCACATACGGGACGACGTTCTCCGTTGGTGCTTTCAACGCAGAGAACGTCACGTTTCCATGGTTCACGAAGTACGACCTCGCCCAAGCCGGAGCCGCAGGCCCTGGTGAATCGAGACGCGCTATCGGCCCGCTCGAGAAACGAGGCGCCTAGAACCAGAACCATCCGCCGGCAGCGCGCCGGAAATGAAATCTGCCGCGCGTTCGCGCGGTTCGGGAACGCTCGCGAAAAGCGGTGAATGATGATCCCACCGACGAGAGATTGAGCGGTGGCCGAAAGGTAGACGGCCTGCTGAAAGACGCTGGCGACGGCGGCGCACGGAGCCGAACTTGCTCGTCTTCTCCGCCATGAATCGATCGCGATCTCGTGTGGTTGCTAAGGGATCGCTCTTCGCACTCTGTGTTGCCTTCTGCGTTTTCGTAGATTAATATGGGTGACCACCCACTCATATAAATTATTCGTCATGAGAAGCCACTACGCCGACGTCAACGGACTTCGCCTCCACTACCTCGAAGAAGGCTCGGGCCTGCCGGTGCTGTTCCTCCACGGCTGGCCAACCAACGCCCAGCTGTGGCGAAAGATCCTGCCGTCCGTGGGCAAGCACCGACGCGCCATCGCCCTGGATCTGCCGGGCTTCGGCGCCAGCGACAAACCCATCGACCGGCGCTACGACTTCAAGTTCTACGAGGACACCCTCGAAGGCTTCCGCGAGCACCTGGGCGTGGAGAAGCTCGGTCTCGCCGTCCACGATCTGGGCGGTCCGGTCGGGCTCTACTGGGCGACCCGGCACGCGGAGCGCGTGACCGATCTCGCGGTGCTCAACACGCTGGTCTACCCCGAGTTCTCATTGACGCTGAAGCTGTTCATGCTCGCTCTCCGGACGCCGGGCGTGCGGCGTTTCCTCACCAGCCCCCGGGGAATCGCCGGCGCCATGCGTATCGGCGTGCAGAACAAACGCTGCGTCAATCGGGAAGTGGCCGCGCTGTATCAGAAGCCCTATGAGTCCGATGATGCCCGCAAGGCGCTCCTGCTCAGCGCGCTCGGCGCCTCGGTCGGCGGCTTTCACCAGATCAAGAATGGCCTGGCCGAGATCAAGGCGCCGGTTCGTGTCGTGTATGGCCGCAAGGACCGTATCCTCCCGGACGTGGCCGAGACCATGCGGCGCCTGGAATCGTCCCTCCCCCAGGCGGAGTTCACGGCGCTGGCAGACACCGGTCATTTCCTGCAGGAGGATGCCCCGGAGGAGGTGGCCGAACTGCTCGCGGAGTTCTTCTCCCGCCACGCCGCTTGAGGGAAAGGCAGCCCGAGGTTGCATCGAACCTCAAGGGCCCGCACTCTCGCACGAAGCCCGCTTGGTCGCCTGATCCCCATGGCCCGTATCTCCAAAGAACAGCAGGAACTCGTCCGCGAGCGCCTGATCGCCAGCGCCGCCCGGCATTTCGCCGTGAGCGGCTTCGAGGGCGCCAACATCAACCAGATCTCCCTGGACGCGGGCCTCGCCAAGGGCACGGTCTACAACTACTTCGCCACGAAGCGCGAGCTCTTTGCCGCGGTGCTTGAAGTGGGCAGCGAGGACACCGTCGCCCTCTACAAGGAGATGAGCCCGACCGACGACACGGCGAGCAAGCTCGAGGCCCTGCTCGAGGCCGACGTGGCCCTCACCCGCCGCCACGAGGATTTCGTCAAGGTGCTGGCCCGGGAACTGCTCGCGACCGACGCGGACACCCGGGACCTGATCGACTCAGGCCTGGAACCCCTCCTTGCGTGCACCGAAACCATCCTGCGTGAGGGCCGGGCGCGCGGCGAGGTCCGCCGGGATCGCTCCGCGCAGCAGCTCGCAGACCACCTGATCTCCCTGGTCATAATGCTGTACGTCCAGCATTGGCGGACCCGGGACAGGCAACCATCCTGGACCGACATCCCGGCCCTCACCGTGGACCTCTTTCTGAACGGCGCCGCTACGGACTGAACGCGTCCGACCGCGACAGCCAGCGCTTGCGGGAGGGACCGCCCCGCGTGACTCGATCAACCACCGCGAACTGCCCCGCCCGCGCTGCCGACATGGCACAATCTATGCCGGGAGCGGTTTCATCATCGGGATGAATGACAGGGGGGAAACATGAGGAAGCACTGGGTTGGCGTAGCCATTCTTTTCATGGCCTTTGCTTCGGCGCAGGCGGAGTGTCTGGACGAGAACGCCAAGGGCTGCGGGGGATTCTGCAGCACCAATGGCTTCACGTGCAGCTCGGAGGGCGAGGGGTTTTGCGGCTGTCTGTTCGACGCGAGCATGGGCCGGTGCACGGAAGCGTCCCGCTCATGTATCTCCGACGCCCAGTGTATCGGTGCGGGCTCATGCGCGTTCGAAGGCACCTGTGAGGCGCCGATCGAGGTCGAGGAGCCACCGCGCGCCACGCTGAACGTCTTCTTCGAGGCCCTTGGACAGGCCCTGTTGTCGACCGGCAGCTCCTACGACGGCCGCTGGGCTCCCGAGAATTTCGTCTTTCTCGGCGACCGACGGTTCTCCGCCACCGGCGTCTTCGCCGAAGTGCATGTCGACGGCCGCCAGAATCCATCGAACTGCATCAGCATCCTTGCTCGAAACGACAATGAGACGCCGGTCGACCTCCTGTTCCGCTTCGAGATGCCGATCGAGCCCCTCGAAGGGCCTTTCCAGATCACCAGCTTTGTCGACGGGCAGCTCTTCGATGTGGATGGCGATGGCGCATCGCTCGAAGGCACCGACGGCGGGCTCATCCTGCGTGCGTTCGTAGCCAAGGCCGATTTCTCGGATTTCGAGAACCTGCCCCAGGTCGGTCCACCGGGGGCCACCGGTGGCTTCTTTTTTCCGGACCCACTTGGACCCGAGCCGGGGCCCGTCGCGCCCGACGGCGGGTGGGAGCTCCTCTCGGTAGCCGCGGATTTCACGCTGTCCCCGATGGACG
>JBCCZC010000113.1:0-14307 GCA_039188505.1 Pseudomonadota bacterium | reverse complement strand
CGAAGACGTCGCGCGCAACGTCGCGGGTCTGACGGTCCAGAATCTCGGCCCGGGCCAGAGCCAGGTTGCGATCCGCGGTGTGTCCGCCGGCCAGATCGTCCGCGACCAGCCCGGCGTGAAAGAGCAGGTCGGCGTCTACCTCGATGAATCCGTGATTTCCCTGTCGCTGTTCACACCGGACCTCGACCTCCTGGACATGAATCGCGTCGAGGTGCTTCGCGGCCCGCAAGGGACGCTGTTCGGCTCTGGTTCCCTCTCCGGGACCGTTCGCTACATCACCAACCAGCCCGAGCTCGGCGTCAACGAAGGTTATGGTGAGATCACCGGCAACTTCCTCGACGACGGCGACTTCGGCGGCGCCATTCGCGGCATGTTCAATACCGAGCTAGGCGAGAAATCCGCCCTGCGCGTTGCGTACTGGGCCGAGAGCTTCGGCGGCTTCACGGACGCCGCCACGCCGAACGGCCGGGACGAGGACGTCGACGAGGGAACGCGCTTCGGCGTTCGCGCCGCCATGCGCTTCGAACCCAGCGAACGTCTGACGATCACGCCGCGGCTGATCTACCAGGATATCGACATGGACGGCTTCAACCGTCAGGACGTCTACAACATCCTGGGCAACGAATTCACCACGACCCGGCCGCAGGTCCGGCTCGGCGAGCGCGAGCAGTATCGTCAGCTCGAGGAGAATTTCTCGGACGAGTTCTTGCTCGTCGACGCCACCGTCGAATATGACTTCGACGCCATGACGCTGACCTCGGTCACGTCCATCACCGATCGGGACATTCTCGTCTTCCGCGACGCCACCGCGCTGACGGCGAGCATCACGGCCCAGCCGAACATCCTCGATCAGCCGGAATCGGTCTACACGCTCGACGCACCGCTGTCGGATACGACGGACGTCGAGGTCTTCACGCAGGAGCTGCGCCTGGCCTCGAACACGGACGATCCGCTCCAGTGGGTTGCCGGCTTCTTCTACAGCGATATCGAGCGCCAGTACGGCCAGAGCCTCGACGTCACCGGCTTCGAGGCCGCGACGGGGATTCCGACCGCCGGCGTGCTGAACGGTACCGACGTCCTGTTCTTCTCCGACATCCCGTACGACTTCACGCAGATTGCGCTGTTCGGTGAGGTCAGCTACGAGTTCAGCGACCGCTTCAACATGGCCGCCGGTCTCCGCTATTACGATTTCGAGGAAGACCGGGTCCTGAACTTCGACGGCATCTTCGCCGACCAGACGATCGGTCAGGCGGGCAGCACGGACGCCGACGGCTTCGTGCCTCGGGTGCTTGCCAGCTATGCGCTCAGCGACGACGTCACCCTGAACGGACAGATCTCGCAGGGCTTCCGCCTGGGCGGTATCAACGACCCGCTCAACGAGCCCCTCTGCTCACCGGAGGACCTCGCGACCTTCGGCGGCCGTCCGGACTTCGAGGACGAGGAGCTCTGGAACTATGAGATCGGCATCAAGAGCATCGTCTGGGACGGCCGCGCGACGTTCAACGCCGCCCTGTTCCATCAGGACATCGATGATCTCCAGGCCACCCTCGATGCCGGCACCTGCTCCTCGCGGATCATCTTCAACGTGCCCGAGGCCTCGAGCACCGGTATCGAGCTCGAGTTCACCGCCCAGGCGACCGACAACTTCGAGTTCGGCGTCGCCGCCAGCTACGTGGATGCGGAGCTCGGTTCGACGGTGACCACGACTGATCCGGACGGCAACGTGAGCGTTGTCGGCGGCATCGAGGACGGCAACCGCCTCCCAACCGTCCCCGAGTTCCAGATGAGCGCGAACGGCACCTACACCTGGGACATGAGCAACGGCTGGGAAGGTTTTGCCATCGGCTCCTACCAGTTCGTGGGCGATCGCTTTACCCAGATCGGCGATCAGGCGCCGGGCTTCGGCACCATCGACCTGACGATCACGCCGATCGGCGATCCGAACCAGGACACGTTCTCGCTCGATCCCGAGCTCGACGATTATCAGATCGTCAATTTCCGGCTCGGCGCGCGCACGGCGGACTGGGAGGTGGCCCTGTTCATCAACAACCTCACCGACGAGAACGCACAGCTGTCGCTCGATCGTGAGCGCGGTGGTCGGGCGCGTCTGGGCTACCGGACCAACCCGCCGCGGACCTTCGGGATCACCACCCGCTTCAACTTCTGAGTTCGCTTCGCGGCATGCCGCAAGCGCTCGACCTTTCGCGCCGCCAGCTCCTCCAGGGGCTGGCGGCTGCGTTTCTGGCTCCCGCAACGGGGCTGGGGCAGACCGGCGATCAGCCGGGTCGCGGCCGCCGCATCGTGGTGGTCGGCGCGGGTGCCTTCGGCGGCTGGACCGCCCTCGCGCTGCAGCGGGCCGGCGCCAACGTCACGCTGGTCGACGCCTGGGGACCGGGCAACGCCCGCGCTAGCTCCGGGGGCGAGAGCCGGGTGATCCGGGCCATCTACGGCCCTGATCGCATCTACGCCGAAATGGTGCAGGAGGCCTATCCACTCTGGGAGGCCCTCGACGCGACCACAGATGATGCGCTCCATGTGCCCACCGGGGCCCTGTGGATGCTGCGTTCGGACGACGATCGTTACGTCCGTTCGTCGCTGCCGATCATGCAGGAGCTGGGTTTTCCGGTCGCCGAACCGACCCTCGAGGAGGCCCGACACCGCTGGCCGCAGATCAACTTCGACGGCATCAAGCGGCTCTATTTCGAGGAGCGTGCCGGGATGCTTTCTTCGCGGCGCTGCTGCGAGGTGGTGCGCGATCGCTTCGTCGAGCTTGGTGGGCACTATGCCACCGCACGCGTCGCGGCGACGGCGATCACCGGCGGACGCCTCGAAGCGATCACCCTCGCCGCGGGCAGCGAACCGGCCTCGGTGATGCGAGCCGACGCGTTCGTCTTCGCCTGCGGACCCTGGCTTGGCAGGCTGTTTCCCGACGTCGTCGGCGATGCGCTCTTTCCTTCCCGGCAGGATGTCCTCTACTTCGGTCAACCGGCGGGTTCCGACGCCTACGGCCCCGAGCGCCTGCCGGTCTGGCTGGATTTCGGCGACGACGTGCTCTACGGCCTGCCCGACGCCCACCGGCGCGGCTTCAAGCTGGCCGATGACACGCGGGGGCCGCTCATCGATCCCGACACGCTCGAGCGGATTCCCGATCCGGGCGCCATCGCGAAGGCGCGGGCGTTCATGCGCCAGCGTTTTCCCGAGCTGGCCGATGCCCCACTCATCGAAGCGCGGGTCTGCCAGTATGAAAACAGCCCGGATGGCCAGCTGATCCTCGACCGCCACCCGGGCGCCGAGAACGTCTGGCTGGCCGGCGGCGGCTCGGGACACGGGTTCAAGCTTGGTCCGGCCGTCGGCAATCGCCTGGCCGGGGCGATCCTCGGGGGCGCGGAGCTGCCCCCTGCCTGGAACGTGGCCCGGCTGCACGAGGCCACCCCCACGGGCACCCAGTTCGACGCCTGAATCCGCCCGTGAAGGCGCCGGCTGCCTCCCGACAGCCGACGCAGCGCAATGCCGTCAGGCGCCGATCTCCTGGGCCACATCGCCGGCCGCCGCGGCGGTGCTCTGCGGCCGGGAACCCTGCTTCCGGCGCCCATGGAGCAACCAACCCAGCGGGGTCCAGCGCACGAACACCGTGTAGGTCAGAATGCCGATCGCCAGCGTTCCGAACGACGAGACCGCGAACTGGGACCACATCCCGAGCGTGGAGTCCAGCAGCCAGTACTGGATCCCGAACAGCAGCGGCAGGTGAATGATGTAGACCCAGTAGGACGAATCTGCGATGAAGCGGACGATGGGATTGGCGCGATCCATGAAGATGCGTCCGGCGACGAGACAGACGAGGGTCATGTGCACCGCAACGATCGCTCCGAGCGCCGCTGTGCCCACGTGGCCCAGCGTCATGGTGACGCCAGCCTGCTGGCTCGCCATCGCCGCCTCCAGGCTGATGCTCTTGGGCAGGAGGGCATAGAAGCCGGCATAGAGTCCGAGGCTCGAGACCAGCAGCCACGGCGCCCAGGGTCGCAGCGCGTCGATACGCGCGGGCTGGCGGAAAAGCTGCGCGCCGACCAGGAAGAACAGTCCGTAGAAGCCGAACGCCCAGAGCTTCGGCGTGAACTGCTCCGGGGCCGGGTGCGGCGAGGGCTGGGTGGCGAGCGCCGGCAGGATCAACAGCGGCAGCACGAAGATCAGGAAGCGCGGATCCGCGAGGACGCCGGCCCATCGGGCCTTCAGCACACCGGTCCGCTCGAGTACCGCGTAGACCAGGTAGAACTGGCAGAGGTTGTAGAGGAACCACAGGTGGGTGGTCGTCACCGGCGGCGGCGGAGCATCGGGCATCGACGCCATGTACGCGAAGACGTTCAGCAGCGGGGACTTCTGCTCCACGTTGGCCATGGCCCATTCGATCCCCGTGCCGATGGTGATCCAGACCAGCGGCAGGAACACCACGAAGGGCACGAGAATCCGCAGCGCACGGTTCTTCAGCAGGCCGCCGATGCCTCGTTTGCCCACCAGATAGCAGGTGAAGAAGCCCGCGATCAGGAAGAAGAGCGGCATCCGGAACAGGTGCGAGAACCAGGCGAAGAAGTCCATCGCGGCGGAGGTTTCGCTGCTGGCGGACAGCCAGAGCTGGTTCAGCATCGGGCTGTAGGCCAGTGCTGCGTGAAAGAAGATTCCCGCGAGCATGGCGAGCGCGCGGAGGTTGTCCATGTAGTGATAGCGGGTCGGGGGAAGGCCGGACTCGGGGTGAGCGAGGCCCTCCGCAGGATTCATGCGGTTCATGGTTTCCCTCTCCTTTTGGGGGTTATGCGATCTGAGCGGCGGGCTTGGCCCGCTTCGTCAGAGGAAGTCGGATTTGCGCAGCTGCAGCAGCAACGCGGCGGCGACGGCGCCAAGAATGACGACCAGCTCGGCGGTGATGATTCCAAGAACGGTACCGTTCCAGACCGGTACCGGGCCTTCGATGTGCGCGGCGACTCCCTGCAGGCTGCCGACGACATTCATGAAGATCGAGATGCCGACGTTGAGCACGGTCATCGTCACGATGGTCCAGACCTCGGACTCGAAGACCATGGCCACGGCCAGCGTGACGGCGAAGGCGGCGAAAAGCTCCAGCAGCACCATGACGGCGTACGGCGCGAGACCTGGCGGGAGGTGGTTGTCTGCGCCGATGACCGCCAGCAGCGTGAGCACGATCAGCCCCCAGGCAATCGTGAAGCCTCCGAGGCAGGAGACCAGCTTCGCCAGGCTGTAATGCCCGTAGGTGATCGGCAGGCTCATGATGAACGGCAGCGTCTGTTTCGAGCGCTCGTTGATGACCGTTCCGAAGATGAAATGGACGCCGATGATCACGATGGCCGAGATGAGCAACGAGACGCCGACGATCAACGCGAAGCGATTTTCGACCGCGAGAAGTCCAACCGCCAGGAGGCCCGTGGCGAGATAGGCGAGCATGGGCCCCTTCACGAAGCTCCAGTCCTTGCGAACGAGCGGCCAGACGAGGTCGTATCCGCTGACGCCGGGTGCTGCTGCGGTTCGGGTCACGCTGTTCATGCGGCTTCTCCCTGGCGGCTGGACATCACTTCGGCAACGAAGATCTCTTCCAGCGTCATGTTCTCGATGCTTTGGATGACGGCACCGGAGTCGGTCAGACGCGTGGCGACGTCCGGTCCGAACTGGCCGGTGGTGACGGTCGCCAGGCGACCGCTGCGGCGTGTTTCGGCGATGGCCGGCAACGAGGGCAACTCGAAGTCGTCGGGCGCCTCGAAGCGAATCCGGCGCCAGCTGTCGAGGAACGTCTCCTTGTCATGCGAAGTCAGGATCCGGCCCCGGTCGATGAAGGTGATCTGATCCGAAAGCTGCTCGACGTCCTGCGTGTTGTGGGAGGAGAAGAGGACGGCGCGCGATTCGTCGAGGACGACCTCCATCAGCTCGTTGAGAATTTCCGTACGCGCGACCGGGTCGAGGCCCGTGGTTGGCTCGTCGAGGACGAGCAGGCGGGGGCGGCGCGCAAGGACCAGCAGGAGTCCCGCCTTGACGCGCTGGCCGTGGGACAGTCCCTTGATCGGCTGCTCTGCGTGCAGATCGAAGCGCTTCAGCAGTTGTGCCGCATAGGGGTCGTCCCAGCCCGGGTAGATCGAGCGGATGAAATCCATGTGCCACGCCAGCGTGGCCGAGGGGTAGAGGCGCATGTCCTCGGAGGCGAAACCGATCTCCCGCTTCGCCGTCACCTGATCGCCCGGCATACGCCGACCCAGCACGTCGACCGTGCCGGCATCGGGCGCGATCAGCCCCATGATGATCCGGAGCGTCGTCGACTTGCCTGCACCATTGGGGCCGATGAAGCCCATGATGTGGCCGGGCTCGAGCGCCAGGTCGACGTCCGCCAGCTCGAAGTGCTCGTAGCGCTTGCTCACCCCGGCGAGTTCGATGATGTGATTCGTGTTCATGCCTTTTTCTCCACCGCGCGGGTGCCTTCCTCAGCCAGCAGCGATTCCAGCCGCTCGCGAAGTTCCTCATCGCTGATGCCGAGGGACCGCGCCACCTTGATGGCTTCCCGAAGGTGCTGGTCCAGCGGTTCCTCTTTCAGGCGCTGGCCGATCGCCTCGACCTGGGCCACGAAAGACCCCTTGCCCTGTCGGGTCAGGATCAGTCCCTCGGCCTCGAGCTCCTGGTAGGCCCGCTTGACCGTGATGACGCTGACCCGCGTCGCGACGGCCAGCTCCCGGATCGACGGGAGCCGGTAGCCGGGTTCCCAGTCGCCGACGGCGATGCGGAGCTTGATCTGCTCGATGATCTGCAAATACATCGGTCGACCGTCGGTCTGGGAAAGTACGAAGCTGGGCTCCATGGCGTTTCTTTGCGCACCTAACTGTGCATAGATTATATACACAGTATACAAACATATACACAGTGGTCAAGCACTGTGCATGGTCAGCGGATCGGGGACGCACGCGCCCGTCGCGGAGTGCTTCGCGAATGGCGGTACAGGGAGAGGGGGGCGGTCCGGAAAGGACGCCGCCGGTGTCGCGGGCGCTACTCGGCGGTCGCCGGCGCTTCGGCCGGTTTCTCGAATACGAGGAAATGCTGCTGGGGCAAGAAGTCGGCGGTCTCGATCCAGCGCAGGCCCGCTGCCTCGACTTCCTTCCGGGCCTGGGCCTCGCTCATCTTGTGGAGTCGCTTGATCGGAACGCGCGGGTCCTCGAGCCGGTATTCGAGCAGATACAGCCGCCCACCGGGCTTGAGCCCCGTGTAGATTCCGGCAAGCATTTCGACCGGATGGGAGAACTCGTGGTAGGCGTCGACGATGAGGGCGGCGTCCACGCTGGCGGGTTCGAGGCGCGGATCATCGATCTCGCCGCGCCGGCTGTGCACGTTTCGGAATCCCTCGGCCGCGGCGCGCGTTTCGACCATGGCGAGCATCTCGGGCTGGATATCGACCGCAATCACCTTGCCATCGGGGACGGCCTCAGCGATGCGCAGCGAGAAGTACCCGGTGCCCGCGCCGATATCGGCGACCGTCGCGTCCGGCGCAAGGTCCATGTTCTCGACAACCAGGTCCGTCCGCTCCTCGCGCTCGCGCTCGGGACGTTCTAGCCATCCCGCGCCGAGGTGTCCCATGACGTGCGAGATCTCCCGGCCCATGTAGAACTTGCCGATGCCGTCGCGGCTGGCGGGGCCTGTGGTGTAGGGCTCGGCACCGGCGGGGATGGCGGTCAGGCCGAGGAGCAGGGCGAGAAGTGCTATTCGCATGGTCGAGTTCGCGTGGTTCCGGAAGTGCAGATCGGAACACGGCGGCCGTCAGGCGAGCGTCAAGCGACTGCCGCGCAGCTCGCGTAGGCTTGGCGCTGGTTCAGGGATCGGAGTCGCCCATGCGCAAGCTCTTGCCGTGTCTGCTGCTCGTTGTGCTCTGGGGCTGCGCCGCTCCCCCGGCGGAGCCCGGAAGCGGCCGCACGGACGTCTTTCACGGCCAGGCGAAGGACGCCAGCGGCCAGGATCTCGTCATCCTGCTGACGCTGTACCCCGACGGCTCGGGTTTCGTGGCGCGCAAGATTCTCGGCGCGGGACCTCCGGCGGGACAGCTGGTCGAGGGAAGCTGGGAATGGAGCCCCGCGCCACGGCGGGTCCTGTTCACGCCGGCAGACCCGGAAGACGCCACCCCGCTGGTGTTCCTGCCCGCGGACGGTCAGCTGATCTATGCCGGGCGCGGCGGCGAGGGCGAGCGCTTCATGCTGATCCGCGAACGCTAGAGGTAGTTGCGGAAGTCGTCGAGGATGCGGAAAAGGAAGAGCGGGTTGCTCTCGTGCCGCTCGATCCAGTCGAGCACGCGATCAATAAATTCCTGCGGCAGATCGCTGCGCGATTCCAGGTTGTAGGTGCGCATCTCCCAGCCGTCGAAGAGGCGCTCCTTGATCGGCACATCGTGGAGCACGCGCACGCGGGCATGCCGGCCGTCGGCGCTGATGATGCCGAAGAGCCGTTCGACCGACTCCTCGGGTCCTTCGAGCAGCTGCAGGAAGTGTCCCTTCGAGTAGAGCAGGCAGCCGGAGACCTGCCAGCGCTCGTTGTTGCGCCCCGAAGCGGCCTTGATGTCCTCGAGTAGGCTCGACTCGAATGGTCGAGCCAGTTCGCTCATGTACAACAGCTGTCGCAGACCCATTGCCGATCTCCCCAGGTCGGACCGAGAGAATAACCCGAAGTGGCGAAACCGATGCAAGTTTCAGGGAATGGCGACCGGGCGCGGCGGGCGAAGCCGCGGCTGCGGGAGAAGGAACCCGGGAGTTGGCAGATCGCACTCGCCAGCGCTTCTCGCCAGGGGGGCCTCCCGGGTTCGAAGTCACGCTACCGGCACGTCCGGGAGCGGACCTTGACGTCCGTCAACGCGTCAGCCGGCCCGGCTTCTTCCGGCGGCAAGCGACGCGCGCTGACCCGCGTCCAGGAAGGCCATCGCCAGCGCGTTTGCCTGGGTCTGCCGCGTCATTGTCTCATCAAGCCCCGCCGCGGGTGCAGCGACGGCGTACTCGTGCCGCAGATCGATACCGCTGATGGCCGGGTCGTCGGTGTTGAGCGAGGCGACAATGCCGGCGTCGAGGATCTGCCGCAGCGGATGCGAGGCGAAATCGACCGTCGTCTGGGTGTGGACGTTCGACGTGAGGCTGACCTCCAGACCGATACGCCGCTCGGCGAGAAGCGCCATCAGGGCTGGATCCTCGACGCAGCGGACGCCGTGGCCGATGCGGTCGGCGCCGAGATCCTCGATGGCCGAGCGGATCGAGGCCGGCCCGTCGGCTTCGCCGGCGTGAATCGTCACCTTGAGGCCCGCTTCGCGTACCCGATCGAAATGCGGACGGAAGCGAGCGGCGGGAAAATTGACCTCGTCACCGGCCAGGTCCACCGCGACGAGGCGGTCTTGATGGGCGAGGAGCGCCTCGAGTTCCTTCATGCAGACGTCCTCGCCGTAGGTGCGGCTGAGAATGCCGATGGCTCCGGCGGGGATATCGGTCTCGCGCTTCCCGGCCTCGATTCCGTCGAGCACCGCTTCGGTGACTCCGCTGGCGTCGAGGCCATGGGCTTCGGCCATGAACCACGGGCTGAAGCGCAGCTCCAGGTAGTCGAGACCCTCGTCGCGGGCATCGAGCATGTTTTCATAAGCGACCCGCCGGCAGGCGTCGTAGTCGACGAGGACCACGGTGAGATAGTGGAAGCGGCCGATGAAATCCATCAGATCGCTCGCCCGATCCTCGATGACGACAAAGGGGCGCAGCGCCTCGACGGTTCGGGCCGGCAGGTCGATGCCGTGGGCATCGGCGAGCTCGAGAATCGTCTGGAGACGGACGTTGCCGTCGAGGTGGCGGTGCAGGTCGATCAGGGGCAGTGTCGGGTCGATCATGGCCTTGCCGGTCGTCGGGATTCGCGCATGCTAGCGGATTCCGGCGAACGGGCAGTGACGACGGGTCAGGCGACGGAAGGCGTGTCGGTGGGGAAGCGGCGAAACGGCTCGCCGGCACCCGGCGGCTCGAAGGACGCGACCTGCCGTTCAAGCACCTCGACCGTCGCCTCGGACGCGTCGCCGCGCCGTGCTGTCACCCGCTCGCGCAGCACGTCGAGGTCCGCATCACACCAGAGGATTTCCGCGGCAACGCCGCGCGCCGCGGCGAGCTCGAGGAACGGCGTACGCTGGGCACGCTTGAGAAACGCCGCGTCGACGATGACCGACACATCCGCCGCAAGCAGTTGCCCGGTGAGGTCCAGAAGCCTCGCGTAGGTCGCTGCCGAAGCCTCGGGGCCGTAGATGCCGCCGCCGATGTCCGAGCGACTATCCGCGCGCGCAGCCAGGCCGTGGAGGCGCTTGCGCTCGACGTCCGACCGAAGCTGAATGCAGCCCTCGCGGTGCGCGATGCGCCGCGCCGCGGTCGATTTGCCGGAGCCCGACAAGCCGCAGGTGAGGGCGAGTCTGGGTGTCCGTAGCCGGGTGAACGATTCGGCGAGATCGAGCAGAACGCCCAGGTCGCGCTGGAGCCGCGTCCGCTCTGCGTCCGGGAGTGAGGGATCGGTCGCCCGAAGCCCGTCGATCTTGGCGCGCACCATCGCGCGATAGGTCTGGTAGAAGGCGTGCAGGGCCATGCCGGCGTAGTCGCCCGTGTTCGCGAGATACCGATTGAGGAAACGCCAGGCGAGCTCCGCTTGGTTGCGATGCTGGAGATCCATGGTGAGGAAGGCCACGTCGCTCTGCAGGTCGATCCAGCGCAATTCATGGTTGAACTCGATGCCGTCGAAGACTTCGATCTCCTGGCCGATGAGCGCCATGTTCCCAAGGTGCATGTCGCCGTGACATTCGCGGATCCACCCCTCGCGGCGGCGTCGTTCGAGCAGCGGTGAGAGCGCATCGATCCGCGCTTCGGTCCAGGCCGCGATCCGCGCGACCTGATCGAGGCGACCCTGCGGTAGGGCGAGGGACCCGAGATGCTCGAAGTTCGCCCGCACGGGACCAATCACCGTCGCCGGTTGACCCCAGGGCGCGGCAGGGTCGACATGGTCGATGCTGCCGTGGAAGGCCGCCACCCGCTCGGCCAGGTCGTCGATCCAGACCGGTGCGATCCCGTGGCTCTCGGCGAGGCGGTCCAGCAGCTCCCGCTGTTCGAAGCGGTGCATCCTTACCGCGTACTCGATCGGCTCGCCATCCCCGCTGAGTCGCGGCGTGGACGGCGTCCCGAAGACGGGCGCGACATCGATGTAGATCGACGGTGCCATGCGCCCGTTCAGCCGTAGTTCCTCTTCGCAGAAATGCTTCCGGTCCGCGAGCGAGAGGAAGTTGACGAAGCCGAAGTCCACGGGCTTCTTCAGCTTGAAAGCGTGTCTGCCGACCAGGATCACGGAGGAGATGTGGGTTTCGATGATCGCCGACGGAGCGCCGCAGGCCTCACCGAGCCAGTGCGCCAGAGCGCGTATCAGTTCCGCATGATCCGCCAGTGTCGTCATCAGCTTCATGGTGCCCGGCTTGCATCCGTTGGGGCATGATGTCGATCAACGTCTTGGCGTCCTGCTCACGGCAGATGCGCGAAAACACGGGGCCAGCCCGCCCATGGAGTCCCTTTATGCTCATGACGCGCCGACCGGTCGCTACGCTCGCCGGCTTCCTTCCCACGACCGCCGGAGAGGACCTTGATGGCGCGCACAACAAGGACTGTGCGCAATGATTGACCAGCTCATGCTCGGCGTCCGCTTCTATCTCGGCTTCGCGCCGCGCTTCAGTCGCATCGGCTTCAATCGCCGGGGGCTTGCCGGGCAGCCGGTCGACGCCGACCTGTCGGGTCAGACCTGGCTCGTCACGGGGGCAAGCGGGGGGATCGGCCACGAAATCGCCATCGCCGCCGCGCGGCTCGGAGCCCGTGTGATCGCGGTCGCTCGCAGTCGACCCAAGCTCGACGCGATGGCCGCGGGGCTCCCCGACGGTGTCGAGCTGGAAACGCTGGCGGCCGATCTGTCGCTCGTGCGCGAGACCACGGAGCTGGTTGCGACGCTGGGGCGGGATGGCGGCCCGGTGGACGTGCTGGTCAACAACGTGGGCGTGCTGCTCAACGACCATTCGGTCACCGACGAAGGCTTCGAGACGTCGTACGCGACGAACCTGTTGAATCACTATCTGCTGACTGAGCGTCTGGCTGCTGGCGGACTGCTGGGTGACGGCGCCGTCATCATCAACATGAGCTCTGGAGGTATGTATTCGACGCCCCTCCTGCCAGACCGGCTGAACGGCCTTCACCCGGATCGCCACGATGGCGTCATGGCCTACGCCCGGCACAAGCGCGCGCAGGTCGTGCTCTCGCGCTACTGGAACGATCGCTTCGGCCCGGAAATCCGGTCCTACGCGATGCATCCGGGCTGGGTCGACACCGAGGGCGTCAAGACCTCGCTACCGGGCTTCCGCCGCCTTTTCCGCCGCATCCTGCGGGACGCGCCCGAAGGCGCTGACACGGCGCTCTGGCTCGGCGCCACCCGGCCGGCGATCAGTCGCGAGGGCATCTGGCTGGATCGCAAGCTCGACCGGGAGCACGTGGGGGACGCGACCCGGTGCGGTCCGGAGGTGGAGGCGCGGTTGCCGGAGGTGCTGGATGAGGCGCTGGCGTCGGTTTCCGTCACGGCCGTCGGCGACGATCCCGCTAGGCTTGCGGGATGAGGCGCTACGGTCCCCAGCTGCGGCCGTTCGGGTGGCTCCTCGCGCTGCTTCTCGCGGGCTGTGCGGGGTTCGAGAGCCTGGATCGCGACGCTGCTTTCATCGCTGGCGACATGAATGGTCGCGCGAACGGTCCGTGGTTCGCCCTGCGGGGGAGCCGGGGAGAGATGGTGGAGGCTGCCCGCCAGGCGGGGTGCCTTGCCTATCTGCCCATGCCGGGCGATGTCGCCGCGGGCGGCCGGCCCGCGAGCGGGTACCACTTCTTCTCCGATGCCATGGGCAATTACCGGGTAGCGGTCCTGCAGCGTGGTGAGAAGAAGACCGAGTGCGGGTCCCTGTGGACCTACGAGTACTGCATGTTCAGCGCCGAGCGAGAACTGTCGAGTGACTTCTGGGCGATTCGCGGACCGCGCATCTGCTTGCCCGAGGCGGGCGGCACCCAGGCCCTGCGCGCCAATCCCTGAGCCGGCAAGGCCGCTTCCCGGTCGCTCCGATCATCCCGTCTTCTGCTGGGGAGCTGAAAAGCCCAAGGCCGCCTTTCGGATCGCGTCGTGGAGCGCCTGCGCGACCGGTGTCATGGGGCGCTCGGCGCTGGCCACGAGGCTCGCGTTCCGGCGCACCGTGGGGCGCGAGACGTCAAGCGTCGTGATCCCGTAGTGCGTCGTTGCAAGGCGATTCGTCACCAGCGCAGCGGGGGTCATGAGCAGAAAATCGTTCGCCGCAAGCAGCTTCATGCCGATGCGGTAGGCGTCGGTACCGATGAAGCGCCGCGGTGGGTCGAGGTCGGCAGCCAGGAAGGCATCGACGATGACGGCCCGGTCCGAGGGCCGGGAGTAGGGGATGAGCCAGGTGAATCCCGCCAGCTCCTCGAGCTGGGCGCGGCGGCCCGCAAGGGGGTGGTCGCGCCGAGCCGCGATGACGTCGTCAGCGGAGTAGATACGCTCGCTGGCGAAGCCGTCCGGGAGCGTCTCGCCGCTGAGACCGGCAGCCACGAAGTCGAATTCTCCCGAGTAGAGTCGTTCGAGCAGCTTTTCGGAGTAGCCCTCGATGAGGTTGACCCGCACTTCCGGTTGCAGCCGGTGCAGCTGCGTCACCGCATCCGCGATGATGTCGCCCGCGAAGGTCTCGCCGATGCCGATGGTAACCGTTCCCGTCTCGGCATCCCGGAGCGCCCGCACGGCATCACGTGCCCGGCGATCGCCTGCAAGCTGCGACCGGGCATGCGGTAGCAGCGCCTCACCGGCTCCGGTCAGCCGCGTGATCCCGCCCGGCGCCCGATCGAAGAGCCGCGCATCGAGTTCCTTCTCGAGTGACGCCAGGCTCGCGCTGAGGGCCTGCTGCGTGAGCCCGAGCGTGCGCGCAGCCGCGGCGAGGGTGCCGTCGTTCGCGACGGCGAGGAAGCGTTGGAGTTGCTTCAGTTCCATGAACTAGGACTGGAGAGCTCTCGGGCGGTTTGGGCCCGAGGTGCCGTGTCGCGGCAATTCGGGGTCAAAAAGCGCGGAAGCGGCGAACGATGCCAGCGGTGAGGCGCTGCGCTTCTGTGCTTCTGAAAAACAAATGGCCGTCTTTCGGGCGGTTTGAGCCCGAGGTGCCGCATCGCGGCGCGTCGGGGTCAAGAAGCGCGGAAGCGGCTCCAT
>JBCCZC010000112.1:0-14351 GCA_039188505.1 Pseudomonadota bacterium | reverse complement strand
GCCCGGCTGGTTCCCGCCTGACGTTCAGCGCAAGGTGGCGAGGTAGTCGCGGACGACCGGCGGCAGCGGCAGTTCGAGAGCCTCTGATGCCGCCTTGAAGCGTTCCTCGACGAATTCGACCTGATTGATGACCACGGCCGGGGCGTCCGTCAGCCGGGCTTCGAAGAGATCGACCTCGCCCCGCTTGAACTCGATCGGGTTCTCGAAACGCCGTGGCGACGCGGCGCTTCCTCGTCGAGCCAGACACCGACCTCCTCAAGGAGCTCCCGGCGCGCGGCGTCCCGGGCCACGGTCAAGCTTCCATCAAGGCGATGAGATCGTCGCGCTTCTCCGCCATCAGGGCCATGTCGGCACGGCTCTCCACGTTCAGGCGCAGCACCGGTTCGGTGTTGGACATGCGCAGGTTGAAGCGCCAATCCTCGAACTCCATGCTGATACCGTCGGTGTGATCGACCTCCAGCGCCGCATTCCCGTAGCGGTTGGTGACCTGATCGATCACCTGCCGGGGATCTGTGACCACCCGATTGATCTCGCCGCTGCACGGGAAGCGCTCGATCGCCGCGTCGACGAGTGCCGCGAGCGTCTGGCCGCTGCGACTCATGAGGCCGGTGACGAGCAGCCAGGGGATCATGCCGCTGTCGCAGTACGCGAAGTCGCGGAAGTAGTGATGGGCGCTCATCTCGCCACCGTAGATGGCGTCCTCGGCCCGCATCCGCTCCTTGATGAACGCGTGTCCCGTCTTGCTCTGGATCGGCGTGCCGCCGAGTTCGGAGACCACCGCGCGCGTATTCCAGCAGAGCCGCGGGTCGTGGACGATCCGTTCGTCTGGAGAGCGCTGCAGGAACGCCTCTGCGAGGAGGCCCACCAGGTAATAGCCCTCGATGAAGCGACCGGTCGCGTCGAAGAAGAAGCAGCGGTCGAAGTCGCCATCCCAGGCAAGGCCAAGGTCCGCGCCGTGCTCGCGAACCGCTTCGATCGTCGGTGCGCGATTGTCCTCGAGCAGTGGATTGGGGATCCCGTTCGGGAAGTTTCCGTCCGGCTCGTGGTGCACCTTGACGAAGGTGAACGGCAGGGCGTCCTCGAGCGCATCGATGACCGCACCGGCGCCCCCGTTGCCGGCGTTCACAACAATTCGAAGCCGCTGGAGCGCACCGCGGTCGACGTAGCCGAGCAGGTGGTCGACGTAGGCCTTGCGGTTCGATCCGTGGCGGAGCGTGCCGCGCCTCTCGGGTGCCCCGAACTCGTTGCGCTCAGCGAGCGTCTGGATATCGCGAAGCCCCGTGTCCCCGCTGATCGGGCGAGCGCCCGCCTTGACGAGCTTCATCCCGTTATAGTCGCGGGGGTTGTGGCTCGCGGTGACGCAGATGCCGCCGTCGAGGCCCAGGTTGTCGGTCGCGAAGTAGATCTCCTCGGTGCCCACCTGGCCGATGTGGAGCACGTCGACGCCCTCCTCGAGCAGCCCACGGGTGAGTGCTTCGGTGAGCGTCGGGCTGCTCAGGCGAATGTCATGGCCGACGACCACCCGCCGCGGGCGCAGGAAAGACGCATAGGCCCGTCCGATCCGGTAGGCAATATCGTCGTTCAGCTGGTCGGGCAAGCGGCCACGGATATCGTAAGCCTTGAAGCAGTCGATGGACGTCATGAGGTGGTCTGCAGGAAACGGCGCTCCAGTCTGCCCAGCACGTGGGCGACCGTCCAGTGGGCTCCTGGCGGTCTTCCGAACCTGCCGCTCTCAGCGCTCCATGCCGGACGCGAACAGCGTCTCCTGATCGAGCGCGACGCTGATCTCGCCGGCCGCCGCGTCGGATGCGACGAATACCTCGGCACTGGCGCCCGCGACGAGGTCGCCGTCGAAGCGAAGCTCGAACTCCGGGTCGGCCGCACTGCGAAGAATCGCTGTCGGTTGTCCTTCGGCCGAAGCGCCGGCCAGCAGGAACTCGCCCTCGAGCGCGACGGAAGAGCCGACGTTCGTGAGGCCGGCCGCGGTCGCCGTGAACACGCTCTGCTGCGGCTCCTCGAAGTCGAACACCGTTGCCGCGCCCGCACCGTCTTCCGCGTTGGGCGCGCCGGTCGCCACCAGGTCGCCGCTCATGGTGATGGCGCTGCCGAATTCGTCGCCCGGTTCGCCCTGGGCGCGACCGGTCGGCGTCAGATTGCTGCCCACCGCGTCGTAGAGCTGGACCATTCCCGTCCCGAACGCCTGTGGTGCGCCGATGGTGAGCTTGCCGCGATTGTTGGCGATCGCGGTGCCGAAGCCCGCATTCATCCCGCCCTTTCCGGCCGCACTGCGGGTGGTCGAGCCCTTGCGAAATATGGAACCGTCAGGACCGATGACGTCGATCAGCGCCTCGCCGTTCCGGCTGAAAAGGTAGACCTCACCGTCGGGCGGCGCCTGCGGCGCTCCGATCAGGATCAGTTCCTCGGTGATGCTGACCGCCTGGCCGAACCCGTCGCCGAAAAGGTCCTCGACGAAATCGCCGGTATCGAACCAGAGGATTGGTTCCCAGAACGGGGCCGGATCCTCGGGAAAGACGACCGGGTTGTTCCGCGTCCAGATGTCGACGAGCTCGATGGCTGGTGCGCCGATGACCACGGTGTGGCCGGAGCAGGTGGAGAAGTCGAGGCAGTAGGCCCCGAGGACGAGCGCGAGTGATGCGCCAAAGCGCGGGTTGCCCGTGAAGCCGATCGGTATGAGTTCCGGATCCAGCGGAATCTCGGTATCCAGAACCAGTGCGTTGCCCAGGCGCTGATAGATATAGACCCGATTGGCCCCCGGGTCGCCGACGGCCACGAAGCCGGCCTCTGCGGCAACGGCGGCGCCGAATTCGTTGCTTGCCGTCGCTGGGCGCTCGAGGTCGCTGACCGCGAAGTCGCTCGCATGGGCGCCCTTCGCGGCTAGGCAAACCAGCAGGCAGATACTCGCCAGCCGGAAGAACGAGCCGGGCTTCGATGCGGTCATGGTCGACAAATCTCCCCAGTGAGCAGCGAGCGTAGCACGATCGGCCGCCCACGAGACCAGCCATGATCCGGGCTCGTCTAGCGCGGCTCGAAGAGTTCGATCAGGAAGCCGTCTGGCGAATGCACGGTGATGGCGCAGTGGTCCCCGAGGTGCGGGCTTTCGTAGCAGCTTCTGGCCCCGGTGATCGTTACGCCCGCTGCCTTCGCACGATCGATCATGGCGTCGAGGTCGGCCACCTCGAACGACCACATTCCCATGCCGCGGTGCGGGAGCCGGCGCGGCACGCCGGTATCGATCGCCTCCGCGTTGAGGTAGGCCAGCAGCAGCAGGTGGCGTGAGCTGGCGCCCTTCGCGTAGATGATCATGAAGCGGTAGGTCGTGCCGGCGGGCGCGCCGAGCGCGCCGGAGGTCGTCCATTCCCGATCGGCACGCACCTCGAAGTCGAGGAACTCGGTGAAGAACGAGATCGTCTCGTCCCCGTCGCTCACGATCTGGGCCGAGTAGCCCGGGCCGCCCATGCCCGTATCCGGGTCGACGGGTGAGAGCTGCGGCATGTCCCCGCCCCGGAAGATGCCGACGCCTTTCACGAAATCGGGTCCGTTGAAGATGGTCTCCTGGATCGCGTAGCTCGAGCCATCCGGACGCGCGACGCCGTACTCCGACATCGGCGCCTGGGCGCCGAAGCCGAGGCGACGGAGCTGCGCGTCGAGTGCCGCCTGCCGCGTGTTGGGAAAGCCGAGCGAGAACGGCCCGAGCTCGAGGGAGTTCCAGCTCCGGTGGATCGCGGGCACCGGCCGGTCCAGCACGAGCAGCTGGATCTGGATGGCCTGCTCGACGCCCTCGCGGCGCAGGAGCCAGAGGTCCCAGCCGAGGTCGTCCGGCATGGCCCAGAGTGCGCGCTGCGCGGCACGCGCTTCCGGCCCAAGTTCGATCGGACCCTCCGCCACGAGACCCATGCCGTCGCGGTAGAACAGCAGAGACGCCTCGAGATTCGTCGTGGCGATCGTGGCGGTGTGGAGCGCCGAGACCAGCGCGCCCTCCGCGCTCGCCCGGGGCGTCGTGATGTCCAGCTGTTCCGTCTTGTTCTGCCCGTTGGCGGTCGCCGTTGCAACGAGCAGCCAGAGCAGCGTGGAAAGCCTCATCAACGGCGCTCCCGAGACGCGTAGAAATCAAGGTGGGCACCGTCCGGTCCCACCACCGTGATTGCCGCGACGGAGCCGAGCCCCGGCACGTCGAGGTCCGTCGGCTCGCGCAGTATCGTCGCGCCGCGGGCGCGCAGCACCTCGGTCAGCCGATGGACGTCGTCGACGGGAAAGGCCAGCGCCAGGATGCCGAGATTCGGCGCCCTCGCGCGGTCCGAGAAGTCGGTGCCGGTCACGCCCTCGAAGGACAGAATCTCGACGGATCCCTCGTTGACCCCGTCGGGATGCAGGATCGCGACGCGCCGCGGAACTTCCGCGGCGAGGTTGTGCGGTAGCCCCAATACGTTTGGCCCAGGCTCCCGGCTCGGCCCTTCGTGCTCGAGATAGATCTCGAAGCCCAGCACCTCCCGATAGAAGCGCAGCGCGGCGTCGAAATCGGAGACGATCTGGGTTGCGTTGAAGGCCCGGGAGAAATGCTCGAGGTCGTCCCAGCCCTCGAGCGTCGGTCGAATCCGCTCGATGAGCGCAATCACGACGCCGTCCGGCCCCCGGGCAAGCCACTCCTTGACCTCGAACCGGCCGAACTCGAACGTCACCGGATCCGTCGGCGCCTGCCATCCGCGCGCCTGCATCTCAGCAAACTTCCGATCGAGGTCGAGGGTCCTGACGTTGAAGTCGAACCAGCCGCCCGTGTCCCAGGCCTGGGCATTGGAGCGGACCTGCACCTGTGGACCGCCGTCGAAGCGGATGAGGCGGATCCAACCCCGGGCCTGGTCCGCATTGCCGAGGAGGATCTCCTCCGCCGACCACGCTTCGCCCAGCGACAGAAAATCGAGTCGTTCACGCGCCACGGTGCCCGCGTGGCGCACGGACCAGCCGCCGACCTCGACCAGGAAGTCGCGCCAGCCTTCCAGATCGGCGACGGAGATGATCACCTCCTGATAGCCGCTGATCCGGGGAGTGTTGTCGTTCTGCGCCGAAGGCTGGGCGGCGAGGAGCAGGGTCGCGAGGAGCAGGTTCATGTCGGTGGCGGTCTGATCTGATATTGTCCTAAAGATATATCAAAAAGCGTTTTCAAGCCGGTGACCCGACAAATCCTTCTCCTCGCCCTAGGCATCCTCACGACCGTCGATACCCTTGCGGAGCCCGCCGAGACGGGCATCAGCGGAGTCTACGAGGTCATGACCGGGGTGACCGACACCGCGGCCACCGTTCAGTATTTCGAGCAGTTCGGCTTTCGCACCGTCGCGGAGGCGACCCTGACCGCCGCCGAAGCGCAGATCCGCTATGGCGTGAACAGCGCGCTCCGAAGCACGCGCATGCAGAACGGCGATATCGATACCCATGGCCTGCTGCGCATCCTCGAGTGGGAGGAGCCCGTTGGCCCTGGTGTCGGCTATGCACCGCCGGAAACGATCGGTATCCGGATGGCGGTCGCCCGCACCCGCGATATCTTTCGCCTCGAGGACATCTTCAACGACGCCCGGTCGTCGGGTGAGCCCTGGTTCTTCACGCCGCCCGTCTACGACGACCTCTACGGCATGACCGACGGCGCGCTGGGTATCGTCAATCGCCGCGTCGGCGTCCGGGAAGCGGCCGCCTACGGCGCCGGCTTCAGCCACGTCTTCTACCAGCGCTACGGCTACGTCATTCCCGGCTACGGCACCATCGGCGACCACTCGCCGCTGCAAACGAGCGAGTTCACGCACCACGACTTCATCATCCGCGGCGACATTGCGGAGGTTACGGACTACTACGAAACGGTCCTGGGCTTCCGCTCCGAGGCCGAACCCGAGCTCGACGGCGACTGGCGCGCCGGACCCCAGGCCGTATTCCACATGCCCACGGGCGCCAGTCACATGTACCGGGGCTTCGTTTCGCCGAACAACATCTGCGGCAAGCTGAAGTTCTTTGCGCCGACCTATCCGGTGCACGACGGGTCCGACCGGGTCCGTCCCGGCGCACTTGGGATCACGCTGCATTCGCTCTACACCGGGCGGCTCGCGAAGGTGCATGGCCTCGCCGTGGACGCCGGGCTCGAGCCAACAGCGATCCTCGAGAATGAATTTGGCGAGGCGAGCTTCGTGTTCACCGGACCGGACGGCGCCACCTGGCAGGTGCTCGCGGCGTCCGGGCAAGGAACCCCGGTACTCGAGCTCGATTTCCAGCGCGTCGACAACTGACGTCGCACCAGCGTGGTGCACCCGTGCGGTACCGACCGCCCGGCTGGACCGCCGGGCCGGGCTTTTCCGCTGGCATGGAATCTGCTTCGCTGTGCGCCTTGATCCATGGAAGGGACCGGGCCGATGCCCACACCATCACTCAGAGGCTTGCGGACGTTCTGCATGGTCGGGCGCCTCGGCAGCTTCCGGGCGGCCGCCGACGCGCTGTTTCTTACCGCGTCGGCCGTCAGCCACCAGATCCGCAACCTCGAAGCGGAGCTGGGGGAAAAACTCTTCGAGCGCTCGGCGCGTTCGCTGGCGCTGACCGCGGCGGGGCAATCCCTGTTCGAGGAACTCGACCCGCTTCTTGCCGACGTCGACGCCGTGGTCGCCCGGCATCGTGCCGAACCGCGCCGCACGCTCCGTATTTCCGTCCAGCCGTTCTTCGCCAGCGAGCTTTTCGTTCCCCGCCTGCCCGAGTTCGCTGCCCGCCACCCCGAAATCGATCTCCAAATCGACACGAGTGACGAGTCTTCGGAGACCCACCCGGCGCGGGCCGATCTCTCGATACGCCTATTCGCGACGCCGCCCCCGGAGCTACGCAGCGATCTCCTGCTTCGCTTCCGGTTGCTCCCCGCGGCGTCTCCCGAGTTCCGCGATGCGCTGACCGTCGAGAATGGCGCGATCACCAGCGCCTTCCCGCTGCTCGTTCACGAGGTCCGGGCCGATGCCTGGCAGCGCTGGTCGACCCAGGCGGGCATCCGCCTACCGCGGCAGCCGCGTGCCACCCGCCTCGACTCCATGATCGCCGTGGTCCGTGCGGCCGAGATGGGCATGGGTGCGGCGCTCGTCCCGGTCCCGCTGTCCGACGCCTGGTTCGGCTCCGGTGCCCTGGTTCCGCTGTTCGAGGAGGAGCTGAGCATCAGCGACGGGTATTACCTCGTCTGCGATCCGCGCGTGGCGGAGACCGACGGCATTCGTGACCTCCGAGCCTGGGCGCTGGAAGCCTTCGCGGAAGAGAGCGGCGACCAGACGGACAGCCGTTGATCGAACGGGCTGGTGCCCTCCGAGAAGCGCGCGCGCGGACACACCGGTGATGCCCAGTGCGACTGGGAGATGAATTTTTCTCATCTCGGCGACGAGTTTTTTCCGTTTGTGGCTCCCCCCGTTCGCCCGTAGCTTGGATCCCGCCGCCAGGTGGCGAGCACTCAACGGAGCGAACCCATGACGATTCTTAAGCGAGACCGATTTCTGCAGGCTGCTGCCGGCCTGTGCCTCCTCATCGCTGGCCCGACCCTCGCCGGTGAAGCCCAGCCGCAGCTCGAGATGACGGTGATCCGCGATAGCGCCCAGGGTGAAACGATCATCCGCGGCCGCTTCGCGAAGGCGCTCGAGCGCCTCGACGGCCACCGTGATGGCGTTGCGTACCGGAACAACCTCTGCGTGGCCCAGGCGCGCGCCGGAGATCTCGCGGCGGCTCGGACCGCCTGCGATGCCGCCATCGACCTCGCCCGGGACAAGGGTATCGGTGCCCCGCCGCACGTCGCCCGTCTGCACCAGCGGCACGAGGCCCTCGCGCTGACCAATCGCGGTGTCCTCGCGGCCATGCAGGGCCAGACCGACGCCGCCCGAGAAGACTTCGCGGCGGCGATCGCGCTCAGCGACGACCTGTCGGCGCCGGAACGTAACCTCGCGCTCGTCAGCGCCCGCTGATCGGTTTGATCCCGCGCAGCGCGCGGGGCGGGTCGGCCCGTAAACCCCTCGCGGGCCGACCCGATTTTCTTCCGCAGCGCGCCCGCAATAGCCAGATCGCCAGGTGCGGCTGGATTCCGCGATATTGCGACACCGGCCGCTCCAGCGGCATCGATCGCGGCGTGCAGCGCCGAACGGTAGACCGCTTCGCCCGCGGTCCCCGTCATGGCGCCGGCGGCCGCCATGGCCTAACCTGTGCCGTTTCTCGGTGACCAGGAAGGTTGATGGGAAAGCCTGCCAAGGCCTCGATCCTGCTGTTTCTGCTGCTGTTTGCGCCGTTTCCGGTGCTGAACATCCTCGATCCACTGGGCCCCGTCGTCCTGCTGCTCCATGCCGTGCTCAGCGCGGTGCTGGCCGTCCTGCTCCGGGCACAATGGCAGATCGGGCTCGGCAGGATCATCCGAGTCCTCGCGCTACTCCTCTACCTGGCGCTGACGTTTCTGGGCTTCTTCGAGGTCTTCCTCCTCGATTTCACCGGGCGTGGCTACACGAACGAAGTGTTCTTCCACTTCGAACTCGAGTCGGTGCGAATCGGCTTTTTCGAGCACCTTGGGCCCGCCGCCGTCCTGTTCGTGCTCATCGGCGTCTACCTGGCCAGCATCATTCGCCTCACGAAGGACGGCGGCGTCGCTCCGATCGTGGCGGCATTGATTCTCGCGACACTCCTGCCCGCGCTATACCTCACCGATACCGGGCTCGGGCGTTTCTCCCGGGCGCTTGCCGTCTATCTCGGCGACGAGGAGCGCAGCGCGACGATGGCGGACATCCGTCAATTCCGTGAGCTCGGGATCATCAACACGACGCGCGTGATGCCGCGCGATGGTCTCGACGTCGAGGCAGCCGCCGGTACGCCCAATCTCATCCTCATCTACCTCGAGAGCTTCAACACATGGCTGCTCGATGACGAACGCTATCCGGACCTGGCGCCCTACCTCGCCGCCATGAGCGAGGAGATGACCACGCTGGAACACCTGAGCTCCTCCTTCGTGACCATCGAAGGGCTCGTGTCGAGCCACTGCGGCATCCTGCTGCCGATGACGGCCGGGAACGACACCTTCCTCGAAGCTGGCCGGCTGCTCGCCAGCATGCCCTGCCTCGGCGACGTTCTGGATGAGGCCGGCTACGAGCAGTACTTCCTCGGCGGCGCGGCCATGGAGTTCGCCGGCAAGGGTACGTTCCTCGAGCAGCACGGCTACGACCACGTACTCGGCTCCGAGCACTGGTTCGCCAACGGCTTCGCCCAGCCCGATGGCGTCTGGGGCCTGAGCGATACCGAGCTCTTCGAGAACGCTCTCGAGGTCGCGAGGGCCGCCCCCGCACCCTACAACCTGACCCTGCTCACCCTCGGAACCCATCTACCCGGCTACCGCTACGCGGGCTGCGAGCCCTACGCGCCGGATGCCGACCCGTTCATCGATGCCGTGCACTGCACGGACCAGCTGGTCGGCCGTTTCGTGGCAGCGCTGGAAGCGGAAGGGCTCCTCGACAATGCGCTGCTCCTCATCGTCGCCGATCATGGCGTCTTCCCGACGCCGCGCATGCGTGAGCTCTTCGGAAATCGCGTCGACGACCGCCGGCTGGTGGGCATCACCAGCTACGCAGGCGCGTTGCCGCAGCGTCCCATGTCGACCTACGATCTCGCGCCGACCGTCCTGTCGATGCTCGGCGTGACCCACAACGCGGACTTCGTCTTCGGTCGATCGTTGCTCGAGCCGATCGATACCCCACCGCGTCACGTAACGCGTTTCCTCGATTGGGACGCCGGCACCATGATCCACAACCCGGGTGCGGAATGTGGCGGCGACCAGAGCTGGCCGCTGACGAGCTGCGGCAAGGCGCGCCTGCTGGCGCTCACCAGCCAGGTTCTCGATTTCTACTCCCGGGAAGCGGCCCCGGAGCCGCTCGAGTGCGAGGTGGAGATCGCCTACGGGGCGGACGACGATGGTGCGCCGGTTCTCAGGGTGAACGAGGTCGACCATTTCGAGCGCTTCTTCCACCAGGGCTACCGGCTGGCGTCCCTCTCCCTGAGCGACGGCGCCTTCGTGTTCGAACTGAGCCCGGATCTGATGATCGTCGGCCACCACTTCCTGCCCCAGGGCGATGACCTACAGGATCGCTACGACGCCTTCCTGGAGGAGGCCGCGAATCCGATGCTGGCCCTGCTCGTTGACCGCGCGGAGGACGCTCCGGCCACCCTGACCCTGCGCCTCGATCAGCCCGCGCCGGTGATGGCGAGGATCATCGGTCCCGGCGAGAGCGCGACCCTCGATCTCTGCGCTGCCCTCGGTCAGTAGAGTCCGGTAGGCGCCCTGTTCCGGGGCGACTATGCTGAGGTCAGGGCAGCACGACAGAAGGAGGTGCCCATGCCTAGCTGGATCCTGGTTGCAGACGCGGGCCGCGCCCGCCTGTTCAGCGCGACGGGCCGCCACGCGCCCCTCGAGGAAGTAGACGGCTTCGTCAATCCGGAAGCCCGCGTGCCCGCCCGGGCTCTCGAGCGCGATCGCCCCATGCTGACCCAGCAGAGTGCGACCGGCGGCAGCACGGCGCTCGGATCCCGGTCCGATACTGCCGAGCAGGCGGCCCGGACCTTCGCTGGCGAAATCTGCAGCTACCTCGATCGTGGCCGCAACGAGGGCGCCTATGATGATCTGGTGGTCATCGCGCCGCCGAAATTTCTGGGATACCTGCGCTCGGCGGTCAAGCCCCGGGTCAACCGCATGGTCTCCCGGAGCATCGCCAAGGATCTCACCCAGGCTGCACCCGACGCGATCCGCGATGCGTTCAGAGACTGGTAGCCGCCAGGGTTCCCATCAAGTCGCCGTGTCCGCCGCCCGGGTGTCCCGGGCCAGCAGGACGAGGTTGCGTCCGTAGAGGAACGGCAGGAAGACCGTGCCGAAGATCAGCGGTGCCTTGTCGAGGTGCAGGGCATAGAGCAGGTTGAGCGTGCTTCCCCAGAAGCTCAGGTGCCAGAAATACCACGGGACCACCAGCGTCTTGCGTCGTTCGCTGTGCAACCACTGGAACACGAAGCGGGAGCCGAAGATACCGGCGCCGGCGAAGCCGACAGCGGTCCAGATGAGCGAGTCGGCGTAGAGCCAGGTGTGGATCCAGGCCGGCATGAGATCGGAGAGGAATCCTCCGGTCGAGACGAGGCAGTCATTCATGGCGATGTCCGCGTGCGCAGCGAAAGGGAGCGGGCAGCGATACTGCCCGCCGCAAGGTTCAGGCGCAACCAACCGGACCTCGACGAACGGTGCTGCCGGGGCTAGGGCCGCGCGCTCAAGAGGCCGAGGACGAAGATCAGAACGCCCAGGACCGCCGATGCGAGTACCAGCGGGCCGCGCCAGCGATTCCGACCGTCCTGCGCTATTGGTACCACCGGAGCGACCAAGCGATAGCCCTCGGCAGCCACCATTTCCAGGTAGTTTGGATATCGCTCCGATCCAGCCAGCGCTTCGCCCAGCAGCTGCATCTGCCGCGACACGGAGGTGCCATCGGCTACGAACGCTGCCTCCATAGCTCGCATCGGCGCGAGCTCCGGATGGTGACGGAGGACGCAGGCCAGCAGCTCGAAGCTAGGTCCCTCCACGGGCAGGATCAGGCCCTGCCGCTGCACGGTGCGCGCCATGAGGTCGACCTCCAGATCGCCGACGATCATGCGTTCCGATTCCGGGTTTTTCGCGGGCCCTGTCAAGATGCTGCCGTCACCTGAAACGCGCCCAGTATAGGCGGTCGGAGGCGCGCTGGCGGCAAGTTCGATCCGCCCGGTTTCCGGCCATCACGGTGGCCCTGGTGCCGGGAGATCGAGCCGTGCCAGTTGCCCGGGCAGCGGTGTTGGCCCCTTCGTACACATGGCCTCGATCGCGCCGTGCGATCCCGGGAGCGCAATCCGTATAGAGGCTGCGAGGTCCGATTGTCCGCCCGGAGGTGACAGCACGACGACGGCCGCCGGGACGCCTTGGCCCGCCGCGATCCAGGCCTGCCGGTCGAGGATCCGGCACGGCAGTACGGCGAAGATGCGAGCTGCTGCAACGGCGTCGGCTCGTTCCGGGTCGCTCGGCTGGACCCGATTGGCGTGCCTTGACGAGACCCCGAGGCCTCCGAGCAGCACGCCGGCTAAGAGCATCGGCAGGAGGATGAGCGCCCGGCAGAGGCTGCGCGTAGCAGCCCCGCTGATCGCCATGGTGACCGGCAGGCCGCCAGCGATGAGCATCCAACCGCGAGCGTCGATTGACGCCCCTGCCGCCGTCGCCCCGACCAGTGCGAGGGCGATGACCGCCAGGTAGGCGGCCGCGGTGCGGACTACGCTCCGACGGATCCCCGGACTAGGGCGCGCTCTCGAAGCCACTTGCGAAGACTCGCTCCGGTGCGTCGAGGCGCGTCACGCGCGAGCTGCCGAGCCCCCGCTCAGACCCGCCGACGAGGAACAGCGAGGCGCCGAGCACCGCGGCCCGGTTGTCGCCCCGGGGCACATAGAAGCTGGCGCCGGCACGCCACTCGGTCGCCCCGGAACCGAGCCTTTCCACCGTCCGGAGAGCGCCTTCACCGAGGGCAAAACCGCCCAGAACGACGAGTTCCCCGCGGAAGACCGCCGCGGCGTGCTGCTGGCGTCCCTTCCCGAGGCGAGGTCCGACGCCCCAGCCGTCGGCGCCGACGTCATACACCCGGACATCGCGGGTCTGCCCGAAACGCGCGTCACCGCCACCCGTGACGATCACCTCCGCCCCCGTGCAGGCGACAGAGAAATTCGGCGATGCGCCCGATGAACTGCGGGTGCCGAAGGACCATTCCCCGGTCGCCGGGTCGAAGATCCGCGGGGACAGCTCGCCGAAGCTCTCGCGGATACCCACGATCAGCCGGCCGTCGACGACACAGCTGTCGGAAAAGCTCGGGTTCGCGGGGAGCTCCGTCCAGTCTTCGCGGGTGCCATCGAGCTGAAGCATCGCTTGCGAGCCGAAGGTCGAGAGGACGAAGAGCTCACCAGCGGCGCTGTGAATGCGCGCACTGCCGTAACCCGCGGGTAATGGCGGGCCGGCCGCCCAGACGTCCGCCTCCGGATCGTAGACTTCGACGCTGGCCAGGGGCTGCGCGCTACCGTCGATCCCGCCGGCGACGTAGAGCTTTCCCTCGTGTCCCGTGACGCCGTGCCGGTAGCGCCCCGTCGCGAGCCCCGCACGCGGGGTCCACGGCGGTGGGAGGACAACCTGGCCGTCCTGGGCATTCAGGCTCGTTCGGATCAGCTCCACGCTGCGCTCATCTTCTTCAGAGCTGTCGAAACCGCCGCCATCGAAGATGGCGAGAAAGGACTGCCGGGCGCCGATCGGGCCAAGGCCGGGTTTGAAGTACTCGGCGGCCGTGATCGACACCTCCGGTTCCTGATCCGGGCAGACCGTCGTGCCGATCTCGGGAAAGTCCACGCATTCACCCGGCGAGTTCGATCGCCTCAGGACCTGCGCGTCGAGGCGATTGAACTCGCCATCGAAGACCTCGTCGTTCGCACGGACGTCGTCGGCCGCCGGGATCTCGAAGAAGTAGCCGCCGCTGCCGCTTCCTGCTGCCGCGAAGACCAGCCCCAGACTCTCGCCGTCGACCGACCCGAGGAGGTTCCCGGCGCCATCGAGCGCGAGATGGGACCAGCGGGGCCGGTAGTCGATGATGCCGTCGCTGGTCTCACCCTCGATCGTCAGGGGAAATGCCGTCACACCGTCGATGACCATCCGCGGACCAAGGGTCGCCGTGAAGCGACCGACCTGGGTCTGACGCGTCACGTTGCTCGGCGTCGCGGAGACCGATCGGGTGGTCCACAGGTACTCCCAGAAATCGCCCTCCGAAAAGCCCGCGGTCGATGGGCCGGAGGCGATCGCCAGGGCGAGTGCAGCGACGCCGAGTGTCGGCGTTCTAGAGCAGTATCTCCGCATCGTGGGTCTCCGGACGATTCCTGGGAATCGAGTATCCGGCTTCGCTGGAGCGCGGACCTGATCCTGACCTTACGGACCGCTGATGGCGCCCGAACCGACGGGTCGACACCCCCCCGCCCTTACCGGTCGGCAGCCTCCGCGAGCCGCGGGTCATCCTCCGCCTCGATCCATTGGCAGAGGGGTAGTTCCGGCCTGAGGTCGCAGCAGTCGGGCGGTGCCGTCTGCTGCCAGTAGTCGAGCAGACCCACATCGGCCAACCGCTCGTAGCGCTCGGGGCGATGCCAGATCGCGCCGGGACAGGTGCCTTCGTCGGTCTCGGCCAGCTCGCCGAGCCGGAAGGCACCGGGGAGCCAGCTCACGTCGCCGGCGCTGATCGCCTGCTCGACCTGGGCGTCCACGATCTCGTAGGCCCCCAGGG
>JBCCZC010000111.1:0-14437 GCA_039188505.1 Pseudomonadota bacterium | reverse complement strand
GAGATAGACCCAAAGACTGCTCGCAAGGTGAGCTGGGCGCGTGGCGAGGATTCATCGTCTCTCTTGCTCTTGCCCAGATCGCCGGAAGCCCGCTCGTGCCAAGCCCGACAGCCGGCTACGCCCCATCACCGAACATGATCAGAAGCGCGGCGGCGGGTTCATCCGTATCGTTCCACCACAAATGGGTCGCGTGCGGGGGCACGAACACGACGTTGCCCGCGGGCACGGTGACGCGCTCTCCATCAACCTCGCCTTCGGCGACGCCCTCGATGACCGCGATCATGATCAGAAAGGGCATGGCCATCTCACGCGGGTCGTCACGGACGCGGCCACCCGGATCGATCCGGCTATAGATCGTTCGCAGACCGGTCTCATAGTAAAGGCCCACGGCCGGAGAGCCGTGCAGGGTCCGGGTCAAGTCTGCGCCGAATGGAATCAGCTCGGGAAAACCGCGGGTCCAGAAGTGAAAGGAAAACGGGTTGATCGCCCGGTAAGCCTCGGGTGTCCGTTTGTAGCCTTCCATGTCGAACAGCTCCATCGGCGCTTTGTCGGACGAGAAGGCCTTCCCGCGCGCGGTAAGAGCGTTCCACTCACCGCTATCGATCATCCTCAGCGTTTTCTCATCCATGCGGTACCCCCAGGTCGGGGTGGGCGATGGACCGTCACGCAGCAGGACCTGCCATCCATCATCGTCCTCTTGCCCCGCCACGATCACGTGCCATTCCCCCTGCTCCGCGATACGAATTCCGAACTGCATCGGATCTGCGGCGAACCGATCGTTCCGGAAGTCCTGAACGTAGCTGTCGAGGATCTGTTCGACGGTCCTGCTCTCCATGTGTCCAGCGGCGAGCGTGCCGCCGAAACCGAGGGCGAGGATTGACGAGCAGCTGATCATTGAAAGCCATTTGGACACGAAATGTGACTCCTGCGAAAGCGATGAGGGAACTGACGATGGCGTGAACCTATCATTCGCCCGGCGCAGTATCTTGAACAAATGGGACAAGTACCGAGGCGATCGGCTACCAGAGCGTGGCCCCGCCGCTTCCCCTCAGATCACTCGGGCGGATGCCGCCAAGAGCAGCGAAGTCACGTGCCATGTGAGGCTGATCGGCATAGCCCGTTTCGTGGGCGATCTCCGACCAGGACAGCTCGCGCCTGAATCGTCCAAGCTGAACAGCGCAATCGAAGCGAACGATTCGACCGAACAACTTGGGAGAGACGCCGAATCGCTCCTGCATGATTCGGAGGAGGTGACGCCGGGAAAGGCCAACGCGGGCGGCGAGCTGTTCGACAGGAAGATTGCCAATACTGCCAGCGACCTCATTGGAAAGCGCGGTCGCCAGCTGGGTGTCGCTCGGCCCGTCTCGGAGTCGTCGAGAGATCCAGCCTTCGATCGCCCCAACGCAGCTGCGATCATCCGCATCGGAGAGAATGACGTCCATGAATTCGGAGGGCATGCGGCCGACCACCGAGTCTGCGGCCTCAAATCGATCCGTCAGGTGTGACAAGGGTACCCCGAGCAAGGCCCTGGCCCCCGCGCGGCGCAGCTGCACGATGAAAATCTGACCACCCGCGCCGAGCGTGATGTCCAGAGGACTGGATCGTGGGCCTGCTACGGAAGCGGCTCCCCAGGGCGCGCCGATCTCGCCACCCGTACGGAGCACCGCGCCGTCGCGGCCAAACACGATGCACGAAGAAGCGTCAGGCAAAACCCGCGCGGACAGAGGCTCTCCGTGACCGGCACGGACTGACCAGACGCCGGCGAGTACACTTGAGAGCGCACTGGGCGCCGGACACCAGCGCGATTGCCAATCGATTTGGCCGTCGATCATGAGGGATATATCTAGCCTTTTGGCGCCACGATTCGCCTTTCCGCCCTATTCTAGCGCTAAGGCCTGGTGAGCTAGGAAGCGGGGCTGGGTAGCGGACAGGCGACGTCCCGACGAATTCCCACTACACAATCCGAGGGACACGACCCACCGAACCCACGCCGGCACACGCTGATCGACTCTGGATTCGGCGCTTCTTTCGCTGGGAGTTCGCTGGTTGTGCCTCTTCACGATGCAATTCCTGACCTGACGTGCGTCATGGGGCTTCTGGCCCTGTTGGTCCGGGTCGTGGCGTGGTCCAGTGGCGCGTGCCTTCCACTGGAGACCCGCCATGAGAATCGTACCGATGCTTGTGTTGCTCGGACTTTCGGCTTCGTCCACCGCAACCGAATTCACGCTCGACGCCATCGAGGCGCGCGCCGAGCGCGAGGTCATGACGCCGGATGAGCGGGCGGACGCCCGTCTCCAGGGCGAGTGCCTGGTCGGCATCAAGCAGCTGAACTTCACAGGTGGCGAATACGACCCGATCGAGGAGTGGCTGCGGGCTCGAACCACGCAGCTGCTGCAGCGACACGATCCCTGCACGACGCTCGCGATGCTGGAGGTGACAAAGCGGCACCTCGAGGCCGAGCGCGCCGCCCTGCAGCGTGGCGCGACCGACGGCTGATCAATCCTCGATCGGCTCCTCGACCGGTAGCCGCCAGGCCAGCAGGCCCGTGGGCAGGACGAGGGCGAAGATGATGACCGCGCCGGCGACAAGCGAGTAGATCCCGGACGGAAACTCGAGCGCCCATTCAAACTTGCGATCGAGGTCGAGCGTGATTTCGGTCGCGAAGATCGCGACCACGATGACACCCGTGAAAACCTGGTAGGACCGGTCCAGCACCTGAGCCCGGATCAGCCGCTCGGCATCGTCCAGAAACTGGACGTGCTCCTGAAAGATGCGAGCGATGCCGGTGGCGTAGAGGCCGCCGACCACCGCCAGCAGTGCGGCGATGACCAGCAGCGAACCCATCGCGCCCTGCTTCGGCCCGAGCTCGAAGGCGTCGATCGCGGCGCCGGCCAGGTAGCACATCGGGGCGGCAACGGTCAGCCATCGGACCCAGACGACGCGCATCGGCGGCTGGTGCGGGAAGCGGGGAGAGCGTTCAAGCATGCGGTGTTCCTCCTGGATTCATGGCCTGCCGCGAGAGGAGCTCGAAGGGTTCCAGGGAGAAGATCATCTCCACCGGGACATCGAAGAAGCGTGCGAGCCTCAGCGCCAGCTCAAGGCTCGCGTTGTAGTCGCCCCGCTCCAGATAGCCGATGGTCTGGAAGTTGACGTCCACCGCCCGGGCCAGCTCCTTTCGCGATAGTCCGCGCTCGGTCCTGAGCACTGCGATTCGGTTGTGCATGCTAAAAGAGTGGCACGATCTGTTATAGATGTACAACAAACTGATGGCATAGCCGATCAATCGGTTGGAGAAAGGAAAGTAGCGCTCAGTGCAGGCCGAACGTCGCCAGCGCCAGGTCCTGCAGGCGCGGGCGGGCCGCTTCGAGTTCGACGGAATCCTGTGTAACGAGCCAGGAGCGCAGGAATTCCCGGCACCCACCGGTTACGAAACGAACGGCAAATTCGGCGTCCAGACGACCGCCCCAGCCCTCGTCCTCGGCCAGCTCCCCGAAACGGTCGAGGAATTCCCGGCCAAGCGCCGCGATGGCGGATTCGCGCCCGGCAACGAAGCGCGTATCCGAAAACTGGAACAGGTGGCGACCGAGCTCCGCATGGTCACGGTACCAGTCGAGGTAGTCGTCAACGCAGCCGCGAATCGTCAGGGACAGATCGGCTCGCCCGCCGAGGCGACGGAGCAGGGCCTGGTGCATGTCCTCGATGCCGAGTTGGTAGAGCGCGAACGCAATGCCCTCCTTGTCCCCGAAGTGGTGATAGATGCTGCCCACGCTGATGCTCGACGCCTCCTGGATGTGGCGGATCGTCGTGCCTGCCATACCCGTGGCGTTGAAGCAGGTGAGGGCGGCTTCGAGGATGCGACGCCGGGTCGGGTCTCTGTCCAGCTGATCCATGGGGAATCTCGGTCGATGGCAGGGCGACGTTAGCAGACGAAAGATGCATTGACTAGAACATAATTCTAGAATACCGTTCTAACAAAACGGAGGCGTAACCGATGATCCGCAAGCTGCTTGCACCAAGCCTGGTGATTCTCGTTCTGACCGCATGCGCGCCCAGCGCACCCGACTTCAGCGTCGCGCTGGAGCCTGCGGGCGATCCCGATTGGACCCTTCGCGCCGGCCCGGCCGACAACGCGGCGAAGCTGGAATTGCGCCTGACGTCGATGGATGACCGGAGATCAAACGTCGCCGAACAGCTCGACGGCCCGGTCGCCCTGGGAGCCGTCGATCCGGCAACACTCGCTGACGTCCGGGTCGTGACCCGGGTCCTGGTCGACCGTCCCTGGTACGCGCCCGACTGGTTCATCATCCGGAGATTTCGCGAATCGATTCCGGTATACGAGGCGATTCCCGGTCTCGTCGAGAAGGTCTACGTCATCGCCGCCGATGGGCGCTTCGGTGGCGTCTATTTCTGGCGGTCGCTGGCCGACGCTCAGGCCTTTTACGACGACGCCTGGAGCGAGCGCATCACGGAGCGCTACGGTGCTCCCGCAAACCTCGCGTACTGGTCGATCTCGAACGGGGCTGGGAAAGGAGACGGCGACGATGCCTAGGACACTGCTGCGGCGCGTCGGCCAACTCTGCGACACCTTGCCAACCGGTCTGCGACGCCGCCGCACGGCGCGGCGTCTCGGGGGCCACGACATTCACCATGCTGAACTCGGCAGCTGCCAGATCCGCTACCGAAGTCGGGCGGGTACCGGCCCCAGCGTCGTCTTCGCAGCCGACCCGCCGGTGCCGGTCGAGCTGTATGGCGAGTTGTTCGAATGCCTCGATCGGCAGATCAGCGCAACCGTCTTCGAGGTTCCCGGATTCAATGGCTCGTTGCCCGGACCGGGTCATTCGTTCTCCTTTCCGAACGCCGTCGGCACCGTCGAGCGATTCCTGGAGGCGCTACCCGGCGGTCCCCATGTGCTGGTCTTTCCCTGTGTCGTGGGCTACCTCGGCGTGACGCTGTCCCTGCGCCGTCCGGATCTCGTTGCCGGGCTGGTTGCGCCGCAGATGCCCGACTGGGCAGCCGGCCTTGCCTGGAAGCGGGGCCGCGATCCTCAAGGGTTGCTCGGGCGACCCGTTCTGGGGCAGCTGGCCCTCGCGGCCATGAAGCGTCGACGCATTCGCCAGTGGTATGCGAGCGCTCTCGGGGGAGCGGCTCGTCTCGATACCTTCGTTGCCGCAACCGTCGAGAACTTCGATGGCGGCGGGTGCTTCTGCCTGGCCTCCGGATTTCAGGATTTCCTGACAGACCACCACGGCCTGCTCGCGCCCATGGACCGTCCGGCGCTCTCCGTCTGGGGCGGTCTGGATGCATCGCACCGGCGTACCGAACCGGCCTGTGCGCTCAACCTGCTGCCGCGGGCAGAACTCGTGACCTGGGACGACAGTGGGCACTTCCCGGAGCTGGAGCAACCCGAACGTTTCGCGATCGCGCTGAACGGGTATCTCGAAACACTCGCGGTGAATGCCTGATCCGCGCCCTCATTCGAAAACGTGCGGGCAACCGCCGTACGCGTTGAACGCATCATTCCAGCGCCGCACGTCGTTGGCTCGGCGCCAGCGCTCGTGCCAGAACTCCATGAGGCAGACGCCCGAATCGAGCTCGACCAGGAACAGGTCGCGCTCGCTGACCTCGGCATACGGCGGGTAATCGCTGCCTCGTCCCCACGTCAGACCACCCCGGCTCTCGGCGTAGGCAATGAAGAATTCCTCGGGTTCGACCCAGGCCTGTCTGACGTCGGACCAGGCGAGGGAACTGCCGTCGTCTTCGAAGCGGATGTCGCCGTTCTCGCCCGCGGGCTCGGCGGCCGCCGGCGCGTCGAAGGAATTCGGGATCAGCGCCGCTTGCGAGAACAGCACGTCGAAGAGCTCGCACCAGATTACCGCGCTGCGGTACTGGGCGAGGTCGAGGTCGGCGGGAATCGTGTAGTTCTGGTTGCCGACGTTGCCTTTCAGCTTGCCCAGGGATACGAAGCCCGCGTCGATGACGGCGTCGGCCGTGGCCGGGCTTTCGGCCTTCGACAGCAGCACAACGAGTGCCGGTCCGTTGGTCACGCGGAAGTCCTCGAAGCGCAGCACGCGGCTGCCGTCCACCAGCTCGTAGACCGCGGCCGTCCCGCTGCCCTTGTGGACGGCGTCTGCGTCGACGAAGGAACCCGCCGCGAGTCGGCGGGGTGCTTCCGGCATCGGCTCCGCCGCCGAGCTGTCGGGCGCACTTCGGCTGAACTCGTCCATCGCCGCGGCCAGCCGCGAGCGATCAGCGTCGCTCATGGCGTCGACCTCTGCCCGGGTCGGTAGCGTCGCGAAACCCGGCAGGTCCTCGTCGACGGCCTCGTCGATGAACAATGGCGACAGGAAGAACCAGCCGGCGCCCGCGAGGACGGCGATGGCGATGATGATCAGAAGCTTCTTCATGGTGCTGTCCCCTTGGCCTTGGCACGGGCCCGTCGGGCCCTACGACGACAGGGACCGGCGAGGCGGTGCGGGGCTTTCAGTCCGCCACGCGCAGATCGCGGGCAAGGACCATGATGTTGCCCCAGCCGAAGTAGCCGAAGCGCTCGGATTGGCCGACGACGAGACTCACGTCCCGGAAGCCCAACTCGCGGAGTTCATCGAGCAGGCGCCAGCCGAAATGGTAGAAGCAGAGGACGCCCTCGGAGGAATTTGGATCCCCGTGGTACTCGGGTTCCAGCAGATGTTCGACGGACCCGTCGTGGCGCAGCCTGGCCCGCACCACGTGCTCGTGCTCGTTCAGATTGAACGGTGCGCTCAGCAGGAGCGCGCCTTTGGCGTTCACGCAGCGCGTCATGTCCGCGAGCGCGGCGCGATAATCAGGGATGTGCTCGAGGACGTCGAAACTCGCGATCACGTCGAACGTGTGGCTTGGAAACGAAAGCCGCGTGAGGTCCTCGTTGCGGGTCACATGGCCCCGGAGCTTGACCAGCGTGCCGCGCGGCATGCCGTCGACGTATTCGCTGTGGACGACGCGCGGGTAGCGACGGGACATCGCCAGTTCGAGGGGACTGCCAGACTCGGTGAGATAGATATGGCTCCCCCGGTTGGTCACGTCCAGCAGCGTGTCCAGGGTGTGGATGACGAAGCGCTGGCGCGCACAGAGACCGCAGCTGGGGCAGGTTGTGGACTCGCGCCAGTCCGGCTCCTGGCCGGCTTCGAGGGCCTGTCTTTCCTCCCGGGTGAAGCGCGGCAGCATCGTCCGGCCATCGGGGTAGCAGACAATGGGCAGGGCGTTGTCTGCCGCGCGCCGGGTGATGGACCGTGCGGCGGCAGGCCACCAGGGAAACAGCCCCGTACGCTCCACCGGGTCGCAGTACCGCGCGAACGCCTCGCGGTCGTTGAACGTGAGGATCGGCGTTTCCGGGGGCATCCCGGGTAGCTCCGGCTCGGGAGGCGATCCGAGGTCGCTGACTCCGATTGGCTCGGGCGTGCTCATGGAGCGCGATCATAGCCCATCCGTGCCCGCTCGGGGCCGCCTGCGCCGAGCGAGTCGACAGCCATGGGGGCGGCTGCTACTTTGAGGCTGTAGCCGTCACGGGGGTGAGGGGATGAATTCATTCGTACGTATGCTGGTCCTGGCGATGACGCTCGGTGCCGTGCCGGCCAGCGCGCTCGCGACCGGCCAATCTGCGGGGCTCAACGCGGGCCCGGACGGCGTCAGCGCAGTGCCGGGAACCCCGGTCGGCTCGATCCTCTCCGGCACGATCGTCGGGGAGGCGCGCTGGAGTCCGGCGCTGCCGGACTGCACGGCCGTCCATGCGAAGTCCAACCGGCTCGCCTACGGCGTGGTCCCTTTCACCGTCAGCCGTTCGGGGCGCTACCGGCTGCAACCCCGGGACGCCACGCTCGCGTATTTCCATTCCGTCTTCGTTGGAGACTTCGACGCCGGTGCGCCGCTCGTCAACTGTGTCGGCGGCAATGCGGGAGCGAAGGCAAACGCAGGAGTCCACCTGGGCGCTGGCGTGACGTACTTCCTCGTCGCGACCGCGCCCGATCCCGACACGGCTCCCGGCGCATTCAGCTTCATCGTCGAGGGGCCGGGAACGGCGGCCCATGGCGAAGCCAAGGGGATCCCCGTCGATCAGGTCGTCCTGACCTTCGAGGGACTGCAGAACACCGAACAGGTACTGGACTTCTACGCCGGCGGTGAGGGCGGTTCCGGTAGCCGGAGCATGGACAACTTCGGCGTGAGCTTCAGTCCCGAAGCGCTGGCGTTGATCGACTCGGACGCCCCGGGCGGCACCGGCAACTTCGGCGGTGAGCCTTCGCCGGATACGGTGCTTTTCTTCCAGCAGGGTAGCGCGTTGATGGACGTTCCTGCCGGCTTCAGCACTGGGTTTTCCTTCTTCTACTCAGCGGTCGACGAGCCGGGTGCGGTCCGGGTCTTCGACGGCGTCAACGCCACCGGCCGGGTCCTTGCCACGGTCCAGCTTCCCACAACGCCCGAGAACGGCGCGCCGGACCCCAACGGGCGATTCAGTCCCTTCTTCGCCGTCGGGGTGTCCTTCAGCGGCACCGCCAGGTCCGTCGACTTCGCGGGCACCGTCGATCGGATCGGCTTCGACAACATCACCTTCGGATCGGCCACCCCGGGCGGTGGCATCTCGGTCACCATCGACGATATCCGGCGCGGCGAGTGTCCGCGCGTCGAGGCGCTGCTCACCGTGCTCGAGAACGACGAGCCGGCCCTCGGGCTCACGGCCAGCGACTTCACGCTCGTCGACAACGATCGGCTGTTTCCGGTCCGGATCGAATCGGGAGGTAAGCGTCTGGAGCGGCAGGTCGCGGTGATCTGGGATGTGGCGACCGCGACACTCCCCTCGGCGCTGCACAGCGATGATCTCCGTCGCTTCGTCGACGGCATCGACACCAGCGCCAGTGTCCTGCTGCTGTCGCCGGCCGTGGACGGCCCCAAGGTGCTGCCGGCGGCGACCGCCAGCTTCGACGATGAAGCTAAGAGTGGACAGCTCCACGACAGCGTTATCGAGGCGGTCAGGCGTCTCGAACCGCGCCCCGGACCGCGGTCCATCGTGGTGCTGTCGAATCGTCACGATCGATCCAGCGAGGCGAGCCTCGAGGACGCCCTGGCAGCCGCGAGAGCGGCGGGTATTGCGGTGCAGACCGTTGCACTCGATGGCGCCAATCGACCGGCGCTATCGGCCCTGGCAGCCGAGACGGGCGGGCGCTATCACCCCGTCGCGCAGCCCGGTGAACTCGACGCCGTGGCCACGCGCGTCAAGGGGATGTCGAACTACCGCATCAGCTGGGAGCCGAACCTCGCCGATCGGCGCACGCACACGGTCAACGTTACGGTCGAATCGATGCTGGGCGCGGATACGGACAGCGCGACCTACGATCCGGCCATCTGCGATAGCGACAACGAGCCGCCGGTGGCTGACTTCAGCTTCCGACCGTCCGGCCTGACGGTCGATTTCTTCGATCTCAGCACGGACGCCGACGGGATGATCGCCCAGCGCTTCTGGGACTTCGGCGACGGCAGCTTCTCGACGGAGCAGGATCCGACGCACAGCTACGATTCGTTCGGATCGTTCACGGTCACGCTCGAAGTAACGGATGACGTGGGCGACACCGACGAGGTGTCCCGTCTGGTAACCCTCGACTTCACGCTGCCGCCGCCCCTGGCCGTCCCGATTCCGCCCGCTATCGGTGACAACGACAGGCTCGGCTCAGCGATAGCAGGCAGCGCCGACCTGTTCGTGGTCGGGGCACCCACCGACGACAGCCTCGGGACCGACGCCGGCCTCGTGGCCACCTACCGGATCGAGAACGGGCAACCGGTGCTCGAAGCGTCACTCGAGGTTCCGGATCGCTTCGTCGTTGGCCAGTTCGGCGCGTCTATCGCGCAGCAGGGCGGTCTTCTCACCGTGGGAGCCCCCGGGGCGAGGCTTGCGGCCAAGAACGCCAAAGGCATGACGCCGCTCGGTGCGGCCATCTTCGAACGGCTCGGCCAGGATTGGCGCTTCAAGGATCGGCTTCGCAGCATGCCCGCGGACGACGCGGGAGATGAGTTCGGCGCTGCCGTGGCCATGGATGGGGATACCTACATCGTCGGGGCACCGGGCACGAACGAAGACGCCGGGGCCGCTTACGTCTTCCAGGCGGATGGTGACAACTTCGTCCAGACCGCACGCGTCAATCCGCCGACCCCCGAACGGAACCAGCGCTTCGGTGGCTCGGTGGCGGTTTCCGGCGGGAAGGGCGCCATCGGCGCCGTAGGCGGACCGATCGGTGGCGCGCGTACGGGCACCCTGACGCTCATCGACCAGATCCAGCAGAACCTCATGAGTGTCGGCACGGTGACCGGCAGCGACGCGGAGGATGGCGACGATTTCGGCGCCTCGGTGTCCATCGACGGGGAGACGGTGGCCGTCGGCGCTCCGGGCACGGACGTCGACGGACGCAGCAACGCAGGGAGTACCTGGGTCTTCGACTTCGACAGTCAGATCACCGAGCTCGGACGGGTGGCCGCGTCCGATCCGGCGCCCAACTCACGTTTCGGCACCGCCGTCGAAACCACCGGCGGCAACCTGGTAATCGGCGCGCCGCGGGCACGTAACGACGGCGCGGCGACGGGTGCGGTCTATCTGTTCAAGAAAGGCCCCGGCGGGAAGGGTCTGACCGCCGGCTTCAACGAGATCCAGAAGATCCCTGCGCCGGACGGCCAGGAGGGCTTCGGCGAATCCGTCGCTACCGGCGACGTCAACGTGTTCACTGGCGCGCCCGAAACCGGCACCGCGTCCGGAGCCGCGGCGGTGACCGCAGGCCTCGTCAGCGCCAATCGCGTCCTCACGCCCCGGCTGACGGTTGACCCGGATCTCGGCTGCCCTGGTTTCTACATCGGGCGAGTGTCGAGCGATGACGCGGTCGGTCGCTGGAGCATGGAAATCCTGCTGGAACCGGGCGTGCGGCCGCTGCTCCAGGGTGGTCTCAACCTCGGTGGCGGCTACGGCAACAACAACAGCCCCGGTTTCGCCGCCTTCAACCTCGCCAACAGCACCGGCGAACCGCAGCGGGTGACGATCGATCTGCAGGTTTTCAAGGATCCGGATGCCGCCTACACCGTGCGCCTCGTGAACAGGACCGGCGGCGGAAGCGAAGAGATCCTGAATCTGGAGCGGCGGCGGCAGGATGTTGTCAGCGTCCAGCGGACCCTGGAACCGGGTTTTTACGCGTTCGAAGTCTTCACGTCCGATGCTCCCGACGGCGTCGACGATCGCGGGATCTTCCTCGTCAGCCTCTTGACCAGCTTCGTCGACCGCCCCGGTGGCGCGTTCCAGGGCGGTGTGAACGTCGGCGGCCTCCTCGACCGCAGCATCGGTAATGCCGGCGAGGCCGAGGGCTTCGGAGCCTTCTGCATTGATACGGAGCAGACGGTGCGCTTCACGACCTTCGGCGACGACGCCTTCGGGTCGGCAGGCATCGTGAACCTCGACGTCGAGGTGCTGGACGCCGATCGGAACGTGGTGGTCCGCGACCCATGACGGTAGGCGCTACCGCTTGAGCGGTCGCAGCCACGTTTCGTTTTCCGCGGCCCTGGCGCTGGTGGCCACCGCCTTCATCGTGGGCGTGGTGGCCTCACTGGCGATTCGGCCCGCGGGCGCGCCGCCCGCCGGGAGTGGCGAGTCGGCGGCCACGGCACCCGTAGGACAGGCGCTGAGCTGGCGGGTCCACTCGGCGTTCAATACCCGCCTGCCGGTCCTCGGCGAAGGCATGCGCTACACGGTCGACCGGCTGCGCGAGATCACGGGCGGCCGCATGGACCTCGAGCTCTTCGAACCTGGCGAGCTGGCGCCGGCGCTCGCCGGGACGGAGAGCGTGCGCAGCGGCAAGGTCGAGGCGGCCTTCACCTGGCTCGGCTACGACCAGGGACGGATCCCGGCGTCGACGCTGCTGGGCGCCGTGCCGTTCGGAATGGAGCCCCCCGAATATGCGGCCTGGTGGTTCTTCGGCGGCGGGCGTGAGCTGGCCGAGTCGCTTTACGCCGACCACGGCGCCATGCCGTTGCTCTGTGGTCTTTCCGGCCCCGAAACCGCGGGCTGGTTTCGTGAACCGATCGAGACCGTCGAAGATCTGCAGGGCCTGAAGATCCGCTTCTCCGGCCTCGCCGGCAAAGTCCTGCAGCGGCTGGGCGCCTCGGTGACGGTGCTGCCGGGCGGCGAGATCTTCCAGGCGCTCGAGAAGGGCGCCATCGACGCGAGCGAGTTCTCCCTGCCGGTCATCGATAACATGTTGGGGTTCGATCGGGTGGTGAAGCTGAACTACTTTCCGGGCTGGCACCAGACCTTCAGCGCCTTCCACCTCCTCGTGAACCTCGAGCTCTGGCAGACGCTGGCGCCGACGACGCAGGCGCAGCTCGAGAGCGTGTGCGTCGACAGCGCCCTGTGGAGCTTCGCCAACGCGGAGGCCAGCCAGGGGAGCGTGCTTGCCGCCTTCCCGGACAAGGGCGTGGAGGCTGCAACCATTCCTACGCCGCTCCTGCGGGTGCTGCGCGACACGACCCGCCAGGTGATGGACGAGGAAGCCGCGGCAGATGAATGGTTCGCTCGCGTCCTGGAATCCCAGCGGGCCTTCAACGCGACCTACCGGCTCTGGGAGCGGAAGGCCTACGTGCCGCGAGACTTCGATGACTGAGCGATCGGCGGCGGGCCTGGATGCGGTCTCGGAGATCCTGCCCCACGCCGAGCGCCTGCCGCACACGCGAACCTCGCTGCTGCTCCGTCGGGGCTTCGATGCACTCAACGGCGCCATTTCCTGGCTCTGGGTCGGCCTCGTCGCGGTCGTGATGCTCAACGTGTTGCTCCGCTATCTCTTCGGTGAGGGCCGCGTCGAGTTCGAGGAGATCCAGTGGCACCTCTACTCGATCGGCTTCCTGCTCGGGCTCTCGGCGTGTCTCGACGCCGACGATCACGTGCGTGTCGACGTCCTGCGGGAGCGCTTTGGCCTGCGGGGCCAGGCCTGGATCGAGCTCTACGGCCTCCTGCTGCTCTTCTTTCCCTTTGTCGCGCTCGTTCTCTGGTACTCGGTTCCCTTCGTCGAGTACGCGTTCTCGAGCGGAGAGCGGTCCGACGCGCCGGGTGGGCTCGGCATGCGCTGGCTCATCAAGGCGGTGATTCCGCTCTCGATGGTCCTGCTGGCGGTTGCGGGCTGGGGGCGGCTGACCCGGGTCACCGCATGCCTCTTCAACGCGCCGACGCCGGTCACACGGGAGGATCGCGATGTCGGTCAATGACGTCCTGTCGGTTCTCATGTTCGTGGCCTTCATCGGCCTGATCATGACCGGGTTTCCCGTTGCCTGGGTGCTCGGCGGACTGGCGGTGCTGTTCACGGCCCTCGCCATCATCCTGGAGGTCGACCTGGGCTTCGTCATCGGCGTGGACTGGTCGTACACGTCGCTGGCCATCGACCGGCTCTGGGGGACCATGAGCAACTGGGTGCTGGTCGCGCTGCCGCTCTTCGTCTTCATGGGCCTGATGCTGGAACGTTCGGGCATTGCCGGCGACCTGATGACTAACCTGACGCGCCTCTTCGGACGGGTGCGCGGCGGTCTGGCGCTGGCCGTCACCTTCATCGGGGTGCTGTTGGCGGCCACCACGGGCATCATCGGCGCGTCGGTGGTGCTGCTGGCGCTGCTGGGCCTGCCGGTGATGCTCGAACACGGCTACCGGCGCGAGCTCGCTGCGGGCACGGTCTGCGCCGTCGGTACCCTCGGCATCCTGATTCCGCCGAGCATCATGCTGGTGCTAATGGCCGATCGGCTGGCGATGCCCGTGGGCGATCTGTTCATCGGCGCGATCCTGCCAGGGCTGCTGCTCGGCGGGCTCTATGCGGCCTACCTGCTGACCGTGAGCCATCTGCAGCGGGACTCGGCCCCGCTGCCGGCGGGAGCAGAGGCGCCGGATCTCGCCGTCGCCCTCGCCGTGCTGAAGGCGATCCTGGCGCCGCTGGCGCTGATCGTGGCGGTCCTCGGTAGCATCTTCTTCGGGATCGCCACGCCGACCGAGGCCGCCGGCGTGGGCGCTTTCGGAGCCATGCTGCTGGCGTTCCTGCGGCGCCGCCTCGATGGCTCGGTGCTAAGGCAGGTCTCCCGCCAGACCACGACGACGACCGCCTTCATCTTCGCAGTCTTCCTGGGCGCTACCGCTTATTCGCTGGTGCTGCGGGGGCTCGGCGGAGACGAGCTGATCGAGCGTGCGCTACTCGGGCTGCCCTTCGGCCCGAACGGCGTCGTGATCACGATCCTGTGCGCCACCTTTCTGCTCGGTTTCTTTCTCGATTGGATCGAGATCACGCTGATCGTCCTGCCGCTGGTGGCCCCCGTGGTCCAGGGACTCGGCTTCGACCTGGTCTGGTTTACCGTACTCTTTGCCATGTGCCTGCAGACCAGCTTCCTGACGCCACCCGTCGGCTTCGCG
>JBCCZC010000110.1:0-14446 GCA_039188505.1 Pseudomonadota bacterium | reverse complement strand
GGCATCCTGACCACCGCCGAGAAGAAGGGACTGCTCGCGGATCGGCACGTGGGCGTCGCGACCGACTGGATGTGCCGCCTGAACACGCCGGGTACGACCTTCGGTGCGCTGCCGGAGGTCGCGGCGATGACGGACGTGACGGGCTTCGGCCTCCTCGGACACCTCGTCGAGCTCTGCGATAGCGCCGGCGTCGCGGCGGAGATTGACCTCGCGGCGGTGCCGCGCCTGGAAGGGATCGACGACTACATCGAGGCGGGCGCCGTTCCCGGGGGAACGGGAAGGAATTTCGCGAGCTACGGCGACCATATCGGTCCCATGAGCAACGCGGCGCGGGCGCTCCTCTGCGATCCGCAGACCAGCGGCGGGCTCCTCGTCGCCGTTCGTCCCGGCGGTGATGGCAGCTTCCTCGCCGCGGCGCGGGCCGTGCAGCTCGAGCTTGCCCCGATCGGGAAGCTGGTCGAGCCGACCGCCGGACGGGCCCAGATCACGATCCATGCAAACTGACGACTACCGGGGCATTCTCCTCGGCAATTGCCCGCTGCTGGACGTGCGCGCGCCCGTCGAGTTTGCCAAGGGGGCCTTTCCGGGGGCGGTCAATCTGCCGCTCATGGACGACCGGGAGCGCCAGCGCGTCGGAACTGCCTACAACCGGGACGGGCATGATGCGGCCGTCGCGCTGGGGCATGAACTCGTATCCGGCGCTCTGCGAGAAGGCCGGATCGACGGCTGGGTCGCCTTCTGCGAGGCGCATCCGGATGGGCTGCTGTACTGCTTCCGCGGCGGAGAGCGCTCGGCGATCGTGCAGCGTTGGCTCGCGGAGCGCGGGGTGGAGATCACCCGGATCAGCGGCGGCTACAAAGCAATGCGGCGCTGGCTCATCGACCAGACCGAGCGCCTCTGCGACGCCATGCCGATCACGCTCGTCGGTGGACGGACCGGCACGGGCAAGACCGAAGTGCTCGTGCGGCTATCCGACCGCATCGACCTGGAGGGCCTTGCCAATCATCGAGGCAGTGGCTTCGGCCGCCGGGCGACGCCGCAGCCGCCGCCGATCGAGTTCGAGAACCGACTCGCGATCGACTGGCTGCGCCTCGAGGCGCTCGAGACCGACCGGGTGGTCATGGAGGACGAGTCGCGCTGCATCGGTCGCTGTGCCCTGCCGGAACCGCTCTGGGACCGCTTCCAGGAGGCACCGATCGCGCTTATCGAGGAGGACGTGGCGGCGCGCGTCGCCCGGATCCGGCGGGAATATACGGAGGCGGCGGTCGCGGAGTTCGAAGGCGTCCATCCGGGCGAGGGCTTCGACCGGTACGCGGCGCACCTGCTCGCCTCCCTCGACCGGATCCAGCGCCGCCTCGGCGGCAAGGCGCACGCTGAACTCCGGAAGCTCATGGGCCTCGCCCTGGAGGCGCAACGGGATTCCGGCGATGCGACCGGCCACGACGCCTGGATCGAACGGCTCCTGCGGGACTACTACGACCCGATGTACGACTACCAGCTCGAACGGAAACGCGAGCGGGTCGTCTTCCGGGGCAGTGGCGATGAGGTCATCGACTTCATCGAGGGGCTTAGCTGACTCCAATCAAACGCGGAACGCACCTTCTCGACTAGCGTCACCGGAAGGAGGACTCGCCATGCCCAGACGCGACCAACAGGAAGCGCGCACCGCCCTTCGCTGCCTTGATCTGACGGCGCTCGGAGCGGGTGTCGACCGGGCCGCAATCACATCCCTCTGCGAGCGGGCCGTCACCGCGCACGGGCCGGTTGCCGCCGTTTGCCTGCATGGGCGATGGGCCGAGCTGGCCCTCGATCGGCTCGTCGGCACACCGGTCCGGGTCGCCTCCGTCGCCAACTTCCCCGACGGTCGCTCGGACATTGCGGCCGCCGTACGCGAGGTTCGCGTCATCGAGAAAGCCGGCGCCCACGAGGTGGACGTCGTCATTCCCCATCGCGTTGTCGGCACGGACACCCCGCTGCTGCGCCGCTTTCTCACCGAGGTTCGCGCCGCTGCGGGCCCGATGACGCTGAAGTTCATCCTCGAGACCGGCCTGCTTACGGAGGTCTCGCGGATTCGCAATGCCGCGGAGGAGGCCGTGGGTGCGGGTGCCGACTTCATCAAGACGTCGACCGGCATGGTTCCCGTGAACGCAACGCCTGAAGCCGCCGCGGTCATGCTCGATGTCATCGCCGCCCACGATGGGCGCTGCGGCTTCAAGGCGTCCGGCGGTATCCGAAGGCTCGAGGATGCGGCGACCTACATCGCGCTGGCCAGAGCCCGCTTCGGCGAGGGCTGGGTCGGCCCCGACCGGTTCCGGATCGGCGCGAGCGGCCTGCGCGATGCGCTGCTCGCGGTGCTGGCCAGCCCGACCGCGCCGGGGGGCTGAGACGCATGTCGCCGGCCCTGCGACCGCAGACCGTCATCGCGGACAAGCGCGACGGTCGTTCCCTGTCCACGGCTGCCATCGACGCGACGGTGGCGGCGCTCTGCGAGGGACAGATCGGCCCCGAGCAGATCGGCGCCTTTCTCATGGCCTGCTATCTCCGCGGGCTCGACGACCGGGAGACCCGGGACCTGACGTTGGCGATGGCCCGTTCCGGCGCCCGGCTGGCATGGGATCGTGCGGACCTTCGTGGCCCAGTGGTCGACAAACATTCAAACGGGGGCGTCGGGGACGTCGTGAGCCTGGTGCTCGCGCCCATGCTCGCGGCCTGCGATTGCCATGTGCCGATGATCTCCGGCCACGCGCTCGGCCCCATGGGTGGCACCCTCGACAAGCTCGAAAGCGTGCCGGGGCTGTCGACGGCGCTGACGCTGGAGCGCATGCAGGCGCAGGTGCGCCGCGAGGGGCTCGCGATCGGCGCGGCAACGGACGCGCTGGTGCCGGCGGACCGGATCCTCTACGACGCCCGCGACGTGACGGCGACCGTGACGTCGCTCCCGCTGATCGTGGCATCCATCCTCTCGAAGAAGCTGGCCGAGGGGCTTGACGCCCTGGCCCTCGACGTCAAGCACGGCAGCGGCGCCGTCTTCCGCCAGCAGGCTGATGCAGCGACGCTTGCAGCGGCCCTGGAGCGGGTCGCGATGGCGGCCGGCCTGCGTTGCCGCGTGACCCTCAGCCCCATGGCCGAACCGCTCGTACCCGTGGCCGGCGACGCGCTCGAGCTGGCCTACGCGATCGCGTACCTGAAGGGCGCGACGCGTTCGGAGCGCCTCCATCGGCTGGTACTCGAGCTCGGCGCCGGGCTCCTTGCGGCCGTCGGCGTGCCCGACGCCGAAGTCCGGTTGGGCCGTGCCCTGGCGGACGGGAGTGCGCTCGAGCGCCTGGCGGCTCTCGTCAGCGCGCAGGGTGGCCCGTCGGAACTGGCCGACGATCCCTGGCGGATCCTGCCCGCCGCGCCGGTTCGGCAGACCGTGACCGCCAGCCGGTCCGGGGTCGTCAGTGCGGTCGACGCAGGACGCATCGGTCGCCTGGTTCTTGGGCTCGGGGGCGGCCGCGCGCAGGTGGGCGACGTGGTCGATCATGCGGTCGGAGTCAGCGATCTTGTTGCCGTGGGGGACCCGGTCCACGCCCGCGATCCGCTCGGCCGGGTGCATGCCCGCACGCCGATCGAGGCCGATGATGCAGCGGCGGCGCTCACCGCTGCCGTCACCATCGAAGACGGTTAGCCCACGTCGCGCCCGGACCGGCCGTGGTCGGGAACGACCGGTCAGAACTCGATCACCGCCGCCAGGAGGTCACGTTCGGCCAGGAACGTGCGGAGCGACCTCACCGTCACGACCTGATAGCGGCCCTCGATCCTGGCGCCGAGGGGATGGTCGCCGAAGTTGAGGTTGTCTCGGGTCAGGCCACCGACAACGCGCTGAAATCGCCCGATTCGGATCCGATCGCCCTCGTAGCCCGCCGCTGCGAGATATTGCTGCGCGCTGCGGCGGGTCGCGGTGCCGTCGGCCAGGGCGATGGCGATGGATTCGAGCAGCCACTGGTTTGAGTTCTGGAAGCGGGCCGACATCGGATGCGCGATCCTGTTGTAGCGAGGGTCGTGCAGCCGATCGACGGCGCCGTTCCGGACGAGTCCGAGGAGCCCCTGCTGGAGCGTGGCCTCGGGGACGAGGATCACCGCGTCGAGCGCGAACAGTCCCGCGGCGAAGAAGTTCACCAGGCCCTCCTCGAAGAGTTCCGATCGGGACGACGCGCAGTGGTTCAGCAGGTGAACGACCGTCCAGGGCCCCCGTTCGTGCTCGCGCATGACGAGGCCTCCATGGCTGTACCGCAGACCGTGCCGGCGCAGGTCCGAACCGCTGCGGGCAATGATGGCGAGGTCGGCGCCGGACGCTTCAAGGTGCTCGAAGGCGGCGTGCGCCACCGCTGCTGCCCGGGCAACCTCCGCCGGTGGCAGGGGCGATTCCTGGCAAGGGCCGCCGGGCCACGCCGGCCCGGTCAGCGCGAGGGCCAGCAAGAGCGGCAGCCAGCGGCGGCGCAGCATCATGGGCGAACGCGGTGGTGGGTCAGCAGCATGCCGAGCTCGGTCGGCACGAACGCAATGATCTCGCCGGCCAGGAGCAGGCTGTACCCGACGCTCGAGGCAACGATCTCGACCGTGTCGCCGACGACGAGCCCCAGCGTCTCCGCCGCGAGTTCGATGGCCACGGCGCCGGAATTGCCGACGGCGCTCAGGACGACCTTCGAGCCATCGATCGACTCGACGGTCATGGTGGATGCCCCCTCGAACAGGGCTGCCGGTGCGCGGCTAACGGTCAGCGCGCCCTCGAGAGATGCCGCAGACGCCCGGGACAGCTCCGACCCCGCGGAGGTCGTGGACGCGAGAGCAAATAGCGCCAGGGCGCTCAGGTTCCGGCGTAGCGCCGGCGCGAACAGGGTTTCCATCGTTGACGCTCCCTTTGAACTGGGCGTCAAGCTACGCCTGCTGCGGGTCAATGGGCACGAAGCCCGCTGCGGGGCGCGTTCCGCGCTACCCGCGGTGGCGCGAGATGCTACCCGGGCGGGGCGCGCGCTGGGCGCGCGCTGGGTCGGCGTTGCCGAGGGCCTTCGGGTCAGGCCTCGCGCGCGATCGCCCGGTAACCGATGTCCCGCCGATAATGGACGTCGTCCCAGCAGATCTGCTGGACGGCTGCGTAGGCGGACTGCTGGGCGGTGCCGACCGATTCACCGAGGGCGCAGACGCACAGCACGCGCCCGCCGGCGGTGACCACGTCGCCGTCCCGCTCCGCCGTGCCGGCATGGAAGACCTTGGCGCCCGTCACGTCGTCGAGGCCGGCGATCGGCGTGCCCTTCGCGTAGCTGCCTGGATAGCCGCCGGCGGCCATGACCACGCCCAGGCAGGGCCGTGGGTCGATCGCGACCTCATGCTCATCGAGATGGCCGTCGACGGCCGCTTCGCAGAGTGTCACCAGGTCGCTCGCGAGGCGCATCATGATGGGCTGGGTTTCGGGGTCGCCGCAGCGGACGTTGAACTCGAGCACCTTGGGCGTCCCGTCCGGGCCGATCATGAGTCCGGCATAGAGGAAGCCGACGAAGGGGTGGCCGTCCGCGGCGAGACCGGCGAGGGTCGGTCGGATGACCTCGTCCATGACGCGGACTTCGATCTCTGGAGTCAGCACCGGCGCCGGCGAATAGGCCCCCATGCCGCCCGTGTTCGGGCCGCGGTCGCCATCGTCGCGCGTCTTGTGATCCTGCGAGGTGGGCAGGGGGAGGGCGGTCTTGCCGTCGCACAGAACGATGAAACTCGCCTCTTCTCCGGGCAGAAACTCCTCGATCACGACCCGGCGACCGGCAGCCCCGAAGGCTTCGGCCCCGAGCATGTCGCGCACGGCGGCCTCGGCCTCCTCAAGCTCCTCGGCGACGATCACCCCCTTGCCCGCAGCCAGGCCGTCGGCCTTCACCACGATCGGGGCGCCGCGCTCGCGCAGAAACGCCAGTGCGGGCTCCAGCGCCGTGAACGTGCCGTACGCGGCCGTCGGAATGCCCTGACGCACCATGAAATCCTTGCTGTAGGCCTTCGACCCCTCGAGGCGGGCAGCGCCGGCACTCGGGCCGAAGCACTTCAGGTCCGCGGCGGCGAAGCGATCGACGATGCCGGCAACGAGCGGTGCTTCGGGGCCGACGATGGTGAGGTCGATCCGACGTTCCTGCGCCAGCGCGAGGAGCGCGTCGACGTCGTCGGCCGCGACGGGGACATTCTCGATCTTCGCCTCGAGCGCGGTGCCGGCGTTGCCGGGTGCGACCAGCACCGCTTCGACGCGGGGTGAAGCAGCGGCCTTCCAGGCCAGCGCATGCTCGCGCCCGCCGCCACCGATGATCAGGATCTTCATGCTGCGCCCTCCGTCGGCATCAGTGGCGGAAATGCCGCCGGCCCGTCACGACCATCAGCATGTCGTGCTCGTCGGCCGCTGCGATGACTTCTGCGTCGCGCATCGAGCCGCCCGGCTGGATCACGCTGGTCACGCCCAGCTCCGCGGCCGCATCGATGCCGTCGCGGAACGGAAAGAACGCGTCGGACGCGAGTGCGATCCGCGCTGGCTTGTCGTCGAGCTCTGCGAGCTTCCAGCCGGCGATGCGGACGCTCATGACGCGGCTCATCTGACCCGCGCCGACGCCGAGCGTGCGGTTGCCGCCGGCCAGTACGATGGCGTTCGAGCGAACGTGCTTGACCACCCGCCAGGCAAACAGCAGGTCCTCGAGCTCGCCCTCGGCAGGCTGGCGCTCGGATACGATCTTCAGATCGCCCAGCTCGATCGGCGCGCGGTCCTCGTCCTGGATCAGGAGGCCGCCGCCGATGGTTTTCAGCTGCCGGGCCGGCGTCCCGGGATGGCTGGCCGCAATCACGCGGACATTGGGCTTCGCGGCGAGCACCTCGAGAGCGTCCGGTGCGACGGACGGCGCGGCGATCACCTCCACGAACTGCCGGTCGATGATGGCCTTCGCGAGATCGGCGGCCAGGGGGCGATTGAAGGCGATGATGCCGCCGAAGGCCGACGTCGCATCCGCCGCGAACGCCGCGTCGTAGGCGGTCGCGAGATCGCGCCCCTCGGCCACGCCGCAGGGGTTCGCGTGCTTGACGATGACGCACGCCGGGAGGTCGAACTCGGCGACGCAGGCGAGGGCGGCATCGGTATCGGCCAGATTGTTATAGGACAGCGCCTTACCCTGGAGTGGCCGGGTCGCGGCTACCGTTGCCTGGTCCGCGCCTGCCGCGGCGTAGACCGCGGCCTGCTGATGGGGATTCTCGCCGTAGCGAAGCGTGTCGACACGCTCGAAGCGCGGCGCGTGCGCGGCAGGGAAGGCCGCCTCGTCCGCCGTCAGGTACGCGGCGATTGCGGCGTCGTAGTTCGCCGTATGACCAAAGGCCTTCGCCGCGAGCGTCGCCCGCGCGGCCGCGTCGATGCCGTCGGCCTCGATCGCCGCCACGATGGCGTCGTAGTCGGTCGGGTCGACGACGATGGCGACGTCGCGATGGTTCTTCGCAGCGGCGCGGAGCATCGCGGGTCCGCCGATGTCGATCTGTTCGACGGCCTCATCGCGCGAGCAGCCCGGCCGGGCAACGGTCGCCTCGAAGGGGTAGAGGTTGATGACGACCAGATCGATCGGCTGGATGTCGTGCTCGGCCATGACGGCATCATCCGTTCCGCGCCGACCGAGGATGCCGCCGTGGACCTTCGGGTGCAGGGTCTTGACGCGGCCGCCCATGATCTCCGGGAAACCGGTGCGCTCGGCCACGTCGACAACGGGGACGCCGAGGTCGCGCAGCGTACGGGCCGTGCCGCCGGTAGAGAGGATCTCGATGCCCTGCGCTGCGAGCGCAGGACCGAGGCGATCAAGGTGGGTCTTGTCCGAGACGCTGATCAGCGCCCGGGTGACCTTCAGGGGTTTTGCGGTCATGCCATCCGATGTCCATGGTGCCGCGCGCGCGGCGTCGTGAGGCTCGGCAAGCTTCCAGGAAGCCCGCCGGCCGCAGGAGGGTACCCCACTCGGGTCGCGCCGCAGAAGAGCCTTGTGGCGTCAGAGGATCCCGTGATCCCGGAGTTTCTTGCGCACCGTGCCCCGCGCCATGCCGAGAATGTCGGCGCAGCGGCTCTGGTTACCGTCGGTGTAATCGAAGACGACCTCCAGGAGCGGCTTCTCGATCTCGCGCAAGACGAACTGGTAGAGATCGTCGGGCTCGTGTTCACCACGGTCCAGGAGGTATCGACGCACGGCGCGGGTGACACATTCCGCGAGCGCCGGTTCCGGTTTACCCCCGTCAGGACCCATGGGCGGAATGTCGAACGCCACAGCCTGACGCGGATGTTTCATGCCAATACCCCTCGTGCTGGAACCGGACCAACGGACGGTCTCCCCAATAATCAACGGTGCCTGTCCCCAAGGCAGGGAAACGCTGGTTCGCTAGCCCGGCACGCCAGAAGCTCGTTCGAATTATCGGCGTGAAGCGACCCTGTCGCGTCTGCTGCGAACAGGTGGAAGGATGCTGATGATACGCCTGCCAGACCGAATGTGAAGCATCGATCCGAATGTGAAACCGATGGGCGCAAATCGGCCCCGCGCAGGGGCCGATTCGGCCCTCGCTCAGGCCGGTGCGAGCCGGTAGCTCGACATCGACTGGGCGAAGTTCCGCAGGGCCTCGATACCGCTCTCCTCGGCCTCCCGGCACCACTGGCGCAGGTTGGCCAGCAGCGTTTCCGGATCGGTGCTCGAGCGGTCCCAGAGGGCCTGAAGCCGCTGCCGGTATTCGTAAACCGTCGCCAGCGAATCGTTGGCGGAAAGCACTTCGCCGAGGCGCTCGCGCTTGGCGGCGTCGAAGAAGCGCTCGTCGCCCGAGAGGACCCGACGTACCTGGCTGCGGCGCGCTTTCAGGCTGCCCTGCAGGCGTCCGTACTCCTCTCGGACCATCGGCCGGATCACGTGGCGGCAGTAGTCGCTCATGACCGTGAAGCGGTGGACGAAGACGGCCTTCAGCGCTTCGGCGTCGAGCTGCGCCTCGTCGTCCCGCACGAGCTTGGGCGCCACCCGGCGAACCTTCGCGAGGCCGACGGCGCTGAGCGCGCTGAGCACGAGCCAGCCGGAGTCGAACTCCCAGCGCTTCATGGAGAAGCGAGCCGAGCTCGGGAAGGCGTGATGGTTGTTGTGCAGCTCCTCGCCACCCAGCGCGATGGCCCAGGGCACGAGGTTGGTCGACGTGTCCTCGGTGGTGAAGTTGCGATAGCCGACGTAGTGCCCGAGGCCGTTGATGACGCCGGCCGCGAAGAACGGAATCCAGATCATCTGGAGTGCCCAGAAGGTGATCCCCTGCACGCCGAACAGCGCCAGCGCGATGATGGCCATCAGCGTCGGCCCGATGACGCTGCGGCCGTAGAACCACCGCTCCACGAGGTCGTCGGGACAGCCGTGCGAGAGCCGCTCGATCATCTCCCGATCCTTCGACGCGTCGCGGTAGAGCTGGACGCCGTGGAAGAGGACCTTGCCGAGGCCATGGGTCATCGGGCTGTGCGGATCCTCGGCCGTCTCACACCGGGCGTGGTGCTTGCGGTGGATCGCGACCCACTCCTTGGTGATCATCCCCGTGGTCAGCCACAGCCAGAGACGCATCGGGTGCGTGACGATCGGATGGAGGTCGACACCGCGGTGCGCCATGCAGCGGTGGAGGTACAGCGTTACCGAGAGAACGGTGAAATAGGTGAATGCCAGCAGCACGACCGTCAATTGGCCGAGGCTGAGGTTCAGGAGACCACCGTCCATGAATTGCAGAAAAGCGTTCAAGATCATCACTCCAGTTGTTCAAGTCTGAGCTGACCGTGCTCGTCCCGACGGGCCTGCCAGCCGGTACCGATCCAGCAGGCGCCGGTTCGGTCGAGCAGCGTCCCTGGCCCGCGGACCGGGTTGCCGTCCCAGGCGTTCGACCGCGTGAGCGGACCCGAGCGCCAGAGCTTCGGCGCATCTGCGCCGTCGAGCGTCAGGGGTGGCGCCTCGCCGGCCGCACGCAAGCGAATGCTCACCAGCTCCACCGGTGCGTCCAGCGCGTGGCCGAAGCGGGCGCGATGGACGTCGTGGAAGCGTTCCTGGCAGGACGCGGGATCCGACCAGGGCAGGCTGAGCGCGAAACTTTGCCCAGCATACCGCACATCGACCGTCCGCTGGACCTGCGTGACCGAAACCTGTTCGCTCTCGAGCTCGGAGCGAACACCCTGCTCCAGCTCACGCCATCGTTGCGTGATGGCGCGCGGATCGAGTCCGGCCAGCGGCTCCAGGATCGAACGGGTAGCCTCCCGGCCGGAGCTGCTGAAGGCCATGCCGAGCGCCGACAGCACGCCCGCATGGGCCGGTAGCAGCACGGTGCGCATGCCGAGGAGCGCCGCGAGCTCGCACGCGTGAAGGCCGCCGGCGCCGCCGAAGGGACACAGCGTGAACGTCCGTGGGTCATGACCTCGCTGCACCGAGACCTCGCGCAGCGCGCCCGCCATGCGCTCGTTCGCCAGGCGGATCACAGCGTCGGCCGCAGCCGCCACGGTTCGCTCGAGCCGATCGGCAACCGGCGCCATGGCCGCGGCGGCCAGGGCGCGGGAAAGGCGCGGACCGGAGCGGCCCAGGCGCGCTCCGTCCGGGAGCCTGCCGGCGAGCACCATGGCGTCCGTCACCGTCGGCAGATCGCCGCCCTGGCCGTAGCACGCGGGACCCGGCGTCGCACCCGCCGAGCGCGGTCCGACGTGAAGCAGGCCCTGTGCATCGACGCCGGCGATCGATCCTCCGCCGGCACCAACCGTTCGCATGTCGACCATCGGCACGGCGACGGGAAAGGGGCCGATGTGACCCTCCCGCGTAATCCGTAGATCCCCGTCGATCAACGCCACGTCGGTCGAGGTGCCGCCGACGTCCAGCGTGAGCAGGCGGTCGTGGCCCGCGAGCCGGGCGGTGGCCTGCGCGCCCACGAGTCCGCCGGCCGGACCCGACAGCAGCAGGCGCACCCCGCGCTTCGATGCATTCGCCGCGCGCAGGGTCAGCCCGTCGCTCTGCATCACCGAAACCGGCGCGTCGACGCCCGCCTGGAGGCGCTGGAGGTAGCGTCGCATCCTGGGGGCCACGTAGGCGTTCAGCCAGGTGGCGACGGCGCGCTCGTACTCGCCGATCTCCGCCAGCACCTCGCCTGACGTGCTCACGTCAAAGCGGTCCGCGAGGCGCTCCGCGATGGCCCGCTCGAAGCGGTCGTCCTGGTACGCGTGCAGCAGGGCGACCGCGATCGCGTCCGGCGTCCGTGCCCCGATCGCCGCCGCGAGCGCGTCGAGATCCTCGCTGGTCAGCGTGTCGAGGACCGTGCCGTCCGCTCCGATCCGCCCGCCCGTCTCGAAGCAGAGCTCCGGCGGCACCGGTGGCTCGAGCGGCGGCGCACTCAGCTCGTAGAGCGACGAGCGCGCCTGGCGTCCGATCGTGAGGAGGTCCGCGAAGCCGCGGTTGGTGACGAACGCGACGCGCCCACCGCGCCCTTCGAGCACCGCGTTCGTCGCCACGGTCGAGCCATGGCACAGCTCGAAGCCGGGGCCATCGAGGCCCAGGTCCGCAAGCCCTTCGAGGATCGCGGCCTCGGGCGCGGCGGGCGTCGACAGCACCTTGTGTGTTCGCACCGCGCCGTCGCCGACGGCTACGAAATCCGTGAAGGTCCCGCCGGTATCGACCCCGACGCGGATCCGGGTGCGACTGTCGCCGCTGGCCATCCGCCGTGCTCCCTCGATTGCGCGCAGGCCGGCATTATGCAAGATAGCGGCGTCCGGGAGATGCCGGGAGCGTCAGCCGCCCCGAGGAGCAAGAGTGTCCTTCACCGCCAACGCCGAATGCCCGAACCGCCGGTGAACGCAGCGGGGCCGCCGGCGCTCGCCGTGGCCGGGCTCGGGGTGGGCCACGGCGGCCGAATGGTGCTCGAGGCGGTCACCGAAGGCTTCGACGGGGGGGCGATCACGGCCGTCATCGGCGGCAACGGGTCCGGCAAGTCGACCCTGCTGCGCGCCCTCGCGGGTATCGACCGGCCGCTCGCCGGAAGCGTACAGATCGACGGCGAAGCGGTGACGCGTCCAGCGACGCGCCGGCGGATTGGCTACCTGCCGCAGCGGACGGCGGTCCTCGCGGCCCTGACGGTCGAGGCCCAGCTCGGCTACGCGGCGCGGCTCGCCGGCGTGCGAGACGTCGCCACGGCCGTCGCCGATTCGCTCTCTCGCTGGGACCTCGGCGCCGTTGCCACGCGACCGGCGGAGCACCTTTCACCGGGCGTGCTGCGACGCGTCGGACTCGCGATGGCCGTGATCGCGGAGCCGCCGGTACTGGTTCTCGACGAGCCCCACAGCGGCATCGACGCCGTCGGTTCGGCGCGCCTCGACGAGTACCTCGAGGACGTGCGGGATCGGAGCACGATCGTTCATGCGACCCACGATCCGGACGCCGCTCTGCTGACGTCGGACCGCGTGGTCCTGCTGCGCGGGGCGCGCCTGGAGCCGGTCCCAAGCGCTGCACCGGGCGGGTGGTCGGTGGTGCCGGAAGGGGACGCCGGTGCGCCGCCCGGTGCCCTCGCGGCCGAGGTGCAGCCACGGGATGATGGCGAGCGCGGCTGGATCGTGCGTCCCGCCGCCGGACGCGTCATCGCCGACGTCCTTGCCGATCTCGTCGTCGCCTCGATCCGGATCGAACGGGTCGTGCCGATGGCCGAGGAACGGGCCGCTGCGCTGCGCCGCCTCGTCGGAGACGGGCCGTGAGCGCGCTACTCGCCCTCGAACGGGCGCGGTTGGCGGCCACCCCCGGAACGTGGTTCCTGCTCGCGCTCGCGGTCGCCGCGCTGGCGTGGACGTCGCTGGGCAGCGTCGAGGCCGTGCTGGCGGCCCAGGAGCGCCTCCCGGAGCTGCCGGCCTCCGTGACCCGGCTCCTGGCGATGCCGCTCCTGGCCCGCGCGGCGCTGATCGTCATGGTGGTCTGTGCGCTCAGCGCCGGCCGCTGGTGGGCGGCCGATCGTGCCCACGGGGCCGAGCTGCTCTACCGGGCCGCACCGCTCGGCGCCGCCAGCGTGGTCGCGGCCAAGTGGCTCGCGGCGGTGGCGCTGGGTCTGCCCGTCGTCCTCGTCGCGGTCGCGATGGCGGGCTCGCTTCGGCTCGGCGCACCGATCGACCTCGGCAGCGTCACCGCCGGGACGATCGGTCTCCTGCTTCTGCTCGGCTTCGGCGCGGCCATCGCCGTGGCGGCGTCGAGCGTATCCCGTGGCACGCTCGCGGCCGTTGCCCTGGCCGCCGGCATCCTCATCGTGACCTGGGCGCCCGACGCACCGGCGCTGGCGCGCGGCGATCTCGCCAGCCCGCTGGCCGCCGTGTCGATCGCGCGGCACCTGGATCCGTTCCTCGCCGGAGAGGTCCGCGCGACCGCCGTAGGTTTCCTGCTTGCGGGAACGGCCGCGGCGCTGCTCTTCGCGTGGACGATGCTCTCGCGGCGTTCGCCGACGGTCCGTGCGGGCTTGGGCGTCGCCGGGCTGACGGCCTGTCTATTGCTGGCGACCGTCGCGTCCCGCTTGGACTGGCGCGCCGATCTGTCGAGTACCGGTGCGAACAGCTTTCACCCCGAAACCGTGCGGATCCTCGAGCAGGCTCCGGCGGGCGTCGAGGTGCTGGTGCCGGATGCCGAGGCGGTCCCCTGGCCGGCCATCGAGGCGTTCCTGGACCGGATTCGGACGCACTACCCGTCGCTGGTCGTCGAGCGGATTTCGCCCGCCGCCGACCGCGGCCGCTGGGAGGCCGAGGGCATGCGCCCGGACGAGATCCTGCTGCGCCGTGAGGACCGTTCCTACGGCGTGCGGAACCTCACCGAGGTCGACTTCATGACCGGTTTCCAACGCTTATTTCTCGACGCCCGTCAGCGCGTTGCCTACATCACGGGGACGGGCGACCGCGATCTTCGCGGCGATGCGAACGCCGACTGGGGCACCTTCGGCCAGGTCCTGGCGGCCCGGGGCGTGGCGCCCGTCCCGCTCGACCCGGTCATGGTTCCCGTCATCCCCGAGGACCTGGACCTCCTGGTTCTCGCGGCAGGCCGCAGCGCGCCGATCCCGGGCTTCCCCGAGGCCGTCGTGAGCTGGCTCGGCGCCGGCGGCGCGCTCTGGTGGACGATCGATGCCGGCGCGCACGCCGGCTGGGCGCCCCTGTTCACGGCGTTGGGCGTCGAGCAGTTGCCGGGGGTCGTGGTCGATGCGCGAGCGGCCGACCGCGGACAGCCCGACCCGCGTCATCTCCTCATCGGGCGCTTTCCCGATCATCCGATCGGCCGCGGCCTGCTGCAGCCCGTGCTCGTGCCGCGGGCGATCGGATGATCGGGAAAGCGCCCGATGAGGAGATGACGCGGGTCGGGCTGTCCGCGGTCGGCCGCTCGCGCATCGACCACGACCCCCGGCAACTGCTCGACGCCCAACGCCG
>JBCCZC010000109.1:0-14630 GCA_039188505.1 Pseudomonadota bacterium | reverse complement strand
GCCACGTCCCAGCGGATCCGTGCCAGCGCCCCGATGACGACGCTGTTCACGCCGATCCAGCTCTCGGCCAGTGCTGCCAGCCAGCGCCGGATCACCCGCTTGAAGCCCTCGAACGGCACCAGCACCCGCAGGAGCGTGAGGGCATAGATGAGCGCGGCGTGGCAGAGCGTATTGATCACCATGGCGATGAACACGATCGCGCCGCGGACGTGGGAAAGTGGCGTTGCCTTGCGCATGGTCCCGATTGTAGCCAAATCAGGGAGGCGATGACTGCGCGTGGGTTTCCCGGGCCGATGCCGAGCCACGCTGGAGCGCTTCCGCGTCGAGCCAGCGACCGGCCAGCAATAGCCCATGAATGCGCCGCAGCGCTCCGAGCGTTGCCGTCGGATCCGCCTTCAGAATCAGGAGGTCGGCCCGGGCGCCGACCTCGAGGCGTCCCGAGGGCTTGGCAGCCGCGAGATGAGCGTCCAGGAACGCGCCCGGCGCCGTGGTGGCCGCGGCGATCACCGCGCGTCGTTCGAGCCCGGCGGCCTCGAGCGCCGCGAGCTCGTCATGCAGACCCTCGCCGGGGGCGATGAACGGCGCTGGCGTGTCGCTCCCGGCAAGGATGGGGATGCCCGCGGCCGCCATCCGTCGCACGAGTTCTTGCCGGTTCTCGCGGGCGAGGTGCCACCAGTCCCAGCCGTCGGGCGGAACCCGGGCGATGAGTTCGCGGGTTCCGGGCCGCCAGCTATCCGGGTCCCAGCGGTCTCGCACCGAAGCCGGCACGGACGCCGGATCCGCCGCTGCGAGGCGCGCTGCGATGACGGCTGGTGGTGCCACCTGCTCGATCTGGACGAGCGTGGGCGTGAGCGCGGTGCCTGATGCAGCGAGCGCCCTTACGGTCCGGTCAACGGCGCGCTCGTCGAGTGGACCGCCGACCAGATGGACCACGAAACCTGGCAGGCTGCGGGCGGATTGCCGGCGGATCAACGTGCGACCGAAGCCATGGAGGTGTTCGATCGAAGCCATCCGGGATGCCGCCTCCGAAAGATCGACGCTCGCGGGCACGTGGCCGATGACGGGCAGTGCCGCGTCGCCGGCGCCCTTCACCAGGGCCCGGAAGGTAGACCGTTCGAGCGTGTGATAGATCTTGAGGAAATCGAAGTCCCCCGGCTCGAGGCGCTCCAGCAGGCGTCGGGCATCGCGCGCGGTGCCGACGCGTTCCGAGCCTGGCCAGTAGGATTGACGGCCCTCGATGATCGGTGTCGCCACGAGGATCCGCGGCCCGAGCCGTTCGCCGCGGGCAATTGCGTTCCGCCAGGCCAGGACCTGCTCGCCACCGTTCATGCTGCGTACGGTCGTGATGCCCGCGGCAAGAAACTGGTCGAGGACGACCGGATCGTCGAAGTGTTCCAGGTGCACGTGCATGTCGAAGAGGCCGGGCAGGACGAAGCGATCGGCGAGCCCCAGCACCCGATCGCCCGCCTGCTCTTCGGCCTCGCCCGCCGCAACGATGGCCGCGATGATGCCGTCCACGACCACGATATCGGCGGGCGAGGGCAGCTCGGGCGAAGTCACCGGGATGACGTCGCGCAGCACCCACCGCTCGGCGAACGCGGCGGTGGTCAGCAGCAGGAGTCCGCCCAGGACGGGGAGGCGCTTGATCATCCCTCGATGATAGCGGAGGCCGCTTTGCGCCTCCGCGCACGACATGATGAACTCGAACAATGCGAGACGGATCGCAACCCGCCATGCAAGCCGACTGCTGGATCGCCCATCGTGGGCTGCCGGCGCGCTTTCCCGAGAACTCCAGGCCGGGTCTCGTCGCCGCGCTGAAAGCCGGAGCGCGGTGGCTCGAGGTCGACGTCCAGCTCTCCCGGGACGGGGTCGCGGTGCTGCACCACGACCGGGACCTGCAGCGGGTCGCGGGCATCGACGGCGTCGTAGCGGCGCATCCGCTCGCCGCGCTCCAGCGGCTCGACTTCGGCGAGGCGTCGCGCCTCGGGGACCGCTTCTCAGGCACGCCCGTCTGCACGCTCGCGGAGGCCACGCAGCTCGTCGCCGCTGCCGACGCCCGCCTGTTCGTCGAGCTCAAGTCGGTGATGCTGGACGCGCATTCCCGAGACGCCATCGTCGCCGCCGTGGCCAGAGGGCTCGGAGACCACGCCGACCGGGCCGTGGTCATCGCCTTCGATGCGACGCTGGTCCAGGCGGCGCGGGGGCTCACACCGGAGGTCGGCTGGATTCTGCCGTCCTGGGAACCGGCCAGCCTCGAACGCGCGCGTTCCCTCGCCGCGGACTATCTCTTCTGCAACGTTCGGAAGATCCCGCCGGAGCCAGCCCCATTGCCCGAGGTGCCATCTCGCTGGGTTGTCTACGTCGAGGATGACGCGGTCGCCGCGTCTCGCTGGCTGGAGCGGGGCGCCTGGCGGGTCGAAACCGATTGCCACGGCGGGGCGGCGTGACCGCGCCAACGGTGCTGGCCCTCGATCAGGGGACCCATGCCTCTCGGGCCAGCCTGTGGACCGTGGACGGGCGCTGTGTGGCCGTCGCTCGCCGCCCCGTAGCGCTTCGCCGAGCGGGCAGCTTCGTGGAGCAGGATCCGACCGAACTGCTGGACAGCCTGCGCGATGCGCTGACCGAAGCGGTCGCCCGGTGCAACGGTGCGGCCCCCGGCGCTGCGGGCCTCGCGACGCAACGTTCGTCGTTGCTGTGCTGGAATCGGGAAACGGGAACGCCGTTGACGCCGGTGCTGTCGTGGCAGGACACGCGGGCCAGCGCCCAGCTCGAAGCGCTGGCGCCGGCGCCCGAGGAAGTCCGAGCGCTCACCGGGCTCTACCCGAACGCCCACTTCGGCGCGTCCAAGTTCCGCTGGTGCCTGGATCGGATGCCCGCGGTTCGAGCCGCGGCCGAGGCCGGCACGATCTGCCTGGGGCCGCTGTCGACGTGGCTGGTCCAGCGCCTCACGGGCAGCGCGCCCTGGATCGATCCCGCCAACGGCGCGCGGACGATGCTCATGGATCGGTCGGGGCGCTGGTCTGACCGCCTGCTCGAGGCCTTCGGGATCGACCGGACCTGGTTGCCGGAAGCACGCGGCAGCCGGGCGCCGGCCGGGACCTGCCTGGCCGATACCGACATCCCGTTTCACTGCTGCCTGGGTGACCAGTCTGCGGTGCCGTTCGGCGTGAGCGCGGGCAGGGGAGACGTGCTGGTCAACCTCGGCACCGGTGGCTTCGTCCTGCGGCGGCTGGAGGCAGGCGAAGCGGTCGACGAACGGCTGCTCGAGACGATCCTCTGGCAGGATGCCGGGGGCACCCTTCGGGCCGCGGAGGGAACGGTCAACGGCGCCGGCGCCGCCCTGAGCTGGTATGCCGAGCGGGCGGGCAGGGCCGCTCCGGACGTTGACCGATGGCTGTCTGATCCGCGCGAGCCGACGGCCTTTCTGAATGCCGTCGGCGGCATCGGCTCGCCGGACTGGCGCAGCGACGTGGCGTCGCGCTTCGCGACAGATACGGGCACCAACCGGGGCGGGGGTGTCGTCGAGAGCATTCTGTTCCTGGTGCGGCGCAATCTCGCCTGCCTTGGTGCTCCCGGTCGAGTCGTAGTCACCGGTGGCCTCGCCGCGAGCGATGCCCTCTGTCGACGGCTGGCGGCGCTTCTGGCCCGACCGGTGTTCCGACCAGAGGCCACGGAGACGACCTCCCGTGGGGTCGCGGATCGACTGCTTGCCGGCGGCCTTCCCGACCCGCCGCTGGTGCGCTTCGCGCCGACGCCGGTTGACGGTCTTCAGCGACGCTTCGCCGCCTGGTCGGCCTGGCTCGACAAGATCCTCGCCGCGTCGGCCTTGTGAATCCGTTGACATTCCGATCGACAGAATCGCTCCGGATTTCCTCATGCCCAGCGGAGATTCCTCGATGCATCAGTCCTTCGTCGCCACCATGCTCCTCATCGCGGGCCTTCTCGCCGCTCCGCCGGGCGCGGCCGACCTTCGCGGCGCCGTCGAGGCGGACTACGAGAGCTACCTCGAGCCGCTCTTCATCCACTTCCACCGCAACCCCGAACTCTCCTTCCGCGAGTTCGAGACTGCGAAACGGATCGCCAGCGAGCTTCGATCGCTCGGGATCGAGGTGACCGAGGGCATCGGGCAGACCGGGGTGGTCGGCATGCTCGAGAACGGCACGGGGCCGATGATTCTGGTACGCGCCGACATGGACGGGCTGCCCATCAAGGAGGACTCGGGCCTGCCGTACCAGTCCGAGGCCATGCAGGAGGACATCACGGGCCAGGTCGTGCCGGTGATGCACGCCTGCGGGCACGACGTCCACATCACCGCCCTCATCGGCGCCGCGCGCCAGCTCGCGGAGCGCCTGGACGAGTGGTCCGGGACGGTCATGTTCGTCGCCCAGCCTGCCGAGGAGCGCATCAGCGGTGCCAAGGCCATGCTCGAGGACGGCCTCTATGAGCGCTTCGGGGTGCCCGACTATGCCGTGGCTTTCCACGTGGCAGCCGGCCGGCCGGCGGGTAAGGTCTCTGTCCGTCCGGGACTGACCTACTCCTCGTCGGACAGCATCAACATCACCGTCCGCGGGGTCGGCGCCCACGGTGCGTCGCCGCACCGGGGCAAGGACCCGATCTACATCGCCTCCCAGCTCGTCGTCGCGCTGCAGGGCCTGGTCAGCCGGGAGCTGTCGCCGCTCGAGCCCGGTGTCGTAACGGTCGGCGCCTTCAACGCCGGCTTCAAGCACAACATCATCCCCGATCGGGCGGAGCTGCAGCTGACGGTCCGTGCCGACAGCGAAGTGACGCGGGCCAAGCTGCTCGCGGGAATCGAGCGGGTGGCCGACGGGATCGGCCGGGCGGCCGGACTTCCCGATGACCTGCTGCCGGTCGTCGCGCCGGCGGGCGAGTCGACGCCGACGACGAACAACGATCCGATGTTGACCAACCGCATTCTGACCGCGTTCCGGCGAGAGCTCGGTGACGACGCGATCTTTGCCGCCGAGCGCACGGGCATGGGCGCCGAGGACTTCGCCTATTTAGTCCAGACGGAGGACCGGGTCCCCGGCGTGTACTTCTCGGTCGGCGGCACCTCGCAGGCCGACCTGGACGCCGAGGCAAAGCGCGGTCTGCCGCTGCCTTCGCACCATTCACCATTCTTCCGGATCGAGCCGGAACCCTCGGTCGTGGCCGGCACGCACGCGATGATCGTGGCCGTTCTTGAGCTGCTGGGAGACGGGTAGCCCGAGGGCGCACCGACCGTTGGAATTGGCCCGGTTCCGGTGGTCCGTTCAGCCGGATACGGCGCCTGAAGGTTCGCAACGGGGGCGCCGGCCACGCGTCCCTGTCGGTAGCTGGCTCTTCAGACGTCGCTCACCCGGTAGGTGTACCAGGTGAGCACGGCGCTGCTGTCGTCGAGAACGTCGATCATGAAGCCCTCGCCGTCGCGGGGGGCGCCGCCGAACCAGGTGCCGGTCGCAGCGCCGACGCCCAGGCCGGTCGCTTCGCACTCCGCCTGTGCCCGGTTCGGTGCGACGCGAACGACGTCGTAGCTGCCCGCCGGTACCGTGGCGTCGGCAGGCGTCCAGGCAAAAGCGCCGGACGCGCAGTCGGCGAGCGTGAAGCTGAGCGTGCCCCAGGGGAATCGGTTGACCGCACTCGGGTCGAACGCGTCGCCGAAGGCAGCGCCGCCGGTGATCACCCCCTCGACCGTGAGCGTCAGGCCGTCGAAGGCACCCGCTCCGATGATCCAGCTCTGGTCGGCCGCAGGCTCCCCGCCCGGTTCGCCTTCCGAGACCGTCGAGCCCGTGAGCGTGAGGAACGTGGCACCGTCCAGCCCGCCAGCCGCCCGCGTGACCACGATCCCGAGGTTGGTGCCGCTGGCGCCGTAGCGGGTGACCTGGGGGAGCTGGTCACTGGTGACGAGGAGCGTGCCGGTGGCCTCGATCACGAGGCCCGTCGGGGCGATCGTTCGCAGCACGTCCTCGATGTACCCGCCGTTCCGGTCGAAGGCGAGGATCCGGTTGCTGCCCCAGCTCGTCACGAGGAAGCGGTCGTTCGCAACGTCGTCGACGATGACCCGCGGGTTGCGCAGTCCGCCGGTGCCCGACGCCGCCCACTCGCTGACGTTGCCGGATTCGAGGTCAACGGCAGCAATGCTGTTGGAGTCGAAGCCGGGAACCAGCAGTAGCCCCTCGCTGGTCACGACCATGCCCGCATCGGCGCCCTGGAGACCGACCGAACCCAGGTCGTACTCGGCAAGCTGGGCACCCGTCGTTGCGTCGAGTCGCACGACGTCGTTGGAGTCGTAGCCCGCGACCAGGAGCGAACCGTCCGGGGCGAAGGTAAGGCCGGTGGGGCGCCGGACGTTGAGCGCGGGTCCGTCGCCGCCGGCGAAGGTGCCATCAAGGGAGCGATCTTCCGCGCGGTAGCGCAGGATGCGTCCGTTCTCCTCGCTGACGACGTAGAGGAACCCGTCTGCTCCGAGGGCCGTCGCCTGGGCACCCACGATGTTGCCGGCCCGGTCGAGGTTCGCGATTGGCTCGCCGGTGCAGCCGTCGTAGACGTGGATGTTGTTCGAGCCGTAGCCGCTGGCGTACAGCCGGGCCTCGCAGTCCTGCGCTTCGGCGCCGGTGGCGAGCATGAGGCAGGCGAGCAGTAGGCGATTGCGCATGATTCGGGTCTCCGTGTCTGTTCGAGGGCTTACAATGCAATCGACAGTTCGCGGACACCTGCGGAAGGGCTCGCGAAGATCTTCGGTTTTTCTTCGGAAGGCACGGCAATGGCCGCCAGCGCGCGCTTCTCCCTGGGTTCCTGGACCGTCGACGCCAGCGCGAACGAGCTGGTGGACGGCGATCAGCGCCAGCGGCTATCGCCCAAGGCCATGGCGGTCCTCGCGCAACTGCACTCGGCTGACGGCGAGGTGGTAACCCGGGCCGAGCTCTGTGACGGGGTCGGTCTCAGCGACGAGGGTCTGTCCCGGGTCGTCGTCGAGCTTCGTCAGGCGCTTGGCGAATCCGCCCGAGCACCGCGCCATGTCGAGACCATTCCTCGCCGCGGTTATCGGCTGCGCCCCGCGGCGCCGGCGCCCGCCCCGGGAGCCTGGCAGGTCCGGGCAGGCGTGGCTGTCGTCGCGCTGATGCTCCTCGGGCTCTTCCTCGTCCTTCGTTCGGCAGGCCCGGCCGCCGAGACCGCGCACCTCCGGCTCGGTCCTCCCGTGGACCTGACGTCGTTCGAGGGCGCGGCCATGCTGCCGACGCTCGTCGACGATCGCGTGCGCTTCGCTCGAGGCCCGGTCGACCGTGCGCCGGCCACGGTCTGGGAGGTGGATCTCGACACGCTGAACCTCGCGTCCGTCGATGTGGCGGCGGGCGTCGTGATCGCGCTGCCTTCGCCCGACGGTCGCCGCACCGCCGAGGTCCGTAGCGGGAGCGGCCGCTGCGTACTGACGCTGCGTGAGCAAGATGTCGCTGGCCCCGGCGTCCCTTGCGCCGGGGGGCGTTCCGGCATCGACTGGGCACCGGACAGCAGTGCCGTGTATTTCGCCGTGCCGGGCGGCGGCATCGCGCGCCTGGACGCGGAAACCGGGGACGTCGAGACGCTAACCGCGCCGCCGGTCGGGCAATACGACCAGCTACCTGCCGTTTCGCCGGCTGGCGAGCGCCTGCTGTTCGCGCGCGGCACGGCGATCATCTCCGAGCTGATGCTCCTCGAGCTGGGTACCGGCGCCGGTGCCCGGCCCCAGACCAATGATGGCCAGATGGTCTTCGGCGTCGACTGGTTCGACGACGAGACCTTTGTCTTCGTCTCCGACCGCCTCAGCATGCGGGAGATCTGGTCGGGGCGCGTGGATCGGCAGATCTTTCGCTCCCACGGGGGCACGGACGCGATGGCCGTCGTCGCCAACGACCGCTGGATCGTGTACGAGCAGCCGATCTACGACGCCGATATCTTCATGGTCGGCGACCGGCGCGCGATCGTCGACTCGCTGCGCTACGACAATCACCCGCGGTTGTCGCCGGACGGGCGGCGGCTCGCCTTCATCTCCAACCGGACGGGACACCCGGCGGTCTGGCTAGCGGATGCGGACGGCGCTAGCCCCAAGCGACTCTTCGAGGTTTCCGTCGGGCGCGTTTCGCGACCGTACTGGGCCAGTGACGACGTTCTCCTCGTCGTCGCTTTCACGCCGCGCGGCAGCGAAGTCGTGCGGGTGGCCATCGACGGTACGGCGACGATGCTTGTCCCTGCGGACTTCGCGCCCCTCGAGGCGGTCGCCCTGCCGGATGGCTCCGTCCTCGCCACCGGACGAGACGGTGCGGGTCGCGGTGTGTTTCGCGCCACGGACACCGGTATCGGGCGCTGGTCCAACCTCGACGTCCGGCGCCTCGAGGTCGGTCCCGGTGGCCTACCGCTGGCGACCATTGCCGATCGGGTCGGCCTGCATCGGATCGACGGCGACCGGGCCGAACCGGTCTTCGTGCAGGATTTCTCTGCCAGCGATCACTGGGCCGCCTCGGGGCGCTTCCTGGTCTGGGCGACGCATGACGGCGTCTGGCGCCACGACTTCGAGATCGGTCGGACCGAGCGACTGGCCGCGCAGGGATCAGACATCGTCGGCCTCGCCCTCGACGTCTCACCGGACGGCGAGCGGGTCCTGGTTTCCCGCAACGTATCGCGCCAGATCGATCTCGTGGCGAGGCCCGTGCTATCGCCCGGGGATCCGGATTGATCCTCGACCTGTCGTGACGTAGCGTGCGGCGAGGATTTCTGCAGGACCCGCGCATGGCCCACTCCAATCTCCCGATTTTCCGAACCCTCCTTGGCCTACTGGTCATCGCCCTACCGGCGGCAGCCCAGCTCGATCGCACCGAGCGGGTCATCGTCGCTGCGGTGGACGACTCGATGGCCTCGGCCCATGCGCTCCTCGAGGAAACGGTCAACGTCAACAGCGGCACCATGAATTTCGCCGGCGTTCGCGCGGTGGGCGACCTGATGGCGCCGGGCTTCGAGGCTCTTGGGTTCAACGTGACGTGGTACGACGGCAAACCCTTCGGCCGCGCGGGTCACCTCCTGGCCGAGCGGGACGGCGACGGCCCGCGGGTGCTGCTCATCGGTCACCTCGACACGGTCTTCGAGCCCGACAGCCCGTTTCAGAAATACGAGCGTGATGGCGACGAGGCCGCCGGCCCCGGTACGACCGACATGAAGGGCGGCAATATCGTCATGCTCCATGCGCTGCAGGCGCTGGCCGAGGCCAAGGTGCTGGATCGGCTGTCGGTGCGCGTCGTGATCGCGGGGGACGAGGAGAAGCGGGGGCGCCCGCTCGACGTCGCGACGGCGCCGATCGTCGATGGCGCGCGCTGGGCGGACGTCGCGATCGGCTTCGAGGACGGCGACGGCAACCCCGAAACGGCGGTGATCTCCCGGCGCGGCGCGTCCGGCTGGCAGCTCGAGGTGACCGGCCGGCCTGCCCATTCGTCCCAGATCTTCCGTGATGGCTACGGCTTCGGCGCGGTCTTCGAGGCTGCGCGAATCCTCGATGGCTTTCGGGAGGCACTCGCGAGCGTCCCCAATCTGACCTTCAATCCCGGTGTGATCGTCGGCGGCACGGAGGTGTCCCTCGACCGCGAGCAGGCCCGCGGCGATGCCTACGGCAAAAGCAACGTCATCGCCGAGACCGTCCTTGTGCAGGGCGATATCCGGGCGCTGTCGCAGGAGCAGCTCCAGGGCGCCAAGGCGACCATGGCGGAGATCGCGAGTACTTCGCTTCCGGAGACCGCTGCGCGTCTGACCTTCGACGACGGCTACCCGCCGATGGCGCCGACGGACGGCAACCGTGCGCTGCTGGCGATCTACGACCAGGCGAGCCGCGACCTGGGCTTCGGTCCGGTGGCGCCCGTCGATCCGCGCAAGGCCGGGGCCGCGGACATCTCCTTCGCTGCCGACCATGTGGCCATGGCCATGGACGGCATCGGCCTCATGGGGCGGGGCGGGCATACGGTCGACGAGGTGGCCGACCTGACCACCTTCGATCGGCAGATCAAGCGGGCGGCCCTGCTGCTGTATCGGCTGAGCCAGCGCGCGCCCTGAGGATCCGACGGTGCGTTCCGAGCACTATTTCGCCTACGGGTCGAACCTGTCGATCGCCCGCCTGCGGCGACGGCTACCGGGTGTCGAGCCCCTTGCTACAGGGCACGTGTCCGGCTTCGAGCTGACGTTTCACAAGGTGAGCGACGTCGATGGGTCCGGGAAGTGCGACATCGCGCCGGCGGACGTGGACACCTTCGGGCTGATCTACCGGGTCACCATGGCCGAGATCGCGATGCTGGATCGGATCGAAGGCGGCTACGAGCGGGTCGAGCTGACCGTCCTGCGGGCGGACGGGCCAGCGCTGCGGGCCTGGTCCTACCGCGCACGCTACGTCGATCCGGAGCTCCGTCCCTACGGCTGGTACCACCACCACGTGCTCGCCGGCGCCCAAGCGGCAGGTCTGCCGCAGAGCCACATCGAGCGGATTGCGGGCCAGCCGACGTGGCGGGATCCCGACCGCGAGCGCGCGCGGCGGGAGCGGGCGATCCACGTCGAATGACGATGCTGGGCCTGCCCGGTACGACAGCGGCCCAGGAACGCGCCACCGATCGGGTCGGCTTCTGGTCGACGAGATCGCCTGGATTCGACTGGATTCGTGACGGCCAGAGCGCGCCGTTTCAGCTTGCGCCTATTCCGCGCAGTTCACGCAGTGGGTGGCGCCGGGGTCGATGAGCAGTCTGCCCGGAGCGATGACCTCACCGCAGCCCTCGCAGAATCCGAAGTGCGCGTCGTCGATCGTCTCGAGGGCGTGGCGCAAGCGGCGCAGCTCCGCGGTGCGCCGGTCCCCCATGGCGCGGGCCATGGCCTGTTGCTGGAGCGCGTCCATCCGGGAGAGTCGCCCGACTCGCGTCTGGTCGAGTTCGACGGTTTCGCCGGCAGCCTCGCCGGTTGCCACGATCTCCTCGAGCTCCCGGAGGCGCTCCTCGATCTGCCCGCGAAGCCGGGATTTCTCGGCCCCATTCATGCGATGCTTTCTCCCGTCGACATTCCTGCAGCATAGACGCTCGCGCGCCACGCCGCCGGAACATCACGGTGGATGCGGGTCCCGGGTCTGATGGGAGAGCCACACCATGGGCGTTGATCTCAGTCGCTTCGAAGTTCGCGAATCACTGCGGGACGGCTCGGCCATCATCCTGCGCGCCATCCGGCCGGACGACAAGCAATCCCTGGCCGACGGCTTCGCGCAGCTGACACCCCAGGCGATTCACTGGCGCTTCTTCGGTGCGAAGGCCGGCCTGAGCGAGGCGGATCTGATCTTCCTGACGGAGATCGACTACGACCGGCACATGGGGCTCGTCGCGGTCGACGAGGAGGGACAGGTCGTCGGTGTCGGGCGCTACGTGGCGGGGGAAGGCGATCGCAACGTTGCCGAACTGGCCTTCATCGTCGGGGAACCGTTCCAGGGGCGAGGCATCGCCTCGGCCATGCTGTGTCACCTCCAGGCGGCAGCGAGGGACCACGGCCTCGATGGGCTCGAAGCGGTCATCCAGCCCGACAATGAGGACATGCTGGACATCTTTCGTCGCGCTGGCTTCGCGATGGGTTGGGACGAGGTTGAGGGGCTCCGCACCGCCACGCTTCGCCTCACGGCGTGACTTCCGACACCGCGTCGTTCGGCACACGAGCCGAGCGCTGGACCTCGTTATGCTGATCGTCGACTCGCCAAAGGAAGCACGAGCCAGCATGGCCCAACAAAACGATGAGACCTTTCGCCTGAAAGTTCGCGATGCGGGCAGCCTCGAAATTCCGGCCGATATCGTCCGGCGGCTCGGTCTGGCACCCGGTGCCCTCGCGACCCTGCGCCTGTCCGGCGGCAAGCTCGAGATCGGCGAGCAGGAGCGGAACGATCAGTTCGTGTCCTGGCGCGAGATCTCCCACGATCTGCTCAGCAAGCCCGCCGCCTGAGCCGTCCCCCTCAGAGGTAGGGCGACATCAGCCACGCTGCCCCGTCGCGCACGCGCCATGGCAGCCGCCTGTTCGCCAGTGTTTCCCGCTTGATCTCGTAGCCGCTGGCCCGGGCTCGGTCGAAATACTCGACGAGCTGACCGGTGCAGGCGGCATCGTGGATTTCCAGACCGATTTCGTAGTTGAGCCGCAGGCTGCGGGCGTCGATGTTGGCGCTGCCGACGAGCGCGTATTCCTCGTCGACGAGGAACAGCTTGGCGTGGGAAAACGGCGGCGGCTGGACCCAGAAGCGGATGCCCTGGGCCTGGAGGCGCGGAATCACGGCCTGCATCGCCCACTGGACGAAGGGCAGGTTGTTGTCCGAGGGAAGGATGACCGTTACCCGCACGCCGGCCAACGCGGCCGTGGCCATCGCCGAGACGAGGTCGGCGGTCGGCAGGAAATAGGGCGACATGATGCGTACTTCCTCGTTGGCATTGTTGACTGCCGCCACCATGAGGCTGCGTAGCCGATCGAGGTTTTCGTCCGGTCCGTCCACGATCGTACGGCACCACGCGGCAGCGACGACGTCCTCCTGATCCGGAGGCATCTCGAGGGCCGCTTTCGCGGCGAACGCCCAGTCCTGGATAAAGATCTCGGCGAGCTGCTCGGTCACGGGCCCCTGGACCTCGAAGTGGACGTCCGCGGTCCCTCCACCCTTGCCGTCGACCAGGTGGCGGCCGCCGATGTTCATGCCGCCGGTGAAGGCCACATCGTCGTCGATGCAGAGGATCTTTCGGTGGTTGCGGAGGTTGATGTAGACGCTCGGCGGCAACCACCGGGGTGGCAGGAATCGGGCGGTGGTCACGCCGGCCTGCTCGAGCAGTTTCGAGGCCCGGGGGCGGGAGTACCGTTCGCCGATCCCGTCGATGAGCACGCGAACCTGCACGCCACGCTCTGCGGCTTCCGCGAGGGCAGCCACGAACTCGCGCCCGCATTCGTCGGTCTCGAAGATATAGGTCGCGAGCCAGACGCGGGTCTTCGCGGTCCGGATCGCCGCGAGCATCCGCGGGTAGGCCTCGTTGCCGTTCTCGAGGATCGTGACCGCATTGCCACCCGACAGCGGCGTGCCGGTCAAGCTGTCGCCAATGTCCACGAGACGCTGGCGGGTGCGTGACACCGCCGGCGAGGCGCAGGTGCCGTCGCTCTGCCTTCCGGGGATGTACAGGGCCCGGGCGCGAGCGCGGACGCGGTTGATGCCCAGCAGCCCGTAGAGGATGACGCCGTAGAGCGGCAACATCCAGCTGACGGCAATCCAGCCAAGGGCCGAAGCGGGCAGGCGCTTGTTCAGCAAGGCGTGGCAGGAGGAGACTGAGGCCAGGAGCGCAGCCAGCAGCACCAGCGGTCCGGGCAGGGTGTTCCAGCCGATGTCGAACAGGCCCCGCAGGGCGCCAAGGATGAGGTCTGCGGTCACAGCGTTCCCTGCCAGCCGATGCCGCCCGAAGTATCGCACGGCGACCACGTTCTGTACCCGCTTCTGCTGCCAGCATGGCGCCACAGATCAACAAGGAGAGCCGCATGAGCCGCAGGACCGTGATGGGATGGCGCTGGTTCGGCCAGGAGCGCCCGGCCTTTGCCGACGAGCCCCAACCCGGACAGGAGTCCGTTTGGGATTATCCGCGCCCGCCCGCGTGCCGGCCGGACGCGCGTGAGGTCGTGGTCCGGCTCGGCGATCGGGAGATCGCCCGAACGACGGCGGCCATGCGCGTGCTCGAGACGGCGAGCCCGCCCACCTTTTACTTGCCGCCCGCTGATGTGGACGAAACCGTGCTGCGGCCAGGAAACGGGACGTCCTGGTGCGAGTGGAAGGGACCGGCCAGCTATTTCGACGTGGTGCTCGGTGACGAGACCATTCCCCAGGCCGCCTGGGCCTATTCCGACCCGAAGGCCGAATTCGTCGCCATTGCGCGTTATTACGGCTTTTATCCCGGCCGGGTGGCCTGCTTCGTCGCCGGCGAGCGGGTGCGGCAACAGCCGGGGCACTTCTACGGCGGTTGGGTTACCGACGAGATCGTCGGTCCCGTCAAGGGCGGCTCCGCCGAGAGCAGCGGCTGGTAGCGCTAGCCTGGTCCTCCGCCCTCCGATAGCGACTTGGGTGCCGCAGGTGTGCGGGGCTTGCGCCGTCCTTCCCGGTGCGCGATGTAAACGCCGGCCCCGAAGATCACGACGGCGCCCAGCCAGGTCCAGCGGTCGACCGTCTGATCGAACAGGAGATAGCCCAGGGCTGCGACCATCGGCAGGCGGACGAAGTCGAAGGGCATGACGAGCGATGCATCGGCGAGCTGGATCCCGCGCGTGAACAGCATGTGCGCTGTCGTGCCGAACACGCCGATCGCGACGGCGATGGCCCAGGTGTAGAGTGACGGCCACTCCCAGACAAGGAGTGCGGGAACCAGGGACAGCGGCGTCATCATCAGCACCATGTAGGCCACGATTGCGTTCGCCGGCTCCGTGCGGGAAAGCACCTTGATGATGAGTACCGAGCACGCCATGGCGCCGGCCGCCGCCAGCGCGACGAGAGCGGGTGCGCTGAGCAGCTCCGAGCCGGGTCGAAGGATGATGAGTGTGCCGACGAAACCCACGAACGTGGCGCTCCAGCGGCGCGGGCCGACCGGTTC
>JBCCZC010000108.1:0-14635 GCA_039188505.1 Pseudomonadota bacterium | reverse complement strand
GGCGCGTTCACGAGCACCCGAAGGCGTCCCCCGGCGTGCTCGATCTGGTCGTAGCGCACCCGTCCGACAACGGGCTCCTCCGGTGGCCGCGGAGCGACTGCGCCCCGCGCGGTCCGCGTCTCGCCCGCACGGACGAAGGAGACGGTGATGGGGGCGTTCGCCGTGAGCTTCCCGGCGGCTTCGAAGAGCGCGGGCACGTCGTTGATGGCGGTGCCGTCGATCTTCACGATGCGATCGCCGGCCTCGATGCCGAGCCGGGCCGCCGTCGAGTCCGGCAGCACCTGCTGGATCAGGGCGCCGGCCTCCCCTGCCGGCGGCGCCGCGGGCTGAACACCGATCTGGCCGCTTCGCGGCAGAATGTCGTCCGCGGGGTCGCTGGCGGTCGGCAGGGCGCCGGGGAGTCCGCCGAGCAGCGCGGCGAGTTGAACGCCTGTCAATCCGCTGGGAGAAAGGGGGCTGTCAGCGAGCTGGCCGGACGTGGCCAGGGCGGCGGCGAGCAGCAGGGGTTTGACCATTGGTGACTCTCTCGGGGCTGTGAACTGATGCTCCCACGGTCGTCGCCCGTGGGCTTGTCGATTCCTGCTCCAACATCCGCAGCCGCGACGGCGCCGTGCCGAAGCGCCGCCGGAAGGCCTTCGAGAAGGTGGGCAGGTCCGAGTAGCCGCAGGAGACGGCGATCTCCGTCAGTGGCCGATCAACGTCACGCATGGCGTCGCGGGCCGCCGCGAGCCTGACCGTCTCCACGCACCGCGCGGGCGACTCGCCGAAGACCGCGCGAAAGGCGCGCGCGAAGGCCCCGGTCGAAAGGCCGGCTTCCGCAGCGAGTGCCGGCACCGTCAGGGCCTCGTCGAAGCGCGCGTCGATGACGCGCCGGGCTCGCCGCAGGCCGCGCAGCAGGATCGCGCTGCGGGCCAGGTTGCCCCGCGGCAGATGTCGAGATTCGTCGTGGAGGGCGGCGACCCAGCGCCGCAAAGGCGCTTCGATGACCTCTGCGCCGGTGTCCGCTGTCCAGCCCCGCCAGGTGGGCGTCAGATCGTCGAGGTCGAAGGGCGCGAGCGGCGGCGGCGCTTCGATGTTCGCATCGTTGGCGAAGTAGATGCACTGGCCGATCGTGGCGTGGCTCGTGCGGATGCGCGCCCGATATTCCGCGCCGCGAGCGACCACCAGGAACTGGCCTGCCCGGAGCCGGATCGTGCGGTCCGCGAATTCGTAGAGCTCCTCGCCGTGCAGGACCGCCTTGACCGACAGCATCGGGCAGGACAGGTCCGCGTCGCAGCGCCGTAGCGTCGAGCGAACGGTGAAGCTCTCTTCCCGGAAATGGGTCGGCAGCGCGTCGAGGTTGTCGACGGCGAGGGCGCTCTTCTCCCGCATCCCATGAGCCTAGGGCCGGACGGGTGCCCGCCGCCCCTGCGCAAGGTCACGGGCGTCGGTGTGGGACGTGCGCGAACGGGATCAATCCAGCGCGAGCTCCCGCGCGAGGAAGTCGATGCCGGCGCGAACGGCGCTGCCGCCGAACACAAACATGGAAACGTGGCCCTGGAGCGGCGCGAGATAGAGCTCGACCGGGACGCCGACCTCCTGGAGCGCGGCCTGCATCAGCGTGGCCTGTTCGGGCTCGACCAGCGTGTCCATGCCGCCGTGGTAGAGGAAGAACGGTGGGTCGTCGGGGGTGACGTGTGCGATCGGCGAGGCGTCGGTCCAGGCCTCGAGGGCCGCATCCCGATGCGCGCCGATGAGCGTGTTGACGAGCGGACTGTCCGGCCACTTGCGCAGATCCACGGGCGTGCCCCCAGCAACAACCGCGGCGACGCCCGGCTCGGGGTCCGTCACCGCAACCAGCGCGGCGAGATGGGCGCCGGCCGAATAGCCGAACGCGCCGATCCGCGTGACGTCGATCCGGTGTTCGTCGGCGTTGGCGGCCAGCCATGCCAGCGCTTCTCGCAGGTCCTCGAGCTGGGCGGGATGGCGATACGCGGGCGCGAAGCGGTAGGTGACGTTCAAGACGACGAAGCCGCGCTTTGCCAGCTGGCGGCTGATGCCGTTCATGTCCGAGCGTGAGCGCCGGGTCCAGCCGCCCCCGTGCACCACGAGAACGGCCGGGCGGAGCCCGGTCGATGCGGGCAGGTAGAGATCAGCGCCAAGGGGCTCCGGCCAGTCCTCGGGCACGTAGCGGACGTCCTCCGTGAGCTCGTACGCCACCTTGCGCCCCGAATCCGGGCGGGGGCCGTCGGGTTTGTCCTCATGGCTGGCGCAGCTCGCGCCGAGCAGCGTCGCGAGGCCGGCGAGTCCCACGAGGCAGTGTTGACGAAAAGCAGCGTTCACGGCGGTGATCCCCCATGCCGAAGGGCTCCGAGGCTGACACGAATCCGTGGGCCTGTCGACCGCCGCGAAGGGCTTCCGCGCGCGCACCAGATGCGTATCATCGGGGGCGCGTTCGGGCACGCAGCAGAAGGAGCGCCCCTTGAGCCAACTAGCGAAGGTCTTCGGCAGCACCCGGCCGAATTTCCTGGTGCTCACGCCGATGTGCGTGCTGCTGGGCGCCGGCGCGGCGCAGTTCACCCACGGCCCCGTCGACTGGGCGACCTTTGCGCTCGCGCTGCTCGGCGGTCTTCTGGCGCACGCCAGTGTGAACCTGCTGAACGAATACGAGGACTACTCCAGCGGCCTCGACGCCATGACCGAGCGGACGCCGTTCAGCGGTGGCACCGGCATCCTACCGGCGAATCCGGACGTGGCGCCGATGACCCGGCTTGCGGGCATCGCGACGCTGGCCGGCACCGCGGCGATCGGCATCTACTTCACCGCCCGTCACGGCATGGGGCTACTGCCGCTGGGTCTGCTCGGGTGTGTGGTGATTGCGGCTTACACGAGCCGGATCACGCACAGCTGGATCGCCTGTCTCATTGCGCCGGGCCTTGGCTTCGGCCCGCTGATGGTGATGGGAACGGCCTTTGTACTCACCGGCGAGTACACGCCCGTTGCTTTCGCGGCATCGCTGACGCCGTTTTTCCTCGTGAGCAACCTGCTGCTCCTCAACCAGTTCCCCGACGTCGAACCGGACCGACGGGTCGGACGCCGACATCTGCTGGTGGTCGGCGGGCCCAAGACGGCTGCCCGGGTCTACGTCCTGTTCCTGGCGCTCGCCTTCATCGTCCCCGTCGGTGCCATCGTGGCGGGCTACCTCCCCGCATGGGCGGCGCTTGGGCTTGTTCCGGGCGTACTGGTGCCCGTTCTGGCGACGAAGGTGTTGAGCAATGCCGAGCATCTCGAGAGCCTGCTTCCGGCCCTCGGCCTCAACGTCGTCCTCTGTCTGATCACGCCGCTGCTGCTGGCCATCGGGCTGTTCCTCGCCTGAATCCGATCTGACGATTTCCGCCACATTTCAGGTTTAGATTTCGCTTCGAGAGGCGGGAGTGCCCCTGAGGTCAATCGTCGACCGACGGGCCCCGTGCAGTCGAGAACAAGGACAGGGACCATCCATGAACAGATTTCTTTCGGCCGTGCTGCTGGGCGTCATTGCCATGACCGCCGAGGCCGCGACGATCAACGTATCGACGACCGCCGACGTCGTCGATGCCGGCCCCTGCGGGGCCCTCACCGTCGCCGATCTGGAGAACGATCCCGGCGCGGACGGCTTCGTCAGCCTGCGTGAGGCGGTGTGCGCGGCCAACGATGATCGCGACGAAGACCTGATCGTTCTCCCAGCCGGCACCTATGCGCTGATGCTCGGTGGGAGCGGCGAGGACAACAACGAAGAGGGCGACCTCGACGTCACCCGCTCGCTCAGGATTCGCGGGGCGGGCGTCGCCGAAACCGTCATCGAGAACGGCATCGGCGACCCCGGGATTGACGGCGACGGTGATCGTGTGATCGACGTTCGCCCGCCGACGACGCTGGACGTCGACCTGATCCTGGAGGACCTGACCGTTCGCAACGGCGACGTTGCCTGCACCGGCGAGGGGTGCTTCACGGGCGCCGGGGGGATCTTCTTCGCCAGCACCGGAACGCTGGACCTGCGCCGCACGGACGTCCTTGATAACGCGACCAGCTGCACGGGCGCGTGCTGTGGCGATGCGCACAACACGGGCGGCATCCTCGTCGAGAACTTCGGCAATCTGCGGATCAGCGACGCGACCATCTCGGGCAATACGTCGTTCTGCGCCGTTGCGGAGGGCGCCGTCTGCGCGGACGCCGAGGAGGAAGCTGGCTGTCTCGCCGGGAGTGCCGCGATCCTCATGGACTGCGATGCGAATCGTACTCCCGAGTGCAGCGACACCCGCGCGGCCGGGCGGGAGATCCAGGCGACCTTCCAGCGCGTCGACATCACCGGAAACATGGCTTCTTGCGAGGGTGCCGGCTGCGATACCGATGAGCTGGTGTCCCTGGCCGTCGACTACGGTGCGGATCGGTTCGATATCACCATGATCGATGTGCGCGTCGCGGACAACGTCATGACCTGCAACGGTGACAACTGTGATGGCGAGCAGCTGTTCGAGGTCAATGGCGGCAATCTCAGCCCGATCGAGCCGAGCGGCGACCACGAGTTCAGGCGCTTCCAGCTTGAGGACAACGTCGTTAGCTGCACCGGGGTCGGCTGCAACACCGAGGAGCTCATCGAGATCAACTTCGGCCAGACGCTGTCGCTCACGGACAGCAGCGTGAGCCGCAATACGCTGACCTGCACGGGCGTCGACTGCGACGTGGACGAGGTCTTCGAATTCGAGCAGCAGGCGACCGGATCGACGCTGACGTTGCTCCGAACGACCTTCAGCGACAATCGCATCGAGTGCCTGGGCGACGAGTGCGACTCGGACGAGCTGTTCGCCTTCGATAGCGGTGCGTTCCGCAAGACCCTGTCCATCACGGATTCGTTCTTCCTGCGGAACGTCCTGACCTGCACCGGCTTCGACTGCGATACCGATGAGCTGCTCGACAGCAGCGCGGGCGGTGACAAGCTGATTACCGATACGGTCTTCGCCGACAACGTCCAGATCTGCGACGGTGTGGACTGCGACGTCGACGAGCTGGTCGGCATCAACGGCGAAGGGGGCGACAGGATCCTGGAACGGGTCCAGGTCGTGCGCAATCGCAATGAATGCGCCGGCGACGGCTGCGATACCGAGGAGATCGTGAAGATCGGCGCGTCAAACGCCAGCTTCGAGGGCGTCGTGCGCGACAGCCAGATCACCGACAACACCTCGAGCTGCACCGGCGTGGCGTGCACCTGCAGTATCGCCGGCGTGTACTTCGACGGTGGCGCGCGGAACCTCGTCGAGGGCAGTACGCTGGCGCGCAACGTCGCCATCGGTGACGACTCGGTCTCGAGCGAGTGCCTGGAATTCGGGACGGGTGGCGTCGCGGTCGACAACCCCTCGGCCGAAACGCGCATCATCAACACCACGATTGCCGATAACCGGACCAGCGCCTCGGGCGCCGCGATCAAGGGCACGGGCACCTTCGTCCTGTCCCAGGTCACGCTCGTCGACAACGTTTCGGATGCCGATGACAACGGCGTCGGCGAAGCAAGCATCTGCGCCGGAGTCGTGGATGGGACCTGCGGCGTTGACGCCCAGACCTTGACCCTCGACAACGCGATCGTGTTCGGCAACGTGCTGGGCGACGGCAGCACGGACGACTGCGCCGGCCCGGTCGTATCCGCCGGCAACAACGTCTTTGCGGTCGATACGAACTGCGCGACGGTTGCGACGGACGTCGCTGGCGATCCCCTGCTTGGCATGCTCCAGGACAACGGCTGCGCCGCGACGCTGCCCGACGGCTCCTGCGTCGAAACCCAGCGGCCGCTGAACCAGAGCCCGGCGATCGACGCGGGGGACTGCACCCTCAGCGGCTTGACCGACGACCAGCGCGGCTTCGCCCGGCCCGGCGACGACACCTGCGACATCGGCGCGGTCGAGCTGGTCGCGGACGATCGGCGCGACGTTGCCCTGGCGTACTTCTTCGGTGGCGCCGGCGATCCGTTCGTGGGCGCGAACTTCGGCACGGTCTACGAGATCAGCAATGCCGGCGAGGAGCCGATCGTGTTTCCGACGGGGACGGTTGTCCTCCGGGTCGCATTGCCTGCAACAGGCATCGCGTTCGACGATCCACAGATCGGCAGCTTCAGCCTGATCTCAGGCTCACTCGACTGCGGCATCGACGCTGCACTGCTCGAGTGCGTGAGCGTGGACGAGTTCACCCTGAGTTCCCCGTCGAGCAGCCTGAGCGTCTCGGTCGAGGTCAGCGTGAATGCGGCGGCCGCGGTGACCATTCCCGCGGATGAGATGACCTGTACGGTGGACCCCGACGGTGCGATCCGCGAGGTCGACGAGACGAACAACACCTGCGACACGATCGCGTTCTCGACCCGCGAGGTGCCCGCGCTCGCGGTCGCGAGCCAGCTGCAGGTTTCGGACTTCGACAACGTCGTCCGGTCGTTCCAGGTGGATGACACGATCGGCAACGCGGCACCGCTCGCCTTCGAGGAAGGTGTCCCGGTGCGCGGCATTGATGCCCTGGCCGAGCGCGCAGGAGGCGACCTCTTCGTGTTTGCCCGGGGCTACGAGGCCGGGACCGGCGCTAAGGGCGTCGACGCGGGCGGGGCGATTCTGGCCGCCCTCGATCCGGCGGCGGGCCTGACGGCGATCGGCGCCACGGGGCTCGTGGTGCGCGACGCGGCCTTTGACGACAGCGGCGTCCTCTACGTCGCCGCGGGAGACGGGTTGCTCTATACCGTCGACGTCGCGACGGGCGTTGCCACGGCGCGCTGCGACATCGGCGGGCTCCCTGGTCTTGCGTGGGATTCGACCGGTGGGCGTCTGCTGGCCCTGGGCAACTCGGAGCTCGAGGCGATCGATGTCGGCAGTTTCCCCGCGAGTGCGGCGGACGATTGCGCGTCGACGTCGACGACGCTCGCGCCCTCGCTCAGCACCGTGGAAGCGGCCGCCTTCGTCGGCGGGCAGCTCCTGGCGGCCAACGAGAACGGCGAGCTGCTGTTGGTCGATCCGAATGACGGCGCAACGGCTGGTCTCCTGAACCTTCCCGATCGCATCAGCGGCCTGGTGGCCGATCCGGGCACGCTGCCGCTGCCGCCGGCCAGCTGCGACACCGAACTCTTCACCGCGGTCTCGGCGGAGGGTACGGACTCGATGCTCTTCGGCGCCTCCCCAGATACGGGCGCGTTGACCTTCGTCGGCACGCTGCCCACCATCGTGACCTCGCTGACCTATGACCCGTCGCTGGATCGGCTTGTCGGCCTCGGTCAGGCCGCGATCGGGTCGGGCGAGCAGGTGCTGTTCACGGCGGATCCGTGCTCGGCCGAGATCGAGTCCGCGGTCACCGTGGTCGACGAGATCTTCGAAGGTCTGGCCATCGACGCGAACGGCGTCGTGCTGGGCGCTCGGGACGAGGACCTCTTCGAGATCGACCGGGTGACTGGCGCGACCGCGCCGCTGGGCGGCGATCCTCGGGATGTCGCCGGCGTGACGGTCCTCGACGGCGCCATCGTGCTCAACGTAGACGCCGGTTTCGAGACCATCGAGCTGGCCTTCTTCGATCGCGCGAACTACGACGCGCTCCTCCAGACCCTCCCCCTGAGCTACGGTCCCGGGCTCGAACTGCCGGTCGCAAAGGGCGGTTCCTCGGAACCGCTGCGTCAGCTCCACGACCTGGAGGCAAGTGCCGAGACCGGGCTGATCTACGGTCTGCTGCGGCGCACGGAGCGATTCCTGACGGGGCCGGAGGCACCGAACGTCCTGGTGAGCGTGGATGCCAGCGGCGGCGTTAGCCGGATCGGCGAGCTGCCGGCGACGGCGCGCGCTGTCGCGGGCCTGGTCGAGGCCGATGTGATCGAGCCGCTGCCGGAGCGAATCTTCGCCGACAGCTTCGAAACGGAGTAGCGCGAAGCGGCCCGGCGGCGTTGTCCGCCGGGCCGTTCCAATCAACGCTTTTCGAGCATCTCCGTCAGGGCGGCAACCGCCTGCGGATCATCGGAGTGGGCCAGCCAGAAAAAGGCCTGCCGGCGCGTCTCCCGGGGACCCGGGGAGCGCGCCAGCTCGATCAACGCGCCGGTGCCCATGCCGTCCGGTAGCTGCATCAGGGCCGTGAAGGCCGCCTCCTGGGCGCGGCTGCCGGGCGCTGTAGCGTGGATCTGGGCGACCGCGAGCTCACGGCCCCGCTCCGGGGCCGCCTGCGCCAGCCAGAACAGTGCCTCCTGGCGTACCCGCGGCTCGCCGTGCTCCTGCGCCGTCCGCTCGAGCAGTGCAGTCGCGGCGGGTAGGTCGATCTCGCTGAGGGCGAAGAGCGAAGCGTCGGCATCAGGGTCGACGTCGTCGAGCAGATCCCCGATCAGGGCGGCCGTGGCCTCGAGCGTCGCTGGATCGTCGTCCTGGGCCAGCCAGAAGACGGCGTCGTTGCGCTGCTCCCGAACGGGGTCATCGGTCGCGATTCGTTGCAGGCGCCGGGTTGCTCCCGGGGTCCCGTTGGCGTGGAGCGCGTGGTTGATGGCCTCGCGACGCCCGCCGGGCGGCAGCTCCCGCAGCAGTTCGTCCAGGGCGTCAAGGCCGCGGTCACCGCGGGCCTCTCCCAGCCAGAACACGGCGCCGCGGCCGACGTCCCGGTGCGGCGGATCGACAGCCAGGGTTTGCAGCTCATCGGTGACGCCATCCCCGTCGAGGACCGCCAGGCCATGGAGAGCCGTGCTGGCAACCCGACGGCTGCCGGTCCGGGTCAGGCGCGAGAGACGTTCGTGTGCGTTGTCGGTGGCAAGCCAGCGCACGGCTTCGCCGTTGCCGGTGAGCGGACAGTGCTCCGCGACGACGGTGGCCTCGACGACGGTGCCGGCCTCGATCCGACCGAGGAAATAGGCGCGCTCCGATAGGCGCCTCGTGCCCGAGTCTTCGACAAACCCGCGATCCCTGCTGGTGAGATGGCAGCCGCGTCGGCCTTTCCGGCTGCCGTGGCCGTGCCAGCAGCAGGGCCCCTCGCGGCGCTCGACGAGATCGAAGGCGAAGCCGACCCAGCCGTCGCCGGCAGGCCAGGCCGACCGGCCGGGCGGGTCGTTCACGACGGTGACTTCCAGGTTGTGGAAGGTGGGCGGCGCTGCACCAAGGGCGAGGGCAAGAAACAGGGTCGGTGTCATGCTGCGGGTCCGGTTCGTTTTCTCTTGGACGGCCGGAGCCCTTGCCCGGTTAGCACCACAAACGAAAACGGCCCGGCGCTCACGCACCGGGCCGCTCGATTCGAGGTCAGACGATCAGGCGACGCAGCGCCGGACCGTGTGCTCGTTCAGGGCTGGTAGGGCAGGGACGAGTGATGCAGAACGATTCGGACCGTGCCGTTCTCGTCCTTCTTGTAGCCCCAGCTCTTGTCGACCTTGGTCACATCGCCGTTCTTGTCGGTGAACGTCACCCAACCCATCCACATGGCGACATCGCCCTCGATGAACGTGGCCGAGGTCTCGGAGACCACGTCGCGCCAGCCCTTGATGCCGAAGCCGCCGTCGAGCGGGTACTCATCGTTGTGGCCAACGAAGTAGGAAAGCGCCCCTTCACGGGTCGGGCGAAAGGTCTTCTCGCCGCTGGCCAGGGTGGGCTTGAACAGAACCGGTCCGAGGTTGTAGCCATAGGCCGCGTCCAGCGCGCCGTTGGCGACCTCGGTCGCGGCGTCGATGCCACCTTCTTCATACGCCTTGGAAACCGCGACCAGGGCGTCGCCCCAGATCTGGCGTGCTTCGTTCATTTCCTGTTCGGTGATCTGATTGCTCATCTCTATCCCTCTTCCGTTGAATGTGTTGATCGTCGTGTTGTGTCGGATCCAGCGGCCGGAGAGCGGTCCGCGGGTCCCTTGAAAACGCGCCGGGAACGCCTGCTTGCGCTACTCCGGACCTGCGTTGATTCGTGTCGGCACCGGCACGTTGCAGACGCCGATCGCACCGGTAGCATGGGCGAACCAGTCCTCCGTCCGCGTTCGCCGCGCTGCGAGATACTCCCGGAACAACGGGGTATCCGTGCGAAGCACCTGAATATCGAGCCGTTCCGCCGCCTCGAGATCGCTTCCGAGTCGAACCGACCTCAGCGGTACCGGCTGCTGCGGCTCCTCATAGAACCCCAGCGGCCCCGTTCCGCGCGGCAGCACGGAGAGGTGTTCCATCCCGACGAGCGCCCTGCCGACAAGCGTGCCGTTCCGGTCCAGATGCCTTGGTGCGTGGCCGTTGACCACGTAGAGCGACGTGCCGTTTCCCGAGTCCGGGGCGCCGCGGGCGACGCCGAGCATGCCGTAGCAATGCGTCAGCCAGGCATTCTCACCGTCGCTGGCCACGGGAAACCCGTCGACGATCGACACGGTTGCGGCGTAGGCGTCTCGATCGCTGACCGGCGTGGCCGCCAGCGCGTCCGCAGGTACGTAGAACTCGAGAGCAAGGGCCTCGACGGCCTCCCCGAGCGATGGTTCCGGGTCGGCCGTGTTCGCCCACTGGGCCACGTAGTTGTCCTGGGAACGCACGACGCTGGAGCCGCCGTAGTAGCCGGCCGCCACGAGGTGCCGGATGTTTGTGACATGCTTCGGCGCAAACGTCGGGTTGAGTTCGAACACGACGGTCCCGGTCGGCAGTTCCACGTAGAGCAGATTCGCCGGTGCGGCTTGCCGCCAATCCGAGTCGCTTGATGCGTCGAGGATCTCCGCGGAGGTCCGCGCCTCAGCGCCGGACAGCCCGACCAGGAGGCAAAGCAGACTCCCGAGCGACCATGTCGGGATCAGGTTTGCGGTGCGGTGAGGGCCCATCGTCGTCGTTCCGGAGCTCATGAGAAGACGGAGGCCGCTGGAGCCTCCGTCGCGGGGTTTCGGCGCCGCCGGGGCGGCGCCGAACGACTATCAGGTCGCGGGCTGGGCGCCGTCGGGAATGACGTCGCCGTGCGCGGCCTCTTCGACGAAGCGCGCCGCTGCCCGCAGGGCGTCGAGGCGATTCTCGAAGTAGGTGTCATCAGCTGACAGGCAGCAGACTGCGTCGAGGCCCAGGAGGGTCTTCTTCACCTCGTCGCTCATGCCCGAGATGAACACTCGCTTGTTGGCGTGCCGCGCGTCGCAGCCGATGGTCTCGACGGCGCGGGCCGCGGAGACGTCGACGAAGGGCACCCGGGAGAAGTCGAGCACGATGGCGCGTGCACCACGCTTGGATTTCTCGCGGACCTGGTGGCCGACGTCGGCGGCGGCTCCAAAGCTCAGCGGGCCACCGAAGTCGAACAGCGTCACTCGACCGTGGGTGCTGTTCAGCACCGCGAGCTCTTCCTCGCTGGTCTCGGGCGGAACTTCCTTGCCGAAGGACTTGAGCTGCTCGTCGGCCAGCTGCTTGACGAACGCCAGGGCAGCGAGAACGACGCCGGCGCCGACGGCCGTGATCAGGTCGACGAACACGGTCAGACCGAGCACGAGGACCATCAGCGCGAGGTCCCAGCGCGGGCCCTGATGGGCGCGCTTGAGGTAGGCGAAGTCGATGATGTCGTAGCCGACCTTCACGAGGATGCCCGCGAGCACCGCGTGGGGAATCAGCTCGGCGAGCGGGGCCAGCACCACGATGACGGCCAGGAGCAGCACGCTGTGCAGCATGCCCGAAATGCGGGTCAGACCACCCGTACGGATGTTCACCACGGTCCGCATGGTCGCGCCGGCGCCCGGAATGCCGCCGAAGAAGCCGGCGACCGTGTTGCCGATGCCCTGACCGATGAGCTCCTTGTTGGAGTCATGGCGCGTCCGGGTCATGTTGTCAGCGACGAGCGAAGTGAGCAGGCTGTCGATCGCGCCCAGCAGCGCGAGAATGAACGCCGCCTCGAGCATGATGAACGCCGTTTCCTGGCTGAACGCCGGGGTGATGAAGGACGGCAGACCGGTCGGAATGTCGCCGAGGATCGGTGCGCCCTTGATGACCAGGCTCATCAGCGTCCCGGCGACCAGGGCCGCGAGCGGCGCCGGAAGCCACTTACCCCAGTTCTTCGGCCAGAAGAATACGATGCCCAGGGTGAGCAGGCCAATTGCCAGGGCGACGAAGTTCGGGTCCATGACCGCGCCCGGAATCGCCGAGAGCGCCGGCACGGTGCCGCCGCCAGCGGGTTCGTGGCCGAAGAGTCGGGCCGCCTGGAGAGCGATGATGATGCAGCCGATGCCGCTCATGAACCCGGACACCACCGGGTAGGGGACCAGGCGTATGTACTGCCCGAGCTTCAGAACACCCATGATGATCTGAATGATGCCGGCGAGGATCACCGTCGCGAAGATCAGCTTGACGTCGCCGCCAAGCGACGCGAAGACGCCCGCGAAGACGACGATCATCGGGCCCGTCGGGCCGGAGATCTGGGCGCCGGTGCCGCCGAAAAGCGCGGCGAAGAAGCCCACGAAGATGGCCCCATAGACGCCGGCAATCGGGCCTGCGCCCGAAGCTTCACCGAACGCGAGGGCCAGCGGCAGGGCGACGATCCCGGTGGTGATGCCACCGTAGATGTCCCCCCGCATGTTGGAGGTGTCGAACTTAAACATGATGACGGACCCCCGGCGAGGGGGTGTAGGCGCGCTTATCCATCGCTGCAAACTCCCTGAGAACAAAAAAAATGCCGGTGACCGCCGGCGTGATGGCCAGAGTCTCAGATTTCGGTGCTAAAAATAATCCCAATATCGGAAGTTAGGTGATAGGATTTCTCTATAATCCGTCACGGCGCGACGACAATTTCCTGCAGAAATCAGACCCATGCCCGCGATCGATCGATTGACTCTCCGCCAGCTGCGCTACTACGTGGCGCTCTCCGAACACGGGAGCTTTCGCCGGGCTGCCGAGCGCCTCGAGATCACGCAGCCGACCCTGACCGCACAGATCGCAGCGCTCGAGGAGATCCTCGACGTGCAGCTGTTCGAGCGCTCTCGTGCCGGCACGGCTCTGGCGCCGGCGGGCCGGGAGCTGCTGGCCGATGCGCGGGCCGTGCTGGAGCAGGTGCAGGGGATCGTCGACCACGCGGGATCCCTGTCCGGCGGCGTCGTGGGCACCTACCGCATGGGGGTCACCCCGACGCTGGGGCCCTACCTATTGCCGCACATCCTCCCGCGAATTCATGGCCTCTATCGGGCCTTGAAGCTGTATGTACGGGAGGCGCCGCCGGCCGATCTGGAGAACGAGCTCCGGGACGGGCGTCACGATCTCGTGCTCACCACGCTGCCGCTGACGGCGCAGGACTTCACCGTGGTACCGCTCTTCCGCGAGCCCCTCAAGCTGGCCATGGCGCGGGAGCACCGGCTGACCGACCGGTCGACGGTCAGCAGCCAGGACCTGCAGGGCGAGGAGGTGCTCACGATCGATGAGCACCACCTGTTCCATCGCCAGATCAGCGACCTCTGTGACCGCCTTGGCGCGACCCTGCGGCGAGACTATGAAGGCACCAGCCTCGACACGCTGCGTCACATGGTGGTCATGGGCCTCGGGATCGCCTTCCTACCTGCGCTCTACGTCAAATCGGAGATCCGCGCGGGCGACGAGCTTGGCATCGTCGACGTCGAGGGCGAGACCCTCATGCGTCTCCATGCGCTGGCCTGGCGTCCGACTTCTCCGGCCCGCGGCCTGTTTCGGGAGTTGGCGGTGGAGATCCGGCGAATCATCGCCGCCAACCTGTCGGACGATGTCCTGCCGGTGGACTGGTAGGTCCGTTACCGGAGCGCTCGCCGGGGCCAGGCCCCTAGTAGCAGGTGAGCACGCGGTCGGTGCCGCGCTCGCAGAAATCGCCCCAACCGTGGCGCTCCCAGTACAGGGGCAGGGTCGTGCTCTCGACGATGCCGGCAAAGGCCGGTGAGCGCCGCACCTCCGCAAGGACCGGTGCCCAGAGGGCCCAGGGGTCGGGGTAGCGCCGCAGTGCGTCCAGGGCGAGATCCTCGTCCCCGTAGTAGGCCGCCCAGAGGATCACGTAGTAGTCCGGCACGGCGCGTTCGGCGAAGCCCCGGCGCAGGAAGCGCAGCGCCTCATCCCGATCCCCCAGGCGCGCGGCCATGGCGGTGTGGATGCCCATGGCGCCGGGGGGCTGGTAGTCCACGGCGCGCTCCAGCCAGCGGGCGACGACGTCGTCGTCGCGCGTGGCCAGGCTCGTCACGAGGCCTTCGACGCTGATGAGGCCACGTTTGAGGTCGGCCGCGTAGCCCCGTTCCAGTTCATCCAGCGCTTCCTCGACGCGTCCCTGCATGGCGTACACGTGGCCGAGGTACATCGCGGCACCGGCCGACAAGGGCTCCCGGCGACGACCAAGGGCGACGATCGGCTCCACCTCCCGTGCCTTGCCGGTCTTGATCAGGAGCGAGACGTAGGCGCTGGATGCCTTGGTGGACACCAGGCCGTCCAACTCCTGGACCTGCGCGAGGGCGGCCTCGGCACCGAGGTAGTCTCCGCGGTCGACGAGGTGGAACGCCTGGGTCCTGCGCACGACCGAAGACGCCGGGGCCAGCTCGATCGCCGCCGCCATCGCCCGGTCGGACAGGTCCTGGTACGGAGCGGCCTCCGAGGCAGGCAGCACCAGCCAGAGGTTGCGATACATATCGGCCATGGTCGCCCAGGCCCACGCGTAGCCGGGGTCGAGCTCGATGGCCCGCTCGTAGTAGGCCGCGGCCTGACGCATGG
>JBCCZC010000107.1:0-14651 GCA_039188505.1 Pseudomonadota bacterium | reverse complement strand
GTCGCCGGACCACCCCGACATCTCCCGCCTCCTGGGGGAGATGGCGCGCGCCTGGACCCACCTCGACGAACCGGCGCGGGCCGCGCTGCTCTTCGAGGAGGCGATCGGCCATTTCGACGCGCGCGGTGACGGTGGCAGCCGCGGCGCCATGATTCTTCGCTTCAACTATTCGAATGCGCTCGAGAATCTCGGCCGCGTGCGGGAGGCCGAGCGCGTCCTGCTGGCGCTCCAGGACCTCATGCGCGTGCACGCGCCCGATGACCCGAACCTCTGCAAGGTAATGAACAACATCGGCGACAACCGGAGGGTCCAGGGGCGCTTCGAGGACGCGGAGGCGATCCTCATGGATGCCGTGGCGTGCAAGCAGCGCGCCTATGGAGCGGACGCGCAGACGACCGGCAACAGCACGCTGCTCCTGGCCGACGCGATGCTCGCCCAGGGGCTGACCGAGGGTGTGGCGGTGCTGGTCGACGATGGCCTGAGGATCCGCACGGCCCAGTTCGGCGAGGATTCACCGCGGCTGGCCTACCCGCTCGAACTGCGCGGTGAGCTCCGGTCGCAGCGCGGTGACCATGGCGGCGCCGTTGCGGATCTCGAGCACGTCATCGAGCTTCGCGCTGGCAACGGCGAGGATGCGACGCTGCACTACGCCCAGACCTGGGAGCGGCTCGGCTGGGCGCAGGCGCGCGCGGGTCGCCCGGAAGCATCGCGGGTGGCCTTCGATCGAGCCTTCGCGGCGATCCGCGCCGGCGACGTGATGAGCCACCCTGCCGCGCTGCGGCTGCGCGTCGCGCGCCTGGAGTCCCATGCCCGTGCGGGACAGCCGCTTCCAGAGGCACCGTCCGAGTTGCTGGCGACGGTACTGGCGGAAGCGCCCTACCGTGCGGACCTCGCGGCGACCCTGGCCGGGTTTCAACGCTAGCCCGGCTGCTCCATCGGCCGCTCGACTTCTCGGCGTTGCTGGCGAGGGCAGCTCGTTCGATCGCGCGAAATCCCTGGTGCAGCAAACGGTATGGGTGCCGTTTCGCACAGCCATTGAAGCGCCAGCGAAGGGATGATCGGGGAGTGATCGCCAGGGGTTGAGGTCGCTCAAGCGAGATGCGCGGTCAGCGGCGGCGAGAGTTCAGCGGCGCGTAACGCGCTGTACCGAGCCAGCTATTGATGGCCCTGGCTGACGCAAGTATCGCGCTGGCGGGCCCTGAACCCGCCCTCAGCCGAAGTCGTCCTCGAGCCGTTCGCGCAGCAGGCCGCGAGCCTGCTGCCAGTAACGCTGTACGGATCGCAGCGACAGGCCGGTCGCCTGCGCCGTCTCTTCCTCGGTGAGACCGGCAAAGAAGCGGCACTCCACCACCCCCGCGAGCTTCTCGTTTTCCGTGCGCAGCTCATCGAGCGCCTCGTTGACGGCGAGCACCGCTTCGGCCCGACGTTCGATCGGAACCTCGATCGCGTCGATGTCTTCATGCACGGCGCCACCGCCGCGCTTCTCGGCGAGGCGCCGGCGGCACTCGTCGACGACTACCTGGCGCATGGCCTTGCTGGCAACGGCGAAGAAGTGATTGCGATCGCCCCAGTCGGCATTGCTGTAGTTGACGAGCCTCAGGAAGGCTTCGTTGACGAGCCCTGTCGGGGTGAGCGTCACCGCGTCCGGCGAACGGCGATGCTGAAAGCCCGCGAGTCGCTTGAGGTCTGCGTACACGAGACCATAGAGGTTCTCGACCGCGTCGCTGTCGCCGTCGAGGCTTGCGCGCAGGGCCTGGGTGATGTCGCCGGCGTCGGGGGCCTCCATGCGCCGCTCCTGGCTCGGGGATTCCGTAGAGGCTAGCACGTGGCGCCAGGGTGGGCCGCCCCGGAAATGGAAACGGCGCTGCCGACGCGAGCCGGCAGCGCCACTCCGCGGGAGGGCCTCAGCGACGTCGCGCGTCTGACAGGAGTTTGCCATTGCGGGTTCTCAGGTTGGCGAGGGCCACCACGCGCCGGCGCTCATCGTCGTTGACGTCACAGCGCGTGGCCTCGTCGGCGTCCCGCGCCGCGGCCATGCACGCGGCGAGCGCCGCTCGTCGTGCGGCCAGGCGATCATTCAGCGCCAGCAGGTCCTTGGTGAGCGTGTCGATGTCGATCTCGAGCGCGTGCGCGCGAGCTTCGATTCGCATGGTCGGCAGCTCGAACGGCGCGTCCGTGGCCGGTTTCGCCGCAAGAGCCAGGGCGAACATCAGTAACAGTTTCATGTGTCTTCTCCTCCTTGATCGCGGCCGTGGATGGCCGCCGGAGGATGTCACGCAGAGGCCTGGCGAAACCCGCCAGCGAAAACGCGATTGATTAATATAGTTATCCTATGTATTATCTCGCCCATGAATCCTACGGAACAGATCACGGCCGGTTTCCTGCGCATCGCCACGCTGCTGCGCGGCGACCTCTGGGCGGCGGGTGAAGCGCTCGGCATCACGGAGACCCAGGCGCGGATCCTCGGCCTCCTGCTGACGCGCTCGGGGCTGCGGGTGACCGCGCTCGCCGAGCTTCTCGGCGTCCGTCAGCCGACCGCTAGCGACGCGGTCGCGACGCTCGAGCGGCGTGGGCTGCTCGAGAAGGTGCGTGATCCGCAGGACGGGCGCGCCTTCATCGTCCGACTGACCGGCGAGGGTAGGGCGGCCGCGGAGCAGCTGCGGGGTGTGCCCGCCGCGCTCGAGGAAGCGCTCGAAGAGCTCGATGAGGTGGAGCGGGCCGCGCTCCTCCGAACGCTGACCGGCGTCATCCGCAGGCTCCAGCTCACCGGGGCCATCCCGGTGCAGCGGCTCTGCGTGACCTGCCGGCATTTCCGTCCGAACGTGCATGGGGACGCACAGGCGCCCCATCACTGCGATTTCGTGAACGCCGCCTTCGGTGATGCGCAGCTGCGCCTCGACTGCGGCGATCACGATCCGGCCGGGGAACCGGAGGCCGCCGCTGCCTGGCAGCGGCTGTCGATGGTGACCTGAGCCGGAAAAGCGAACGCCCCGACCGCGGCAACGGTCAGGGCGTTCTTGTTCGTCAACCCACCTGGCTAGAGACAGGAGACACGTTCACCATGGCACACACAGCACGGTTTTACCACGCGGGCTGCCCCATCTGCGTCAGCGCGGAACAGCAGCTGCTCGATCTCATCGACCCGGCCGTAGCCGTCGAGGTGGTCCACCTTGGCTCGGACCCGGGCCGCCTCCAGGAGGCCCGCGACGCGGGGGTTCGGTCGGTCCCGGCGCTCGTGACCAACGGCCACGCCCTCCATATCAACTACGGCGCCAGCCTCGACGCCGTCGAGCAGGGGGGGTGAGGTCATGCTTGGCAGAAGACTGCTCGTTCTCACGCTGGCCATCGGGCTCCCGGTCGCGGGTGCGCTCGCGGCGAAAGCGGCCGGCTATACGCACGGCGCGTCCGAGCTTGCCACGGCGCCCTTCACCATCGATGACCTCGATGGGCTGCGCGCCACGCTGCTCCTGACCGACGAAGACATCGGTTGGCTGCGTCGCAGTCGCGCGGTGCTCGAGCCGCATGCGGACGAGATCCTCGATACCTGGTACGGCTTCGTCGGCGCCAACCCGCACCTGCTGTATTACTTCCACGACGCCGCGGGCGCAGCGGATGGCGAGTACCTCGCCCGCGTTCGAGCCCGATTCCGGCAGTGGATTCTCGATACGGCGGACGCGAACTACGATCAGGCCTGGCTCGACTACCAGTATGAGATCGGCCGTCGCCACCACCGGGTTTCGAAGAACGTGACCGACGGCGTGACGGGGCCGAACCACATCCCGTTCCGCTACGTCGTGGCGCTGACGTATCCGGTGACCGCGACGCTGAAGCCGTTCCTAGAGCGCGGCGGCGCCTCGCCCGAGGACGTGAACGCGATGCACCAGGCGTGGCTCAAGGCGGTCCTGCTGCAGGTCATCCTCTGGTCCCACCCGTACATCATCGATGGTGATTTCTGAAAGTCCCGAGGCGGGGCTCAGCGCCCCGCCTCGAACGAGGAGATGATTCATGAACACTGCACCCGAACTCCAGGTTTCCGGCTGGCTCAACAGCCCGCCGCTCACGCTCGCGGAACTGCGCGGCAAGGTCGTCGTCGTCGAGGCCTTCCAGATGCTCTGCCCCGGCTGCGTCAGCCATGGTCTGCCGCAGGCGGACCGGATCCACGAGCTGTTTCCCCGCGACGACGTGCAGGTTCTCGGCCTGCACAGCGTCTTCGAGCATCATGCAGCCCAGACACGCGTCGCGCTCGAGGCGTTCGTGCTCGAGTACCGGCTGGACTTTCCGATCGCGATCGACGAACCCGACGGCACCGGGATTCCGAAGACCATGGCGCGGTACCGGCTCCGGGGGACGCCCTCGCTGCTGCTCTTCGACCGCGGCGGCGTGCTGCGCCAGCAACACTTCGGCGCGGTGCCGGACCTGCAGCTCGGCGCCGAACTGATGGCGCTGATCGGCGAAGCGTCGCCGCTGGTGGCAAGTCCGGCCGCTCCCGACGCCACCGCCGATGGGCGCTGCACGGACGGCGCCTGCGCCGTGGTCTGAGCAGAGGATTTGCAGACGCGTCCACGCTGGCGCACGATGACCCTGTCCATTCGCGGGGGGAAACGGCGCCATGACCCGACTGTACGTTCTTATTCTCGGGGTTGGCCTGGGCCTGTCCGCTGTGGCGGGCCCGGTCGATCAGGCGATGGCTCGCTGCGTGGAGAAGAAGGCGTCGCAGCAGGCCACAGGCAAGGGGAAGGGCTCGAAGCTCCCGGCCGATGCGCGCACCCAGGCGCGCGTCGCCTGCAACCTCGAGTTCAAGCCCTGCCACGACGACCCGAAGGGCGGTCGCTGCCAGGCGGTGATGAAGCGCTACCCGGACTGACGGATCCGCGACTGCCCGCGGCTTATCGCCGCTCGAAGCCGTCGCGGAACACGAGGTCAAGCACGTCGGCATCGATCGTCAGCTCCACGATCTGGTGGGCGCAGGCGACCGTGCCGGCCACACAGACCTCGTACACGAACAGATCGCTCGTGGCGCCCGCATCCGTGTTCGTGTAGCTGAACGTTCCGTTGCTTTCGATATCGACGGTGCCGGCGAACGGGCCGCCGAGGCTCATCGTGGTCACTTCGAGCGACCCCGAGCCCTCCTGGTTCACGTCGTTCGCCAGCACCGACGCGCTCACGACGGTCGTCTCGCCCGGCGCCACAGTCGCGCCATCGGCCGCCGGCATCGGGATGCGCACGGTCGAGAATTCCCAGTTCGTCGTCTCGCTGAAGAAGGCGTCGGAGCGAATGAACGCGATCGCATCCGCGGCGTCATTGAAGTTGGCCGATGCGCTGTTGAAGCTTGTCCGGCACACGCCGAAACCGGTCTCGGCACTGTTCAGCGAGACGTTGATGTCGCAGTTGCTGGCCGTGATGCCGCGGTAAACCAGCGTCGGCGTGTAGTCATCGCCGGTACCCGCGATCCGGTCGACGCCGCTGCGGGCGTAGAGCAGCGTAGCGACGTCGTCGGGGCCGAGGGCACGCTGGATCTCGGCGTTGGAGGTCCCCTGCTGCATGACCGCTTCGGCGCAGCGCTGGTTGGCCGCGAAGAAGCCGCCGGCGCAGTCGTCGGGCGCGACATTGAAACGGGCGCTCGCCCCCACCTCCCGTTCGGCGTTCGCCGCGTAGCTGTCGCCGTTGGGCAGATCCGCCAGCTCGATCGAATAGTTGGTCGCGTCCACCTCTCGCATGATGCGGAAGGGATTGTTCACCCCCGGCTCGAAGTAGTGGATGTTCACGTCGTCGCCGCGGAGGTCGTCCGGCGAACCGAACAGGCCGTCCGCACCGGTGTTGTAGTTCAGCACGCCGTTGCTGCCCGGAATCGCCTTGGTGCTTTCGCGCTGCTCGGTCGTCCCCGGTGATTCGCCAGCGGCGTTCGGGTGATTCAAGCCGAGGCAGTGCCCGACCTCGTGCAGCGCCACGGACTCGAAGTCGAAGGCGGTGCTGAAGCTCGACGCCGTCCGGATATTGACCGGCACCGGGACCATGTTGTTGAAGGTGTCGACGACATTCTCGATGGGCACCCGGAGCGCGGCTGCGTCGGTCGAACCTGGGACGATACAGACATTGACCGTAAGGTTCGCGGGATTGCCGGATTGGACGTTGTAGCCCATCGGGTGCGAGACGTTGTTCGGTTCGATCGGCCCGAACAGCGGGAAATCCGCGGAGGTAAAGCCGCCGCCGGCAGCGAGGGAGGGTACCGTGGCGGCCGCGATCGCGAGCAGCAGGCGATTACCGGTGATCATCGCTGGTACCCCCCTGCGATTGGCATATCGGCGACGCGGACCAGGCTCGGGTGCTTGGTGAGGGCGTGGAGCTGCTGGTCCATGGTCCAGGCACGTTCGAAGGTATCGATCCGCTTGCCCAGGAGCTGGGCATCCATACGGAGGTTCTTCCAGGTCGACTGGACCGTCTTCTGCCGCCCGGCCAGCGCGAACACGAAGCGCGTGATCTCCGTCTCGGAGGACACGACCACCGTGTCGAGCTCCGCCAGCGCCACCTGCCTCGTCTTTGCGAGCGTCTTGGGCTCGGCACCGGCCACCCCGCTGAGCTCGACGGCCCGGAGCAGGTCGCGCAGCTCGTTCGCACCCAGCCGGCCCTCATAACGGCCGGCGCGGCGGTCGTGCCAGGGGATCGCGATCTCCAGGCGCCCGTCCCCGAACACCCTCACCAGCGGACTCCAGTCCGTATTGACCGGCCCATCGGAGCGACGGTCGTACTCGATGAGCAGCCCGTCGGTGTCCGCGAATGGCGCCGCCTGCGCCAACGGAGCAAGTAGCGCACACAGCGCCAGCGTGAACAGTTTCATGGCGTCCCTCCTCCCGGAATGTCGCCACTATAGCGCGAGTCGCCGGGGGCCGATCACCGCCGCCGTCGCGGTTTTCTCCTGCCGTCGTCCGGCTCGAGGGCGCGGATCATGTCGTCGAGGCTCCAGCGGTCGATCAGCGCCCGGTCGTGGATCAGGAGGATGATGTCGGTGGCGCCGATCTTGGGCGGGAACTCATCGAAGAAGCGCCGCATCTCCCGCGGACGCAGGTGATTCAGGTTGGCCTGCGCCAGGGAGCGATACGCCGGCGCGAGATGGGGTGCGAGGTAGCGCCCGAACGAGTTGCTCAGCACCAGCGCCCGCCGTTCGGTCATGGGATTCTCTGTCTCGAAGAACGAGTAGTCCCGGGCTCCGGGAAAATGCTCCCGGATGAATTCGGGTTCCCGAAACTGCTGCGTGACGCCGAAGCCCCGGTAAGGAAAGCGCCAGACGGTGGCGTTTCGATCGAAACCGAGATATTTCATGTCGGCCCGGACGCTGATCAGGCGCGCGCCGGCAGAGAAGTCCTCCGGCACGCCGAACTGCCGGGCTTCGAACAGGCTGCGGGCGAAGAGGTGGGCACTCCTGCCGTTCCAATGAAAGTTGTTCTTCGGGAAGAAATGATCCTCGTTCCGCGCCTCGACGAACTGCTCGAGCGGGTAGTGGATCGTACGGCCGCTGGCCAGCAGCGCGTCGCGAACCTGGACCGGCACGTTGGCCGTCTCGCGGTAGTTTGGGCAGGCCTCGAGATAGCGCTGCGGGAGGTTTCCCGGCAGCTTCTCCGGGTAGAGGACCGGCTTCGAGATCGCCACGCCGATGGAGACGTCGTAGCCGCGGCTCGCGAAGAGGTCATAGAGGCGTGCCAGCAGCGCCACGCGGTCGGCGACGAGCGCGTTGTCCTGGCCGTCGAAGCAGAGCAGATCGAAATTCTGGTACTGGCGGGTGTCGTCGTGCGAGTTAAGGAACGCGAAGCCGTCAGCACCGACCGTGACGCGATCGATGGGGCTGTCCCGGAATCCGAAGAACAGCAGTCGCCGATAGAGCTGATTGAGGGGAACCGCCAGGCCGATATGATCGTCGACGAAGGCCGACACGCCCTCGAAATACGGGCTCTCGTCGGCAACCGCGGGAATCGCCGCCAGATCGCGCTTCTCCCAGCGGCCGCGCGCCTCGTGGTCGGTGAAGAAGAAGCCGACGATCGCCGGAATCGCCAGCAGCAGGGCGCAGCAGGCGATCAGGATCCGGGCGTTGCTGGCGAGGCGGGCTGCGCTCATGTCAGAAGCGGAAGTAGATGAACGGGTTATAGGTGCCAGCCATCACGTAGATGGCGCAGAAGGCGAAGGCCACGAAGGCCAGCGAGTACATCGCCGCTGCCCGAGCCCCGAGCCATCGGCCCGCTGATTGGAGATCGCCAAGGCGGCCCAGCCAGCGGCCTAAGACCGGGGTCGCCAGGAAGAAGCCGAGCAGTGCGTAGAACAGGTTCTCGTTGGTGCTGAGCTGGGCCAGCGGTAGCGCAGGCACGTCGCCGCCGGTGAACATCACGACCAGGAAGCGCCAGGCCTGTTCGAAGGTTTCGGCTCGGAACAGCACCCAGCCGATCATTACCAGCAGCAGCGTGTAGGCGTGGGCAAGCAGCGCTGGCGAGCGGGCGAGGATCCGGCCGACGCCAGCGCGCTCCGCGACCAGGACGAGCCCGTGGAACATGCCCCAGACGACGAAGGTCCAGGACGCTCCGTGCCAGAGGCCGCAGAGGAAGAACACCGCGAACAGGTTGACGTAGGTCCTGAGCGTTCCCTTCCGATTGCCGCCGAGCGGAATATAGAGGTAGTCGCGGAACCAGGACGATAGCGACATGTGCCAGCGCCGCCAGAACTCCGTGATCGATTTCGAGACGTAGGGGTAGTTGAAGTTCTGTGGAAACTCGAATCCCATCACGCGTCCGATGCCGATGGCCATGAGCGAGTAGCCGGCGAAATCGAAGAAGATCTGTAGCGTGTAGGCAATCGTACCGACCCACGCCGTCATGACGTCCAGCTGATCCAGGGGCACGGCGAAGGCCGCATCGGCCACCTCGGCCACGTTATTGGCCAGCAGCGTCTTGTAGCAGAGGCCCCCGATGAACAGGCCGATGCCCGACTTCACGTCGTCGAAGTGGATCTCCCGTTCGCGGATCGCATCGGACACGGAGGCGTAGCGCACGATCGGTCCCGCCACGAGCTGCGGGAACATGGAGATGTAGAGCGCCAGGTCGAAGGCCGAGTCCGCGCGCCTGGCGTCGCCCCGGTAGACGTCGACGAGGTAGGAGATCGACTGGAAGATGAAGAACGAGATGCCCAGCGGCAGGTGCGGGATGTCCTCCGCGGGGATCGGCAGCTGCAGGACATCGGCGACCAGAAAGCCGAAGTACTTGAAATACGCCAGGAGCGTCAGGTTGACAGCGACGCCGATGCCGAGCGCCAGCTTGCGCCAGGATCGCGAGTCGATGAGCACGCCAAACAGGTGGTTTGCGGCGATCGTTCCCAGCAGCAGCAGGAGGTAGACGCCCTCGCCCCAGGCGTAGAACAGCAGGCTGAACGCCAGTGCCACGCCGTTGCGCCACGGCAGCAAGGCGTAAGCCGCGAGAAACAGCGGCAGGAACACGAACAGGAACGTGGTGGAGGAAAAGACCATCCGTCTTCGGGCCTGGGCCCGCCCGACCATCGGGCGGGGCAAAGCGCGAATTCTACGTGGGAGCCGCGATCAAGTCAGCGCGAGGTCGCTCGCGCGCCGCCCCCGTGGTTGAGCTTCGCACCGGCGAGCGACCACCGCGGCAAGCTGCACGGAGCGAGAGACCTTCTCGCCATCGTTGCCGTCGAGTGAAAATTCGCCCCGGTCGCAGGCGGAGAAGGTCACTGTCAGCTGCCCCCAGGGCACGAGATCACTCGATGGCGATGGTGTGTCGAAGGATCCCGTCGACGCCTGGAAGACCGGAATCGAAAGTGGAGCAGCCCCGAGACTATTCTGTTCGACGATCGTGTCGCTGACCAACCAGAGCGGTTCGCCGGAGCGGCTTCGCCCGTAGTAGAAGATCACCGTTCCAGCTTCGGCCGTGACGACGTTGTAGCCCTCGCCGTCCGCTGCGGGATCGAACCAGAGTCCCCCAAGGCCACCGCGGGCACCGTTGACCGACAGCAGGCGGTTCGCCGTGGACACTTTCCGTCCATCGACGCCGTTGAGCTCGAAGGTGCCCGCGGCGTTGGAGTTCAGCGTCAGGCGCAGCGTCCCCCAGCGTTTCAGTGATTCGCTCGAGGGAACCGGCGTATCGAAGTCCCCGCGGGTCGCGTCGAAGAGATCTAGCTGGGTCGGCGAATCGAACTGGATCGGATCGGCAAGCGTCTCGGAGACCAGCCAGAGTCGATCACCATTGCTGTCGGAGCCGAAGTAGAAGACCACCATCCCGGACTCTGACGGAATGACGTTGTAGCCCTCGCCGTCCAGCGAGGGATCGAACCAGAGCCCGGCGACGCCGCCGAGGTTTGCGATGACCTCGGATGCGACGGCATCGCCGCGATTCTTGCCCGTGCCAGGCGCACCGAAGAAACCGCGCCCCTCGGCAGTTGCGACGGCCGCGCCGAGCCCACTTTGATAGAAGCTCGGATTGATCTTCACCAGTTCTGTCTGAGCCCCCTTGCGGCCGTCCGGTTCGAATGGCAAATCGAAAGCGAATACGCCGCCGGTTCCGTCCGATGTGGTTCGCAGTCCCGGGGCGCCCACGAAGGCCAGCTCATCGCCGATGGCGACCGCTTCCCCGAAGCGAGCGGACTCGTTTAGCTCGCTGGCCACGAGTTCCGACACGATGCGAATCTCCCGGGCGTCGAAGTCGAAAAGATAGGTGCGCCCCTGCGCTGCGGTCGCGTCAGGCGCCCCCACCACCATCCGGTTTCCAGCGAGGGACACGGCGCTACCGAAGCCGAGGTCCTGATCGGACGGCGCTTCCACGGTCGAGATCAGGTCCAGGTTCTCGCCCAGTAGGTCGTAGAGGGCGACGCTCCCGGCAATGGCATTGCCCACCGCCGATCCCGGTGCGCTGACGGCGAGCTTATCCCGGCCCAAGGCCACGGCGGTGCCGAAACCCCCGGGCAGCGCAGCCTCAGCCGGGACCTCTCGCCCTGCTGAGAAGCTGGCGCCGTCGAAAGAGAACACATAGGCCCGGCCGGCGCCTTCGTCGGTTGCCGGTGCGCCGATCGCCAGCGACTGCCCGTTCAGCGCGACAGACCCGCCGAATCCGCGGGCGTCAGCATCAGGACTCGCGACGGCCTCCTTGAATCGCCAGTCACGGTTCGCCCGCTCGAAGATGGCGACCTGGAGATCCGATTGGCTTCCTTTCGCTGTTTGTTCCGGGACGGAGCCAACGGCCAGCAGGTTCCCCGACAACGCCACCGCGCTCCCAAAGCCCAGTGGGTCGAAGCCGGTTGGGGCGGAAAGGCGCGCCTCCGTGATCAGGCGACAGCCGTCGTTCCTGAAGATCGTGACCGAGCCTTCGCCCGATCCCGTGCCCGCGCTGCCGGGTGCCCCGACGGCGACGAACGCGCCGTCCGCGGCAACTGCTCGGCCCAGCTCGTCGCCCTCGCCGGCCGTGGGCGGGATCAGGAGCGTGCCCCCCACGCGCTCGACGATTCCGATTGACAGTTCTCCGAACTGAAGAAAGACGATATTCCCCGAGGTGTCGACCGCGAAGTCGGCAGGATTGATGCTCGCCCGATCCGATCGAAAGAGCTCCTGCCCCAGCCGCGCACCGGGCACCCCCAGTGGCGTGCCGAGCACCCGGACCAGTCGATCCTCTTGGAGGTCGATGCGAAGGATGCGCGTCGCCGTCGCCGTATAAAGGCGTCCGTCCAATCCGGTCTTGAGGCGTTCGGCCGAGTCGATTTCGGTGAGTCGCAGCGGATTTGACTCGCCAAAGGCTGCGAACACGCCTGTTCCAGCGATCACCTCGAACTCGGGGTCCTCCGCGAAGCGGCCACCCAGGATCTGGTTACCAGAGCTGAAGAAGAAGTCGAAACCCCCGGCACCCGTCGCGATCTCGCCGATCCCGGCGCTTTGTTCTGGGAGAACGACGCACGCGGTGGTGGCGCCCGCGGGTAGCTGAAACTCGCACAGCTGGCTGGTTCCTGAACCGGTCGACCGGCGCACCAGACCGCTGTTGCCACCAGGGCTGATCACGACGTCGATCGCGTTGGAGCGCAGCTGTAGTTCGGAAACGATCCCTTCGCCTCGCCGAGCGGTGTGCAGGGTTCTTCCCTCGCGAATGTACAGATTGGAATCCCGGTCGATTTCCAGGGTCGAGACGCTCGAAAAGCTCGCCACGACGTCCACTTCGCCGTTCGAGCGGTCGATCGCGATGAGATCGCCCGAGACGCCGTCCACGACATAGACGATTCCGTCAGGACCCAGGGCGACATGCTCCGGGCTTTCTGCCGGCGCGGCTTCCAGATCGAGTGCGCACTCCCGGGTTGGCGCCGTGCCTGCAACGTCCACGATGGCACGGGTGGCTGCCGTGGCTCCCGATTCAACGTCAGGGGAGAGTTTGAAGATCGATGAGCTGACGGCCCGGCCCTGGAGGTCCCGCTCGTTCACCGTGGCGAAAAACAGCTCGCCACCCGGACCCACCGCCAAGGCTTCGACGTCGTTTGTTCGTGATGCACAGCAGAACTCCTCGAGCGACTCAGGGTCGTCCAGATCGAAACGGAAGATCGATTCCCCGCGCACGAAGTAGACGATCATGCCGCCTATGGCGACAGCCGAGCCGACGCCGTCAACGAGTTCAACGGGCGGTTCTGTCGTCACGTCGAACAGCGCAAAGCGGCTGACCGCCAGCAACCGACCGTCCCCCGCGACCGCGCTGACGTTGAAACTGCTACCGGGGTTGCTCGCATCGTTTGTAACATTCAGGACGCCTGTGGGGAGGTCGACCGTGAAGCCCGCTCCCTGACCATTGGTGATAAACAGCGTGTCGTCGGACAATGCGATCGCGGTTGGCGTACCGATCGCGGCTTCTACGGCGGGTTGACCACTGAGGGCAAAGGCCACTGCCGCCCCGTTTCCCGCAACGGTATCCACCACTCCGGTTGCGGCGTCCCAGCGACGAATGCGCGAGTTGAACACGTCCGCATAGTAGAGGTTGCCCGCGGCGTCGACCGCCAGGGCACCCGGCAGATTGGTGCGTGACGCCTCGCCTGCAATCCCCTCACCGGTGAAGCCCGCGCTGCCGTCCCCGATGATGGTCTCGATGACCCCGGAGCGGGCGTCGATGCGACGAATGCGATGATCCGCTTGGTCGCTGAGGAACACATTGCCCTGGGAATCGATCGCCAGGCTATCCGCTCCCAGCAACGTCGCGACACGAGCGAGGCGTCCGTCACCGCGCTCCGGTGCTTCGAAGACCCTTGCAGTGGCGTCGTCGTAATCCGTACTTGCCGTGGGCGCCGATCCGGGCGGAAAGACCCTGACCGCTTCGTTGTTGCGTTCGTCGGATTCAGCCTGATCAAAGTCTTCATCCATGATGCCCGAGATCGCGAAGACCCCATCGGGCACGCTGAACGCGTTTCCGCAGGTGGTGGTCGAGCTCCCGCCGGAGGTCGGTCTGGAGCCGACGAAGCGGCAAAGGGCCTGACTGTTCAGCTTCATTTCGAAGGACCGGTAGAAGCTAGGATCCTGGTTGACGCTGTAGGTGAATCGAATGCGGACGCTTTGGCGCGGCGTCGGGTTTTCGACAACATTCCCCTCGAAATCAATGAGCTCGACGTTGTCGGCGACCAGGTCCAGCGAAACGTCGTCCCCGATCCGGTAGGTCCGCGCGGATCGATTGTTGGATTCGTCGCTTTCGACGATTGCGTCGTCAAAGTCCACCTCGGCGCGAAACCGCAATTCGGAGCCCTGAACACTGAGTGGTCTGCCGCAATCGGCTTCGAAGACCAGGTTGTTGCCGGAAATCGTGATCTCGTCGTCGCAGTAGGGCTCCTCGTCGATAAAGAGCCGGGTGCGGACCGTCGTCGCGGACTCGATATTGCTGATTACGATATTGACGATCGGGCGGACGAAGTCGCCGTTGTCCACGGCGCTCAGGATCGATCCGGCGACCGCACCTTCGCGGAGGATGATCGACGTGGCCTCGATGTCTACGGCCTGCCCCTTGGCTGTGGTCGTGGTTCCGCTCGGCGGACTCTCGGCGAGGACGTCCGCCGCAACCCACCCGACCGGAACCATCGCTAGCCACACGATCAGCAAGAATCCTCGAAAGGCGGCGTGTCTGACTGTCCTTGGGGTGGCCCCTATCGAGCATCGTTGGTCGAGTCTGGTCAAGAAGTGTCTCCAGGTAATGTCCGTGTGTGCCGAATCAGCGCATTGTTCGCCGAGAGCAGGGCGCCGATGCCGCAGAAGTATGGACGGAAGTCGCGTACCCAGCCAGATCGTTGCAAGAGCGTAACTGCATTGGTCGATGAATGGCAGCGTCGAAGCAGAAGGGGGCCGACCTTCCTCTGCGCCAGTTTTGGCGAAGTCGACTGGCCAGTGACGCTGCGCAGCAACGCCCGCCTCAGGGCGGCGAGCGCGCCGGGTTACCGGCATCGGGCAGGTGCTGGTCCAGGAAGCCGCGAAGCCCCTCGATGTAGTTCGCCTCGTCGAGGAGGAAGGCGGTGTTGTGGTCGCCGGTCAGGGCGAGGAATGCTTTCGGCGCGGGCGCCGCCGCGAAGAGGGCCTCGCCCATTGCGAAGGGGATGAGCTCGTCCTGCCGAGCGTGCACGACGAGGACCGGGGCCGTCGCCCGCGCGATCGCGTCGCG